>CAZAEP010000139.1:0-7193 GCA_964484045.1 uncultured Sphingomonadales bacterium
CTCGGCCGTCGCCACATTGCCGGCAAGAAGCTGTACGCGGTTCGACAGGCGCTTGATCTGCTCCGTCGCGGCCACGACCCGCGCCGAATGACCATGCGCCGTGTCCAGCACGATCAGATCGCATTCCGCCTCGATGAGCGCCCGCGCCCGCTCGAGCCCCTTCTCGCCCACCGTGGTCGCTGCCGCGACCCGCAGGCGTCCGTTCCCGTCTTTCGCGGCATGGGGATAGGCGATCGCCTTCTCCATGTCCTTCACCGTGATCAGCCCGATGCAGCGGAAGTCCTCGTCGACGACGAGCAGCTTTTCGATTCGATGGCGGTGAAAGAGCCGCTTGGCGGTCTCCTTGTCGACACCGGCGGGAACGGTGACCAGTCCCTCCCGGGTCATCAGCTCGGAGATCGGCTGCGCCGGATCGGTGGCGAAGCGGACATCGCGATTGGTGACGATACCGACCAGGCGCTTGGGACCCGCGCCGCGACCGCGTTCGACGACGGGAATGCCCGAAATCTTGTGCCTCGCCATCAGTTCCAGCGCATCGGCCAATGTCTGATCGGGATACATGGTCACCGGATTGACCACCATCCCGGCCTCGAACTTCTTGACCTGCCGCACCATCTCGGCCTGTTCGGCGGGCGTGTTGTTGCGATGGAGCACACCGATCCCGCCGGCCTGCGCCATGGCGATGGCGAGGTCGGCTTCGGTGACCGTGTCCATCGCCGCCGAAAGCAACGGGATGTGCAGGCGAATGTCCTTCGTCAGATGCGTCGCGACATCGACATCGCCGGGGAGCACGTCGGAGGCGGCGGGGACGAGAAGGACGTCGTCGAAGGTGAGGCCGAGACGAATGTCCATGGACTGCAATCGCTCCTGTCGGGGACTGTGTGGGCGCGGATTGCGCGCCTATATGCCACCGCCCGCGGCGAAAAGCCAACGGCTTTATCGTCCGGGCTTGCCCGCGGCATCGCCGGCTTCGTCCCGATTCCCGAAAAAGCCTTGCGCGACCACGTACCATTCCACGGATTCCGGGCGACTCGCCGGCGGCTTGGCATGGCGTACCTTGCGAAAGTGCCGCTTCATCTCGACGAGCAATTCGCCGCTCGTACCGCCTTCGAGCACCTTGGCGACAAATGCACCGCCGGGCGCAAGAACGTCTCTTGCGAAGGCGAAGGCCGCCTCGCACAGGGCCATCGTGCGCAAGTGATCGGTCTGCCGGTGCCCGGTCGTCGGCGCCGCCATGTCCGAGAGCACGAGATCGGCGGCACCGCCGAGCGCCTCGGCGATGCGTGCGGACGCGTGCGGCATGAGGAAATCGAGCCGCAGACAGTCCGCGCCCGCAACGGGCTCGAATTCCGCTATATCGACGGCGACGATGCGGGCGCCGGGTCCGAGCCTCTGCACCAGCACCTGTGTCCAGCCGCCCGGCGCGGCACCCAGGTCGACGGCGCGGTGCACCCCTTTCAGGAGCCCGTATTTCTCGTCGAGCTCGATCAGCTTGAAAGCGGCGCGGGAGCGGTAGCCGAGTCGCTTCGCTTCACGCACATAGGGGTCATTGAGCTGGCGCTCGAGCCAGCGCGTCGACGACAGCCGCCGACCGCGGGCGGTGCGCACACGCACCCGGCCACGCCGCCGACCGCCCCGGGAACCACGTGCGGGCGGACTCATGTCCGACCTCGCGCCCGATTGCGGCGCTTGCGGACAAGCTGGGAGGTTCCCATCAGTCCGCGCAGGATGCCCTCGCGGATGCCGCGATCGGCGACGCGCAGACGATCGCACGGCCAGGCGTCGAGAATCGCGGCAAGGATGGCACAGCCCGCCGACACGTAATCCGCCCGCTCGGGCCCGATGCAGGGTTGCGCCCGTCGCTCTTCGTAGCTCATCAGGGCCACCGCGCGGCCGAGTTCGCGCACTTGGTCGATGGCGAACCAGGCACCGTCGACACGGCTGCGATCATAGTGCGGCAGTGCGAGCGCGACACTCGCCAGCGTGGTCACGGTTCCCGAGGTCCCGAGAAGCAGATGGCGCTCCCGCCGCAGGTCGGCCACGCTCCGCATGCGCTCGCGAAAGGCGTCGAGCTCGCGGCGCACGGTGCTGACGATGGCTTCGTAATCGCCGGCGTCCAGCGTCTTCCGATCGAAACGCTCCGATACGTTGACCACCCCGAAAGGGATCGATGTCCAGCCCAGCATCTCGAGTCGGGCGTCCCCGCGCCGACGCACCAGGATCAGTTCCGTGCTGCCGCCGCCGATGTCGAAAACGAGCGCGTGGGAATAGGACGGATCGAGCAGGGTCTGACAGCCGACCACCGCCAGACGCGCCTCTTCCGCCGGCGAGATGATGTCGAGATTGAGACCCGTTTCGGACCTGACCCGCTCGAGGAAGTGATCGCGATTGGTCGCCGTACGGCAAGCCTCCGTGGCCACCGAGCGCATGCAGGTGACGCGCCGACGCCTGATCTTGCGAGCGCAGATCGCGAGCGCCTCTATGGCCCGGTCCATCGCATCGTCCGACAGCCGCCCCCGCTGCGCCAGCCCCTCACCGAGACGGACAATGCGCGAGAATGCGTCGATGACGTGAAAGCCGCCGCGTGTCGGACGGGCGATAAGCAAACGGCAGTTGTTGGTTCCGAGATCGAGGGCGCTGTAGACGGCCCGGCCGTGACTCCTCCCCGCGTTCCTTCGCTCCGGGTGCGATGCGGGCACGGACCTGCCCTCGGGGTCTCGCAGCATTGTATCCACCGTCTCATACGCATCATGGTCGCGGGCCGCATGGCCCGGCACTTGGCGCCACGATATCATCGCATCGGGCGTTTGCGCCAGCCCCGAAGGCGCGCGCGACGGCATTGACAAATCGGCCCCGGATCGCTCATAAGGCGCGCCAGCGTTTGCCCCGTCGTCTAATGGTAGGACAGCGGATTCTGGTTCCGTTAGTGGGGGTTCGAATCCTCCCGGGGCATCCATCCCTTCTTCATCCCCCCGATATCCCGTCCGGACGTCGCCGGATCCGTCCGCTTTTTCATGAGCCGTCGGCCGTGGCCTGCACCGCCGGGAACGCGTACGCGTTTTGTTCTTGCCTTTGATCCGGAATTGGCTAAGATAGGGAACAAATCATGAACCACGAGGTGTCCGATGTCCCTCCTCGCGCATTCCCTTGGCCTTCTGTTCTTTGTCGCAATGCTTGCCGTCGCGCTCTCCGGCCTTCTTCCCGAACGATCGCCGCAAGGGCGTTCCGGCATACCGGTCATGAGCCGTTTCCGGCATTTCTTCCGGCAATCCCTGGCGGGCAGGGGTGTGCTCAGCCGAGCGGCCGCCCTTTGAAGGCGGCGACCTGGCAGAAGGCGCCGGCCGCACGCAGCGCGGCGCAGCGGTCGCGCGCAGGGGCGACATCGGCAAAGGGGCCTGCGACAAGGCGGAGATAATGCCCGCCGAGCGTGCCGAGATCGAAGGCCTCGAGCCGCGGCTCGAGGCCGCGCAGGAGATCGGGATATTGCCCGACCAGCACCTGCCAGCCCTTGCGCGCCGTCGCTGCATCACGGTAGGACGCGAGATGAAGGCCGAACTGATCTCCCGCAGCGGCCGCCTCGGCGGCACTGGCGGCGGCGGCGTCTTCGGCGTCGAGCTTTTCTGCATCCGCGCGATTGATCAGGGCACGCACCGCCCGTGCCTCGTCCTCCGCCGCCCTGGCCGCGCGATTGAGCCCGCCGACCATCGATTCGAGTTCCTCGAGGCGAGCGTTCAGAGCGTCAAGTCGTCGCACCAGAGCCAGCGTCCGGCGCGCGTGCGCGGCGTCGGATTTCCCGACTTCGCCCTTCAGGGCGGCCAGTGCATCGCGCAGCCTCCCCCGGTCGGCCAGGGCCGCGCGCACCGCCTGCTGCA
The DNA here is from genome assembly GCA_964484045.1 of uncultured Sphingomonadales bacterium. Lineage (GTDB taxonomy): Bacteria > Pseudomonadota > Alphaproteobacteria > Sphingomonadales > Rhodothalassiaceae > J134. Next base: position 3,873 of record CAZAEP010000139.1, read on the forward strand.
GGCGGGCGAGATCCTCATCGTGCCGCCGTGACGCTTCTTCAAGCGCCGTCGTCCGCTGCGCCAGTTCGGCGAGCCGCGCCGCGTTGCCCCCTCCCGCCCCGCCGACATACAGGTCTGTCGGCGCCGGTCCCAGCGACCCGCATCCGCCCGCCAGCATGAGCGCGAGAAGCCCCCCCGCACGCAGGGCGGCCCGCCGCCATCCCGCCCTGCCTGCGGTCTCCGGGACGTCGTCCCGCCTCGCCGTCGCGGCACCGATGACATGTTCGTTTCGCATCACCGCAGCATAGACGCAGGCGGTTTAGCGGAAGGTAAACAGGCGGCGTCGGGTAAGAGTGCCGAAAGGTCGAGCCTTTACAAATGGCCCGCGTCGCCCCATAACATATATCGGTGTGATAGTATCTGTCGGAGTATTCCGGATATGGATGTAAGAACGCTCTGCCTCGGCATTCTCGCTCTCGGTGATGCCAGCGGCTACGAAATCAAGAAGATGGTGGCCGAAGGAAGTTTCAGCTTCTTCAGCGAGGCGAGCTACGGCTCGATCTATCCGGCCCTGACCAAGCTCACCGAGGAGGGGCTCGTGACCTGTCGCGAACAGGCGCAGGACAAGCGCCCCGACAAGAAGGTCTACAGCCTGACGCCGGCCGGACGTGCGGCGCTGACCGAGACCCTGCGCAAGGACCCCGGCCCGGATCGCCATCGCTCGGAATTTCTCGCCGCGCTGCTGTTCGCGGAAGCGGTCTCGCCGGATCGCGTGCGGGCGCTGATCGATGAGCGGATCGCGCAGCACGGCAGGAAGATCGAGGAACTGTCGGCTCTTCTGCAGGAGGATGTCACGCCGGTTTCGCGATTCGTCATCGAATATGGCGTTGCCATGCAGCGGGCCGCCCTTGGTTTTCTCAAGGACCACCGCGATCGGCTCCTGAGCGAGCTCGGCAATACGATCGAAGCCGCAGAATAACCATAATCGGCGCCAGATTGGACGCTTGGCGGTTTGCATGATCCGGCCCCCGCGGCCGGCGGGACATGACAGCGAGAGAGAAGGTCGGCCTTCCGGTCGACGTAGAACATGGTGATGACAAAATCGACCAAACTTGCACTGGGCATTCTGCTCCTGCTCGCCCTCTGGGTGGGCTCGGGCGTCCTGTTCTCGAGCCGTGAGACGCCGGAGGCGGCAACCGGCGGCGAGACCGGGCGGTTCGCCGTTCGCGTCCGCGAAATCGGCGCCGAGCCCTTCACCCAGCACGTCCTGATCCGCGGCCGCACCGAAGCGATCCGGGCGGTCGAGCTGAAGGCGGAGGTCGAAGGCCGGGTCGAGGACACCCCGGTCGAGAAAGGCGCGCGCGTGGATGCCGGGAGCGTGATCTGCCGACTCTCCGCCGATGACCGGCGCGCGCGGCTGAACGAGGCGCGGGCGCTGATGGCGCAGCGTCGGCTCGAATATGATGCCGCCCGCGCGCTGGCGAAAAAGGGCCATCGCTCGCCGACCCAGGTGGCGCAGGCCAAGGCGCTTTACGAAGCCGCGCGGGCACAGGTGGAGCAGGCCGCGGTCGTCTTGGAAAAGACGACCATTCGCGCGCCCTTTGCGGGCCGCATCGAGGACCGACCGGCCAATGTCGGCGATTATTTGCAGAAGGGCGGCCTCTGCGCCCGTCTCCTTGACGAGGATCCCTTCCTCGTCGTCGGGGAGGTAGGCGAGAACGAGGTCGGCGCCCTGGTCCCCGACGCCGAGGCGACCGTGCGCCTGACCACGGGCGGTCGCTTGACCGGGCGTATCCGCTACATCGCCACGACCGCCACCGAACGCACGCGCACCTTCCGCATCGAGGTCGTCGTCGCCAATCCCGACCATCTGTTGCGCGAGGGACTGAGCGCCGATATCGAGGTGCCGGTGAAGACCGTGAAGGCGCACCGTATCTCGCCGAGCGTGCTCGTGCTCGATGATCGTGGCCGGCTCGGTGTGCGGACGGTCGACGCCCGCGGCCGGGTCGCCTTTTATCCCGTGGACATCCTGAGCGACGAGGGTGAGGACATCTGGGTCAGTGGCCTGCCCGACCCCGCCCGCATCATCACCGTGGGCCAGGAGTTCGTCGCCGCCGGCCAGACCGTCGATATCGCCCCGGATGTCGAGGGGGGCCGGGCATGAACGGGATCATCAAGGCCGCCATCGATCACAAACGCCTGATTCTCTCCATCCTGGTGCTGATCCTGATTGCCGGGTCCTATGCCTATGCGGTGATCCCCAAGGAAGACAATCCCGACGTCCAGTTCCCCTTCTTCTCGGTGCAGCTCATCCATGAAGGCATCTCGCCCGAGGATGCCGAGCGTATGCTCATCAAGCCGATGGAGAAGCATCTGCAGTCGCTCGACGGGCTCAAGGAGATGACCTCGAACGGATTCGAGGGCGGCGCCTCGATCGTGCTCGAGTTCCAGAGCGACGCCGATCCCGATCAGGCCCTCCTCGATATCCGCGAAGCCATCGATCTCGGCAAGGCCGACCTGCCGGACGAGACCGAAGAGCCGATCGTGCAGGAATATTCCGCCGGCAAGTCCCCCATTCTCACCATCGTCCTTTACGGCACCGCGCCCGAGCGCGCCATGGTGCGTCTCGCCGAGGATCTCAAGGATCGCCTCGAGGCCATCCCTTCGGTGCTCGAGGCGCAGGTGGGCGGCAAGCGCGAGGAGGTGCTCGAGGTCATCATCGACCCGAGCAAGCTCGAAAGCTACAATGTCTCGCTCGGCGAACTTCTGAGTGTGGTCCGCAACAACAACCGGCTGATCGCCGCAGGTGCGCTCGACACCGGCACCGCACGCTTCGCCGTCAAGGTGCCCGGATTGTTCGAGAACGCCCGCGACGTTGCGGCGCTCCCCATCAAGACCTCGCGCGACGGCGTCGTGACCCTTGCCGATCTCGGCGAGGCGCGGCGCACCTTCAAGGATGCGACCTCGCTCGCCCGCTTCAACGGGCGCCCTGCGATCACCATCGAGGTCATCAAGCGGGTCAAGACCAATACGGTCGAGACCGCCGAGGCCGCCAAGGAACTGACCCGGCGCCTGGCCGGGAGCTGGCCGGCGGACGTGCACTACGAGTTTCTCGGCGACAAGTCCGTTTTCGTCGGCGACTTTCTCGACACCCTGCGCAACTCCGTGCTCTCGGCGGTCGCGCTGGTCGCCATCGTCATCGTCGGTGCGCTCGGCTGGCGGTCGGCGACATTGGTCAGCATCTCGATCCCGGGCGCCTTCCTCTTCGGCATCCTTCTGCTTTACGCGCTCGGCTACACGATCAACACCGTCGTGCTCTTCAGGCTCATTCTCGCCGTCGGC
>CAZAEP010000140.1:0-7187 GCA_964484045.1 uncultured Sphingomonadales bacterium
GGGACTGATGGACGTGCTCGAGCGGTCCTCGGAATCGCTGGGCCAGGCGGCAACCGCCTTCGGCGGCGAGCGCGAGCGTATCCTCGCCGACACCAACACCGCCGCCGAGCGTCTGTCGGAGGCCGCACAGATGGTCGCGGAAAAGGCCGCCACGATGCGCCTCGCGGGCGATTCGACCAGGAGCGAACTCGATGCCGTGGCGCAGCATTTCGCCCACACCGCGGAACGGCTGAAGGATGCCACGGAAGCCGCGAAACTGAGTGTGAGCGAGTCGAGCGAGGCGTTCGAGACCCATCTTGCCGCGGCGATCGCCAAGGGGCTGCGCGAAGTCGGCCAGTCGATGGATACGTTGAACAGCATGTTCGGCGCCGAGGTGAGCGAGCTCGAGGACCGCATCACCAGGACTTTGGAGTCGACGGTGGCCGCGCTCCGCGAGGCGGCCTCGGAAGCCGGCGCCGAAAGCGAGCGCATGGCGGCCCGGCTCGCCGAGCAGTCGGACAAGCTGGTGCACCGCGCCACCAGCTTCCTCAACAAGTCCGAAGAGATCGAACGCCGGATCCTGGCCAATTCGCGCGATGCCTTCGTGCGCACCTCGTCGCTGCTGATCGAGAGCCTGCAGTCGGCCGCCGTCGATATCGACAAGATCCTCGAGACCGAGGTCCCCGACGATGTCTGGCAGCGCTATCTCGCCGGCGATCGCTCGATCTTCTCGCGCCGCACCGTGCGGCTCGCCGACCGCAAGACCCGCGCGCGCATTCGTGACATGTTCGAGCACGATCGCGAATTCCGCGACACGGTTCTCAAATACTTCCGCGACTTCGAGGCCCTGATGGAACAGGTGATGAGCCGTGACACGCACAGCACGCTCTCCGTCACCCTCATCTCCTCGGAAATGGGCAAGCTCTATGTCCTTCTCGCTCAATCCCTGAAAAAACTCCGCTAAGGACCTATAAAATCAAGAAGAGGACGTGACCACCATGCGTTTGTCGAGAGCCGGCCTCGGCCTGTTGTGCACGATCCTGATCGCCTCCTGCACGCCCCCCCGGGAAGAAGCGCGCACGCCCGATGGCGCACCGGTGAGATGGCGCATGGCCTCGACCTATCCCTCCTCGCTGGTCATTCTCGGCTCGATGGGCAAGCGCATCGAGCGGCTGGCGCGCGCGGTCTCGGGAGGAAACATCGAATTGCGCTTTTACGAGCCGGGTGCGCTCACCCCGCCCTTCGAGATCTTCGACGCCGTCTCCTACGGCGCCATCGAGGCCGGCTGGTCGACGCCCGGTTACTGGGCCGGACGTGAGCCGGCGCTGCAGCTTTTCGCGGCCGTGCCCTTCGGCCCCTCGGCGGCGGAATATCTCGCCTGGTTCGACTATGGCGGCGGGCGTGAGATTTTCGAGGAGATCTATCACCGCCACAATATCCATAGCCTGATCTGCGGCATCTCGCCCCCCGAGGCCGCGGGATGGTTCAAGAAACCGATCGAAAAGGTGTCGGACTTCAAGGGTCTGCGCGTGCGCTATTTCGGGCTCGGCGGCAAGGTTCTCGAGAAGCTGGGAGCCTCCGTGCAGCTCCTCTCGGGCGGCGAAATCTTCCAGGCGCTCGAGCTCGGGGCCATCGACGGCAGTGAATATTCGGTGCCGGCGGTCGATCTCAAGATGGGCTTTTATCAGGCTGCGAAACATTACTATTTTCCGGGCTGGCACCAGCAATCGACCTTCTTCGAACTGATGATCAATCTCGACGCCTGGAAGAGCCTGAGCCCGACGCAACAGGCGCAGATCGAGGCCGTGTGCTCGGAGAACATCCGCTATGGCCTCTCCGAAGGCGAAGCGCTGCAGATCGGTGCGATGAAGGAGCTCGAGACCAGGGGCGTCGTCTTTCACCGCTTCTCGCCCGAAATCCTTGCCGCGCTGAAAAAGGCCTGGGGCGAGGTCGCCTCCGAGCTGGCCACGGAGGACGCCGACTTCAGGCGCGGCTGGGAGAGTCTCGAGGCCTTCCGCAAGGCGCATGCCGTGTGGCGCGAGCGCGGCTATCTCAGGGAGTAGCGGGCGGTGGGCAGGGCTCTCCTTCGGTTCGCCGAGCGTATCGAAGCCGCCGTTCGCCGGATCGGGCGGCAGGCCGGGTGGCTGGCGCCGCTCCTGATGCTCGTCATCGTCGCCGATGTGCTCCTGCGCCGCTTCTTCGGCACCAGTTCCTCGAAGATGCAGGAGCTCGAATGGCACCTGCACGGAGCGCTTTTTCTCCTTGCCATGGGTTTCGCCTATCTCGAGGGCGCACATGTGCGCATCGAAGTGCTGCACGAGCGCTTTTCGCCCCGCACCAAGGCATGGATCGAATTTCTCGGGCTCCTTCTCACGCTCCTGCCCTTCTGTGCAGCCATCTTCTGGTTCGGCGGCGATTATGTGCTGCGCGCGATCCTGAGCGGCGAGACGAGCCCCTCGCCCACCGGCCTGCCGATGCGCTGGATCATCAAGTCCGTGCTGCTCCTCGGCTTTGCGCTTCTTGCCCTCGCGGGTCTCGCACGTCTTCTCAAGGCCGGCGTCTATCTCTTTGGACCGACGGAGCTCTCGGAAGCCACCGGATTCGCCCATGGGGAGGCCGCGGAAAGCCATATCGAGGAGGACCGCATCTGATGATGATCGAGCTTCTCCCCTTGTGGATGTTCGTCGTTCTCGCCGTTTTCCTCTTTTCCGGCCTGCCGGTGGCCTTCGTCCTCGGCGGGACGGGGCTCGCCTTCTGGCTGCTCGCCGTCGCACTCGGAATCGAAAATCATCTGAGCTTCTTTCTCGTCGTCGGACGCATCTTCGGCGAGGTGGTGGACAATCTCGTTCTCGTCGCCATCCCGATGTTCATCCTCATGGGCACGGCGCTCGAGAAAAGCGGTCTCGCGCGCGATCTTCTGCAGACATTGCAGGTCCTCACCCGCCGGGTGCCGGGTGGACTTGCGCTCTCGGTCACCCTGCTCGGAATCATCATGGCGGCGACCACCGGCATCATCGGCGCCAGCGTCGTCATGATGACCCTGATGGCGCTCCCCGTGATGGTCGATCGCGGCTATGACAAGCGTCTCGCCACCGGCACCATCGCCGCCTCGGGCACGCTCGGCATCCTGATCCCGCCCTCGATCATGCTCGTCGTCATGGCCGATCTTCTCGGCAGCTCGGTGGGAACCCTCTTCATGGCCGCGGTCGGGCCGGGCGTTCTGCTCTCGCTCCTCTATCTCCTCTATATTTACGCCCGATCGCATCTCGCGCCCCATCTGGCGCCGCCGATGCCACGATCGGAGGGCCCGGAGAGCTGGGCGGCGCTCTCCCGCATGGTGGCCTCGAGTCTGGTGCCGCCGGTGATCCTCATCGTCCTCGTGCTGGGCTCGATCTTCGCCGGCTTCGCGACTCCCACCGAGGCAAGCGGTGTCGGCGCGGCGGGCGCGATCGCGCTTGCGCTCCTCAAGCGCCGGCTCGACCGGGCGGGCTGGCGCGAGGTGATGGACCGCACGACGCTGACCACCGCCATGCTGTTCGGCATCTTCGTCGGCGCAACCGCCTTTTCCTATGTTTTCGCGCTGCTTGGCGGGCACGATCTCATCATACGCTTCGTGCAGGATCTCGGTGCCGGCCCATGGAGCATTCTTCTCATCCTGATGGTGGTCGTCTTCGCGCTCGGCTTCTTCTTCGACTGGATCCAGATCACGCTCATCGTGCTGCCGGTCTTCGCCCCGGTCATCCGGGCGCTCGATTTCGCCGGGCACGTGCCTTGGCCGGAGCTCACCATTCCCTGGTTCGCGGTGCTGGTCGCCGTCAATCTGCAGACCAGCTTTCTCACTCCGCCCTTCGGCTTTGCGCTCTTCTACATGAAGGGAGTGGCGCCGGAAGGGGTGAAGATGCAGCACATCTATGCCGGCATCGTGCCCTTCGTGCTGTTGCAGATCCTCGGCCTCGCACTGGTCATGGCCTGGCCCGAGATCGCACTCTGGCTGCCGGCGCAGATGGAGTGAGGCATCTCTATCTAGCCGACGAAGGGCCGTGCCCAGGCGATGCAGGCCGCCTGCGCCGGCCCGGGAGCGCGCGGCATCTCGGCGAGCATCACCGCGAGATCCGCGATTTCATCGACATCCGTAAGCGTCGCGAGCGATGCCGGTTGAGGCAGTCCCGTCGCCGCCAGCGCCGCCAGCAGATCCCCACGCGCACAGGGCCCCGAATAGCGAGGGCGCGTCCAGACCTCTTCGCGGATCGGCACCCTCCCGCCGACGAGCCAGAACCCCCCATCCGATGCCGGGCCGATGACGAGATCATCTCCTGCGAGCGCATCGATCGCGGCGTCAAGATGGCGTGACGTCATCTGCGGCGTGTCGGTTCCGATCAGAAGCGCCCGACCATGGTCCTGACGCAGGTGTTCGTAAACGCGGGCCATGCGCGTGCCGAGGCCTCCGTCGCCCGTATGCCGTGCGCCGAACCCGGCCCAGCGCGGGTCATTGACACCGTGCGGTTCGGCGACGGCCCAGCGGGCGGTCCAGCCGGGATGGCGATCGAGGACCGCCGCGACCGTTGCTTCCACGGCCTTGAGCGCCAGACGATAGAAAGCCTCGGCCGCGGACGTTCCCACAGCCGCGGCAAGCCGCGTCTTGGCCGGGGTGAGCCCCGGTGTCTTGGCGAAGATGGCGATCGCTCCGCTCATCGCAGCCGTCCCGTCACAAACCGCCACGCCTCGGGCGCGGCCTGCCGGAGCCAACGATACTGGTAGCGCAGCGTCAGCCGGAGCCATCCCTCCTGCGCATAGGTGCGCGCCGAGGTGCCGAGCGGGGTGCCGACCGGACGCACCGGCACCCGCGCCTGATGCGCTCGCCAGACGAGAAGGTGATCCTCGCCATAAGGCACGTTCTCGGGATAGGGACCGATCCGCTCGAACACCGCACGGCGACAGGCAAGCCCTTGATCGCCGAAGGGCAGGCGCAGAAGCCGTGCCCGGAGATTGCCCCCCCATTGGTTGAGACGCGTAAGCGGGCTCGCGTCACCGAGAAAGGCAAGGTCGAAAAAGAGAAGCGCGTGCGCATGGCGTTCGGCCGCCGCATGGAGCCGCGTCACCGTGTCCGGGGCGAGCCGGCTGTCGGCATGAAGAAACCACAGGAGGTCGCCGCGCGCCCTGGCGGCGCCGGCATTGAGGCTCCTCGCCCGACTCCCTTCGGAGCAGATGAGGACCTCGCTGACGCGCGCGTCGCGCTCGAGCGCGGTGCGGAGCGCCTCGAGATGGGGCTCGCCGGGACGAACGGGAATGATGACCGAAAGCGTGAGAGACATGGAGCCGTCTTCATGATCGCCGCGCACTTCTGGCTGCGCGGCGCCATTGCTTGCCCGTCCCGGCGGTTGTCGTCAAGCGATGGCAGCCTTGCGGATGCGCCGCGCATGCGCTCCGGTGCCGCGGGTATAGACCTTGTCGCCCGGCAGCAGCGCTCCGCGATCGACCACGGGCAGACCCCGCACCCGCCCGCAGCTTTCAAGAAACGCGCCGTTGACCGAGGAGAGCAACTCGTCGAAATCGGAGATCACGAAATAGGTCTCCTGAAAATCGTCGACGCGATAGTCCGTCCGGAGCACACGCTCGAGATCGAAATGGATTCGGTTGGGCGAGGGATCCTCGACCGAGAACACCGATTCCGCGGGGCTCGAAAGGATTCCGGCACCGTAGATGCGAAAGCCATCCGCGGCCTTCAGGAGGCCGAACTCGGTCGTGTACCAGTAGATCCGCGCAAGCCGGGGCAGCCCCTCGTCTCCCAGCGCATGGAGCGCCTGGCCATAGGCCTGCATGAAATCGGCAAAAACCGGGTTGGCGAGCATCGGCACATGACCGAAGACGTCGTGAAAGACGTCGGGCTCCTGGATGTAGTCGAACTGCTCCTCGCTGCGGATGAAATTTCCCGCCGGAAAGCGCCGGTTGGCAAGGTGTTCGAAGAAGATGCGCTCGGGCACGAGGTCGGGCACCGCCACCACCTGCCAGCCGGTGCGCGCCATCAGACGCTCGTTCAGTTCGTCGAAGCGCGGGATGCCGGCATCCGAGAGCTTGAGCGAATGCAACCCTTCGAGAAAGGCGTCCGCCGCCCGCCCCTCGAGCAGGCGGCACTGCCGCGCATAGAGCCGGTCCCAACGATCATGCTCGTCAGCCGTATAATGCGCCCAGTTCTGGTCGAGCGTGTAATCGGGATTGACGTCGACGACGCGGCCGTGCGCGGTCGTGATCTGCATGATCTTCCCTGCTCCGGAGTGCCTGATCGCGAGGCCGTGTCCCTAACACAGGTCACGGCCTCACCCAATCTAAATCGGAGCCTGCAAAGAAAGCGTTTCAATTGGCTCGAATTGCCGCAAATGCGCCTTACGACCCCGCGTGACGCACCACCTCTTGATCGATGGCTCCGAAAAGGCTCCGGCCGTCCGGCGCAAGCATCTCGATGCGCACGCGATCGCCGAAACGCAGGAAGGGCGTCTTCGGCGCACCGTCGCGGATGGTCTCGACCATGCGCTGCTCGGCGATGCAGCTATAGCCGAGCCCGCCCTCGGCGATCGGACGACCGGGACCGCCATCCGCATCGCGATTGGAGACGGTGCCCGAACCGATGATGCTCCCTGCCCCGAGGGGTCGCGTCTTCGCCGCGTGGGCGATGAGGTGCGGGAAGTCGAAGGTCATGTCGACGCCCGCCTCGGGCCGGCCGAAGGGCGTGTCGTTGAGGTAGGAGAGAAGCGGCAGGTGGAGCTTGCCGCCGTCCCACGCATCGCCGAATTCGTCAGGCGTGAGCGCCAGCGGCGAGAAGGCCGACGAGGGTTTGGACTGGAAAAAGCCGAAGCCCTTGGCGAGCTCGCCGGGGATGAGGTTGCGCAGCGAGACGTCGTTGACCAGCACGAGAAGCCGCACATGCCGACCGGCATCGGCGACGCTCACCCCCATCGGCACGTCATCGGTCACGATCGCGATCTCGGCCTCGAAATCGATGCCCCACGCCTCGTCCGCCACCATGATCGGCTCTCGCGGACCGAGAAAGCTGTCGGAGCCGCCCTGATACATCAGGGGATCCTCCCAGAAGCTTGCCGGCATCTCGGCTCCGCGCGCCCGGCGCACCAGCGCCACATGGTTCACATAGGCCGAGCCGTCGGCCCACTGATAGGCGCGCGGCAGGGGCGATGCGCAGGCGGCCTCCTCGAACG
>CAZAEP010000141.1:0-4063 GCA_964484045.1 uncultured Sphingomonadales bacterium
ACGACCCCGGGCGACTTCGCGCCCGACCGCGGCCTCGGCACGACCACCGAATTCCGCCGCGCACGGCTGGGCGTCGAGGGCGAGATCGCCGACTGGAAATACAAGTTCGAAGCCGATTTCGCGAACAACGAGGTGGACGTCACCGACGCCTATCTCGAATACAAGGGCTTTCACGGCATCGGCATCATCATCGGCAATCAGAAGACGCCGGTGTCGATGAACGAGCAGACCTCCTCGCGCTTCATCACCTTCATGGAGCGCGCCGCCTTCACCGACGCCTTCGCCTTCTCCCGCGAGCTCGGGGTCAGCGTCAATCTCCATGGCGGAAACTGGCATTGGAAGAGCGGCGTCTACTCGAACGGCGGACTAAGCGGCAGCGACGAGAAAAGCGGCTATATCCTGGCCTCGCGCGCCCACTATACCCTTCCCGTCGCGGACGGCTTCGTGCATCTCGGCGGTTCGGTGGAATTCCGCGACCAGGGCGCCGCTCCCGCACGCCTGCGCCAGCGCCCCTTCCTGCACACCACCGACAGCCGATTCCTCAATACGGGAACGATGCCGGTCGAAAGCAGCGTCTTCCTCGGCGCCGAAGTCGCGGCACGGCACGACGCCTTCAGTTTCGCGGGCGAGTACGGGCGCGACATGACGAACTTCCTGAACGGCGCCATGCCGGGCGCTCGGGACCACGCCGACTTCCAGGGCGGCTACGCCACCCTCGGCTGGTTCCTGACCGGCGAGGCGCAGGCCTACAAGCCCTCGAAGGGCGCCTGGGACCGCACGAAGCCCCTGCGTCCCCTGGGCGCGGGAGGCTATGGCGCGCTGCAGATCAATGCCGGCGTCGACTGGATCGATCTCAGCGACCGCAAGGCGGCCATCATCGGCGGCGGGCAGTACAGCCTCAATCTCGGGCTCACCTGGATCCCGGTCAGCCATGTCCGCTTTCTCGTCAATTATGCGCATATCAGGGTGTCGAACAGCCCCGAGCGCGTGAAACGCACGCCCGCCGGCGGCCTGCGCCCGGATTTCTCGGCCAACGCCTTCGGCGTCCGCGGTCAGATCGACTGGTAGGAACCGGCGCCCGTCGCGACGCCCTGTGCGCATCACGGCTTTTGCCCCCCGCGGGCACATCGGTTATAGATGCGCGCTTCTCACCGCGACGGACGGAGCCATGTCGGAGATTGACCGGGAACAGCCTGCGGACGGACCGGAGATCGAGCGCTTGCTCGATCTCACCTTCGGAGCCGATCGGCGGCAGCGGACCGCCTATCGCTTCCGCGACGGCGTCGCCCCGATTGCCGAGCTGGGCTTCGTCATGCGCGAGGGCGCCCGGCTGCTCGGCTCGGTGCGCTTCTGGCCGATCACGCTTCTCGGCGACGGGCGCGCCGGCGAGGCGCTGCTTCTCGGCCCCCTGGCGGTTTCTCCCGAAGCGCGCGGCAGCGGCGTCGGCACGGCGCTGCTTCGGCACGGCACCGCGGCCGCTCACGAAAGCGGACGCGGGCCCGTCTTCCTCATCGGTGACGTCGCCTATTACGGCCGTGCCGGCTTCCGGCCCGTGCTTCCCGCCCGCTGCCGGATGCCGGGGCCCGTGGCGCCCGAGCGCGTGCTGATCTGGGACGCGGACGGCCGCCGGCATCCGCTGCCCCGGACCTTCCGCCTCCTGCCCGCAGGCGCGGCTATTTCTCGCCGAGTGGGTTGAAGCCCTCCTTCACCGGACGCCAGATGCGCTTGTTGGTGAGATAGAGCAGCACCGCGAAGGCCGCCATGTAGATGAGGAAGGAGAGCCCCATCTCCTTGCGCGCTTCCATATGCGGCTCGGCGACCCAGGCGAGGAAGGTCACGATGTCCTTTGCCTCCTGCTCGAGCGTCGGCTCGGTGCCGTCCTCATAGGAGACCACGCCGTCGAACAGCGGCTGCGGCATGGCGAGCTTGTGGCCGCGGAAATAGGCGTTCCAGTACTGGCCGGGACGCAGGACCTCGCCCGGGGGCGGGTCGCCATACCCGGTCAGCAGCGAATAGACATAGTCCGCGCCGCCCTCGCGCGCCTTGACGATCAGCGAAAGATCCGGCGGCAGGGCCCCGTTGTTGGCCAGGCGCGCCACCACCTCATTGGCGAACGGCGACGGCATATGGTCGCTCAGCCGGCCCGGCCGCATGAACATCTCGCCACTGTCGTCGGGACCGTCCTCGATCTGATACTCGGCCGCGATCGCCTTCGCCTGCTCGACCGAATAGCCGAGGTCCGTAAGATTGCGAAAAGCGAGATATTTCAATGAATGGCAGCCCGAGCAGACCTGTCGGAACACCTGCAGACCCCGCTGTGCGGCTGCCCGGTCATAGGTCCCGAAGGGGCCTTCGAAGGAGAAACCGGCATCCCTGAACGGGGGCTCCGCCTCGGCCGCCATGGCGCTGGCGCTCAAGGTGAGCGCGGCCACGAAACCGACTGCTAGGAGTTTGAACTTGCTCGTCATCTGCTTCCTCCCACCGGTCATTGCGCTGCGGCCGAGGCGGCCTTGGGCTTGAGGACAGCCGCCGCGATGCTTTCGGGCAGGGGCCGCGGCCGTTCGACGCGCGGGATGATGAAGGGCAGCAGGATCAGAAAGTGGAAGAAATAGTAGAAGGTGAGGATCTGCCCCAGATGGACCATGTCGAAGGTGACGTGCTCCTCCGCGACCAGCGCCTCGAACTCGCGTTCGCTCATGCCCGCCTCGATCGCGATCCGGTGCAGCCCGTCAAGCGAATCGAGATCGCCCGCAGGCGCCGCCCCGTTGTGGCTCTCGCCATAGGCCGCCACCACCTGCGCCGCGATGGCATCGGTATCGGGGCCGAAGTCGATGAGCCGGCGATCGGGCGGATTGGCACCGACCCAGCCGAGACCGATGCCGGTGACCACGAGAAGCCAGAACGTCCTCCTGTAGACGGGGCGGAAGGTCGCCGAGCGCACGGGCGAGCGATCGAGCCAGGGCAGGAAGAAGAGGATCAGGATCGACCCGAACATCGCGATCACGCCCAGAAGCTTCGCCGGGATGGGACCGATATTGAAGGTGAAGGCGCGCAGGATCGCATAGAAGGGCAGGAAGTACCATTCCGGCACGATATGCGGCGGCGTCACCATCGGATTGGCGGGGATGTAGTTGTCCGGATGCCCCAGCGCGTTCGGCATGTAGAAGACGAAGAGGCCGAGCACGATCAGGAAGATCCCCAGGCCGAAGGCGTCCTTGGCCGTGTAATAGGGATGGAAGGGCACCTGATCCTGCGGTCCCTTGACGTCGATGCCGAGCGGATTGTTCGAGCCCGGAATGTGCAGCGCCCAGATATGCAGGATGACGACGCCGACGATCAGGAAGGGAAGCAGATAGTGCAGCGAGAAGAACCGCTGCAGGGTCGGCTGGTCGACCGAGAAGCCGCCCCACAGCCAGCGCACGATCTCATCGCCGACGCCGGGGATCGCGGAGAACAGATTGGTGATCACCGTCGCCGCCCAGAAGCTCATCTGCCCCCAGGGCAGGACATAGCCCATGAAGGCGGTGGCCATCATCAGGAGCAGGATGACGAGGCCGAGCATCCACAGCACCTCGCGCGGCGCCTTGTAGGAGCCGTAATAGAGGCCGCGGAAAATGTGGACATAGACGACGAGGAAGAACATCGAGGCGCCGTTGGCGTGCAGATAGCGCAGAAGCCAGCCGTAGTTCACGTCGCGCATGATGCGCTCGACCGAATCGAAGGCGAGGCCGGTCGCCGGAATGTAGTGCATGGCGAGCACGACGCCGGTGAGAATCTGCAGCACCAGGGCAAACCCGGCGAGCGAGCCGAAATTCCACCAGTAATTCAGATTGCGCGGCTCCGGATAGGCGACCAGCGTGCCATGGAGCAGCGACAGGATCGGCAGGCGCTCCTCGAACCAGCGCACAGCCTTGTTCTTGGGTTGAAAGCTTCCCGTGGACATGGATTTCATCCTCAGCCGATGCGAACGCGGTCGGGGGTCGTGAACTCGTACTCGGGAATGACCAGATTCTTCGGCGCCGGTCCCTTGCGAATACGGGCCGCGCTGTCGTAGTGCGAGCCA
>CAZAEP010000141.1:4073-7169 GCA_964484045.1 uncultured Sphingomonadales bacterium
GGACAGAACCAGCCGTCATAGCCGCCTTCGTGGGGACCGATGGGGATGCAGCCGAGATGGGTGCAGACGCCCACCATGATCAGCCAGTTGTCGTGCCCCGGCTTCACGCGCGCCTCGTCGGGCTCGGGATCGCGCAGACTGTCGACGGGCACCTTGCGCGCTTCCTCGATCATGCGCCCGGTACGATTGACCACGAAGACCGGCTTGCCGCGCCATTTGACGACGATCTGCTGACCGGGCTGCACCGGTGTCAGATCGACCTCGGTCGAGGACAGGGCGAGCGTGTCCTGCGCCGGATTCATCTGGTCGATGAACGGCCACAGCGCGGCCGCCGCGCCGACAGCGCCAAGTCCCGTGGTTGCGATATAGAGAAAATCCCGGCGTGTGGCCGCGCCGTTGCCGGGTTGATCAAGCGTCGTCGCGTTGCTGCCCATTCCCTCGATCCCTGAGCCTCCCCTGTGCCGCCCTGCGGCAAAGCTGCAAACCGGTGCGCAATGTGATCGCCACTGATTAAAGGCCGGCCGGCATCTTGTGGATGCGACAGGCCGTCACGTCACGGCACGGGGTGTCGCCATGGCGCCACCTCTGGCCGTCGAGCCGGTTTAGCGAGGGCGCGGCGCGATTGCAATGGCTAAACCGCCGCGGTGTCTGGCGGCCCGCACCGCCTCGTCCTAGAGTGGACGCGACGAGGGTTGAAAGGGAGGACAGGGCCCATGCCGACCCGCCGACGCATCTCCCCGCGCCGGATCGCCGCGGTCGTCGCGGCGGGCGTGCTTGCGCTCGCCGTCTGGCGCTTCGTCGAGACCGCCGGCCTCTTGCGCCAACTGACGCCGGTCCGCCCCGGACCGTGCCGCGCCGTCGCCGGGTTCGACGGCCCCGAGGACATCGTCATCGATCGCGCGCGGTCGCTGGCCTATGTGACGAGCGCCGACCGCCTCGGCGTGATGCGGGCGGGCTCGCCGCCGAATGGCGCCATCCTGCTGCTGCCGCTTGCGACCGGAGCGGACGCGATACCGCGACGGCTCACGCCCCTGCCTCCCGAGACCTTCTTCCCCCACGGGCTCGATCTCTGGATCGGGCCCGCGGGCGAGCGGCGGCTCTTCGTGGTCAATCACGGGCGCGACGGCGCCTCGCACAGCGTCGAGATCTTCCGCATCACGGACGAAGGCCGGCGCCTCGTCCATCTCGAGACCATCCGGTCGCGCGCCTTCATCGACCCCAATGACATCGTCGCGGTGGGACCGCGCAGCTTCTATCTCACCAATCTTTACGGCTCGCGATCCGCGCTCGGGCGGATCCTCGAAGGCTATCTGATGCTGCCTCTGGCCGATGTCGTCCATTTTGACGGGGTGCGCGCCCGACCGGTCGCCGGGGGCTTGCGGATGGCCAACGGCATCGCGCGCGACGCCGCGGGCGAGCGCATCTTCGTCGCCGAGATCACCGGTCGCGCCGTCACCGCCTTCCGGCGCCTGCCGGGCAGCGGCGGGCTCGGAAAGTTGTGGCGGCGCGCGGTGCCGATGGGCGTCGACAATCTGAGCATGGACGCAGACGGCGTGCTCTGGGCCGCCGGTCATCCCGATCTGCTCGCCATCAGCGCGCGACTCGGAGGATCGCAGGCCCCCTCGCCGTCCGAAGTGATGCGGATCGACTGGCGCGACAGGTCGGTGCCGGCGTGGCGCACCGTCTTTCTCGACCGGGGCGGGACGCTCTCGGCCGCCTCGGTGGCGGTCCATGTCGACGACCGGCTGCTGATCGGCGCGGTCTTCGGCGGGAAGATCCTGGACTGCCGCCTGTCATGAGAGGCGGCGATCCCGGCCCCCGGCGCGGCCGCATCGTTCCCGTCGCCCTCGCCGCCATCTGCCTCGGGTTCCTTGCCCTCGCCGCGGAAGCCTTCCGCGCCACGACCCGTCCGGCGGCCTCGGCCGATGCGCTCGCGGCGAGCCTGCTCCCCGTCCTCGGCATGGTGGCCGGCGTCTCGCTCCTTGCCGGTCTCGCCTTTCTGCATTGGCTCCACGGCAGTTATGAACGCCTCCTCGCCGAAGGCTTCCCCATGGGCTACACGCCGCGCGAGGCCGTCCTCGCCTGGTGCATCCCCGTCGTGAACTGGATCTGGCCGTTCCGCATTCTGCGCGAGCTCATGGAGGGCGTGATCGACAGCCGCGCTTTGGGCCCGCATGTCGAGGCGTCGCTCCTCCTGCGCCTGCGCTGGTGGTGGGGACTGACCCTGAGCGGCGCCCTCGGCCTGCCGTCCCTTGCCGCAATCCGGCTTCGTCTCGCGGACGCGGCGGAGGCGCCCGAGATGCTTCGCGCGGGACTCGAATGGCTGGGCCATGCGGCCCTGCTCGAGGCCGTCGCGACGGCCCTCCTGCTGTCGGTGGTGATCGTTCTCCGATCGGCGCTCGCGCACCCGCCGCGGGCGACGCCGGCGCCCGGAGCACTGCGCCTTTACCGGAAGAGAGCCGCGAGCCGGTCGTAATCGGGCAGGGTTCCCGTGGGGCCGACGCTCGCGATGCTCGGCGAGCCCGCATTCAGCATGCGTTCGGCGGCGCGGGACACGGCCCCCGGATCGACCGCATCGACATGAGCGACGAGCTCGTCGATGCCGATGACGCGGTCGAAGATGAGCACCTGCCGCGCGAGTTGCTCGATCCGCGACGAGGTGCTTTCGAGCGACATCAGGAGTCCCGCCTTGAGTTGCGCCCGCGCCCGCTCGAGCTCCGGCGGCTCGACCGCATCGGCCACTTTTCGCGTCTCCTCGGCGGTCAGGCGGACGAGCTCGTCCGCGACCTCGGGCGAGGAGCCGGCATAGATGCCGAACAGGCCGGTGTCGGCATGCGAGGCGGTAAAGGAGTAGATCGAATAGGCGAGCCCGCGGGTCTCGCGAATCTCCTGAAAGAGGCGCGAGGACATGCCGCCGCCGAGGATCGTCGAAAGCACCTGCACCGCATAGTAATCGGGATCGTCGAAGGCCACCGAGGGAAAGCCGAGGGTGAGATGGAGCTGCTCGGTCTCGCGCCGGTCGATGCGGCGTCCCCCCTCATATGTCGCCGGCGCGAAGCCCGGCGGCCGTGCGGCGGACACCGTGTCGAAGGCCTC
>CAZAEP010000142.1:0-7163 GCA_964484045.1 uncultured Sphingomonadales bacterium
GCTTGGCGCCGTGCTTGATGATGCCGCCATATTCCTGCGCCGTGCCGGGGAGAAAGCCCGGCACGTCGACGAAGGTGAGGATGGGGATCGCGAAGCAGTCGCAGAAGCGTACGAAGCGCGCCGCCTTTTTCGAGGAATCGATGTCGAGGCAGCCGGCGAGCACCATCGGCTGATTGGCGACGATGCCGACGGTCCGCCCGTCCATGCGCGCGAAACCGGTGACGATGTTCTTCGCATGATCGGGCTGGATCTCGAAGAAGTCGCCCTCGTCGACGATCTTGGTGATCACCTCGTGCATGTCGTAAGGCTTGTTGGGGTTCGACGGCACAATCGTGTCGAGCGATTTCTCGATGCGCTCGGGCTTGTCGAAACTCGGCCGGCGCGGCGGCGGCGTGCGGTTGCTCAAGGGGAGGAAGTCGACGAGCCGCCGCGTCTGCAGGAGCGCCTCGACATCGTTCTCGAAGGCGATGTCGGCAACCGAGGAACGGGTGGTGTGGGTGACGGCGCCGCCGAGTTCCTCGTGGCTGACCATCTCGCCGGTGACGGTCTTCACCACGTCGGGCCCGGTGACGAACATGTAGGAGGTGTTCTTCACCATGAAGATGAAATCGGTCATCGCCGGCGAATAGACGGCGCCGCCGGCGCACGGCCCCATGATCACCGAAAGCTGCGGGATCACGCCCGAGGCGAGAATATTGCGCTGGAAGACCTCGGCATAGCCGGCGAGACTGGCCACGCCTTCCTGGATGCGGGCGCCGCCGGAATCGTTGAGGCCGATCACCGGCGCCCCCACCTTCATCGCCATGTCCATGATCTTGCAGATCTTCTCGGCGTGGGCTTCGCTGAGCGAGCCGCCGAAGACGGTGAAGTCCTGGCTGAAGACGAAGACGAGGCGGCCGTTGATGGTGCCCGAGCCGGTGACCACGCCGTCGCCCGGGATGCGCTTCTTCGCCATGCCGAAATCGCTCGAGCGGTGTTCGACGAAAAGGTCGTACTCCTCGAACGAGTCCTCGTCGAGCAGGACCTCGAGGCGTTCGCGGGCGGTCAGCTTGCCTTTCCCGTGCTGTGCGGCGATCCGCTTCTCGCCGCCGCCCTTGCGCGCCCGTTCGCGGCGTCGTTCGAGTTCCTGCAAGACGTCCTTCATGACCCCTCCCGCGGCCCGTTTCCTCGCACAGGGATCCGGAAGGTGCGGCCGACGGCCCACCGCCCGGATGCTCGCCCCTCTATATCCTCTCGTTTCACCGGTGGCCAGCGGCCTCAGTCCGCATCGCCCTCGACCAGAATGAATCGCAGGTCGTTGACATTGGTGCCGGTCGGCCCGGTCTCGACGAGATCGCCCAAGGCGGCGAACAGGCGCCGGCTGTCATGGGCGGCCAGCAGCGCGGCGGGATCGAGCCCCTGTTCTCGCGCGCGGGCGAGGCTGTCGGGGGCGACGATCCCGCCGGCGGCCCCGCTCGTGCCGTCGAAGCCGTCGCTGTCGACGGCCAGCGCATGGATGCCCGACGCTCCCTCGAGCGCCAGGGCGAGCGCCGCCAGATATTCGAGATTGGGCCCGCCGCGTCCGCCCGTATCGCCGTCGCGGCACACGGTGAGCTCGCCCCCCGAAAGAACGAGATGGCGCCCGCCCGCGGCCTTGAGGCGGCGTGCCAATTCGGCGTGCCCGCGGGCGACGTCCGGCGCCGCACCCTCGATGCGGTCGCCGAGGTCGTGGACCGCATGGCCGGCCGCGCGCGCGGCCTTTGCGGCGGCGGTGAGTGCCATGGCGCCGCTGGCGAGCAGACATGTCTCGCCGGCGACATCGCCCGGTTCGGGGGTTTCCGCTCCCGGCGCGTCGAGCAGGCGCTCCCAGACCGCCGCATGCGGCGCCTTGACCATCCGCAGCGCGGCGCGCGCGTCGTCCACGGTGGTGGGGTCCGGAATCGTCGGACCCGAGGCGATTGCCGCCGGGTCGTCGCCGACGACGTCCGAGATGGCCAATGTCCACAGTTCCGCCCCGCGCGCCGCGGCCTCCGCACCAAGCCGCCCGCCCTTGATCGCCGAAAGATGCTTGCGCACGGCGTTGATCACGGCGATGGGCACGCCACGGCGGAGGAGATGGTCGACGATGTCTCTCTTCTCGGCGAGCGAGAGCCCGGGCGCAGGCAGCGTCAGCGTGGCCGAGCCGCCGCCGGAAGCGAGGAAGATCAGGCGATCGTCAGGACCAAGCCGCGCCACCTCATGGTGCATGCGACGGGCCGCCGCGACGCTCCCGGCATCGGGCAGGGGGTGGCCGGCCTCGAGAAGCTCGATGCCGCCGCCCGGCGCCGAAAGCGCATGGCCATGGGGCACGACGACCGCCCCCGCAAACGGCGGATCGAGATGGCGCGCGAGGCATGCCGCCATTGCCGCGGCGGCCTTGCCGGCGCCGAGCACCAATGTGCGGCCCGGCGGCGGGCGTCGGGGAAGCGCCGCCGGCAGGACGCAGTCGGGATGGACGGCCGCGACGGCGATGCGCAGGAGGCGAAGCAGAAGGTCTTTTTCCGGTCCGGCGGCCTCCATCGCCGGTCAGTCCGCGAGCAGATCGAGCCAGCGGGCCGTTTCGTCGAGCTCGCGCTTGAGGCTCTCGCGGCGCCGTGCCGCGTCCGCGTCGGTGCCCCAGATCGCGGCCTGATGGTCCTCGTCGACGCTTGCCGCCGTCCAGGCGCGCTCGACATCGAGTTCACCCTCGAAAAGCGCGAGGGCGAGAACGACGGACCCGGTGACGGTGGTGGCGTTCTCGAGGCCGGCGAGGTGCCAGGGGTCGAGCGCGGCAATGCGCTCGCGCAGGCGCTCGAGCGCCGTCGCGTCCTGGGTGATCGGACGCACGCCGTCGGTGACGCGGAGCACGATGTCGTGCGTCTTCGCGATCCAAGCGAGCGGCGGATCCCACAGGTCCTTCTGGCGCGCGACCAGCGCCTCGGGCGCTTCGGCACGGTAGCAGAGAAGGTCGGTGGCGCCATAGGCGGCGATCCGGTCGATGACCCCGGTCCGCTGCGGCATCACATGGTCGATGACTGAATTCACGAAGCGCGTCATCGGCATGTCGGGGGGGTGGATACGCGGACCCTGATCGCGCCATTCCGCCGCTGCGGCCTCGGCGACGGCGGCGTTGGGGGCGAGAAAGAGCGCTTTTGCCGGTGTGCGCACGGGACGGCCGTCGAGCAGGAGCGCATGGCCCTGCGGGCGCGCCTCGACGGCAACCTCTCTGTAGAACCGGCGCATGCCCGTTCAGTCGCCCTTCTCGCGGTGCTGGCGCGCATAGCGGCGCCGCTCCTGGCGCAGGCGGACACGGCGCGAGGCCATGCGCGCCTCGTCGCTGGCGCTCTCGACGCGAAAGCCGCCGAGGCCGAGATAGCGCATCGGCACCCCCCAGGCGTCCTTGAGATATTGCACCCGGCGGACGACCGCGCGGGCCAGCCGGCGATTGCCGTAGCAGGCGAGCGACACCAGCGCGGCGACGACGAAAACCAGCAACAGAAAGGCGAGCACCGTATAGAGCGCGGTCAGAAGCCCGCTCGCCCCGATGAAGCGCATCGTCCCCATGACAAGATAGTCGAGAAGGGCGAAGGCGAGCAGCACGCCGGCAATGAGCAGGAAGCGCAGGCGGTCGACCGGGGTCTCGTTCTGCGGGGTGGTCTGCGGTTCTCGCGTCATGGCTCGGCCCGTTCCAGGGTGGCGACGATGGTGTCGACAAGCTCTTCCGCATGGGCGGCGATCGCCGTGGCTCCCGCCTCGACGAGCTCGGCCGCGGGATGATATCCCCAGGCGACACCGATTCCGTGGGCGCCGGCGGCGTTCGCCATCAGCATATCATAGCTCGTATCGCCGATCACGATCGTCTGGTGCGGCGCCGCATCGGCCGCGGCCATGGCGGCCTCGAGCATCGCCGGGTGCGGTTTCGAGGGATGTCCGTCCGATGTCTCGAGCGCGACGAACAGGTCGAGCAGATCATGTTGGCCGAGCGTCGCCTCGAGCCCGCGCCGCGATTTTCCGGTGGCGACGGCGAGGCGATAGCCTTGCGCGTCGAGTGCGATCAGGGCCTCGCGGATGCCGGGAAAGAGCGGCTCGAGCGCCGCACCGTGGCGAGCGCGATAGGCGAGGAAGGCGGCGCGATAGCGCGCGACGAAGGCCGGGATGTCGCCGGGTGCGATGTCGGGGAGCAGTGCGCGCATCGCTTCGGGCAGGGACAGTCCGACGATGCGCCGGATCGCCTCGTCCGTCGGTACCGGCAGGTCGCCGTCGGCGAAGGCGGTCCTGACGGCGCCGATGATCGTCCGCTGGCTGTCCACCAGCGTGCCGTCGCAGTCGAATACGATCAGTCCATTCATGGGCTCGATATAAAGAGCGAGGCCTCGGCGCACCAGAGGCCACCGGGCGGCAAGCTATTTTTGTCGCGCCGCCCGCCGCAGCTTGTCCCAGTAGGCGAGGCGTTTTCGCACCTCGCGCTCGAAACCGCGATCGATGGGGGCATAGAAGCGCTGCCGGGCGAGACCCTCGGGGAAATAATCGGCGCCCGAGAAGCCCTCGTCGAGGTCATGGTCATACTGATAGCCCTCGCCGTAGCCGAGCTCCTTCATGAGCTTCGTCGGCGCATTGAGGATATGGGCGGGCGGCGGCAGCGACCCGCTCGCGCGCGCGGCCTTGCGGGCGCCCTTTTCGGCCCGGTAGAGCGCGTTCGACTTCGGCGCCGTGGCGAGATAGACGAGCGCCTGCACGAGGGCGAGCTCGCCCTCCGGCGAGCCCAAGGTGGCATAGGCCTCGCGCGCGGCAAGCGCCTGGGGGAGCGCCTGCGGATCGGCGAGGCCGACATCCTCGCTCGCGAAACGGATGAGGCGCCGGGCGATATAGAGCGGATCCTCGCCGCCCTCGACCATCCGCGCGAACCAGTAGAGTGCCGCATCCGGGTCGGAGCCGCGCAGGGACTTGTGCAGCGCCGAGATGAGATTGTAGTGCTCCTCGCGATCCTTGTCATAGGCCGGTGCGCGACGCATCTCGAGGCGCACGAGGTCGTCCGCGTCGAGCGTCCGGTCGCCCGCGAGGTCGAAGATCGCTTCCGCCGCATTGAGCACATGGCGCCCGTCGCCATCGGCCATGGCGATGAGCGTGCGACGCGCCTCCGCGGTAAGCGGCAGCGGGCGCCCGACATGCTCTTCGGCGCGACCGAGCAGGATCTCGAGCGCCGTCTCGTCGAGCCGCTTGAGCACCAGCACCTGGAGCCGCGAAAGAAGCGCGCCATTGAGCTCGAAGGAGGGATTCTCGGTGGTCGCGGCGTCGATAACAACAGTGCCGTCCTCGACATAGGGCAGGAATCCATCCTGCTGGGCGCGGTTGAAGCGATGGATCTCGTCGACGAAGAGAAGCGTGCCCCGCCCCGCCTGCCGCCGCGCCCGTGCGGCCGCGAAGATTTTCTTCAGATCCGCGACACCCGAAAAGATGGCCGAGATCTGCACGAATTCGAGATCGGCGACGCCGGCGAGAAGGCGCGCGATGGTGGTCTTCCCCGTCCCCGGCGGGCCCCAGAAGACGAGCGAGGCGAGCTTGCCGCCGGCGACCATGCGCCCGAGCGGGCCTTGCGCGCCGAGGAGATGGTCCTGTCCGACCACGTCCGCAAGCCGCGTCGGGCGCAGCCGGTCGGCGAGCGGCCGTGGGGCGCTCTCGTCCAGCCCGGCGCTCGCGAAGAGATCGCTCATGGTCCTGCTCGCATGGGGGTCATCCCGTCTCAGCGGGCGCGGCGGCACTCCACCGCGCCGTTGCGGAACACGGCGCAGTCGAGAAGCTGATTGCCGCGACGGATGCGATAGAGCCAGGTCTCCCACGGCTGTTTGGCGACGATGACGACGTCGGCGACGCTCTCGATGCGCCGGTTCTGCACATTGACGAGGATATCGCCGGGACGCACGTAACCGACCCGGCCGGCCGGCGAGCGGGGATCGACCTCGAGCACGATGACGCCGGTGCGCATGGGGTCGAGCCCCAGTTCGTCGGCGAAGCGCGGCGAGAGATTGCCGATGGTCACGCCCTGGAAGGGGTGCGGGCCGGTGAGCTTCGTGATCCGGCGCTCGGGCGTATCGGGCAGAAGCTCGAGGGTGACCGGAATCGCGAGCTCCTCGCCGTCGCGCATCACCGTCAGCGTGACGGTCGATCCCGCCGGGTGGGTGGCGACGCGGAAGCGCAATGCGCGATCGTCGGGCACGTCTTCGCCGTCGATTCCGAGGATCACGTCACCGGTCCTGATGCCGGCGCGGGCGGCCGGGCCATCCGCATAGAGCGTGCCGACGAGCACGCCGCCGGGGCGATCGAGTCCCAGGGCCTCCGCGAGGTCCGCGGTCACCGGCTGGCCGGAAAGTCCGAGCCAGGGACGGACGATCTCGCCCTCGTCGAGGGCGGCCCGGAGCACCGTGCGCACCATGCTCGCCGGGATCGCGAAGCCGATGCCGCTGGTGTCGCCGGTACGCGTGTAGATCGCCGTGTTGATGCCGATGATCCTGCCCGTGAGGGCGACCAGCGGGCCGCCCGAATTGCCGGGATTGACCGCGGCGTCGGTCTGCAGGAAGAAGCCGTAATCGTTGATGCCGATCTGCGTGCGGGCGGTGGCCGAAACGATGCCGGCGGTCACCGTCTGTCCGATGCCGAAGGGATTGCCGATGGCGAGCACGATATCACCGACCTCGGCATCGTCCCTTTCGGCCAGAGGCGCGGCGGGGAAGGTCTCGTCCCCGGCTTTCAGGCGCAGCACCGCGAGATCGGTGCGGGGGTCGGCGAGGATCACCTCGGCGTCGAATTCGCGCCGGTCGGCAAGCACGACCTTGATCACATCCGCCTTGCCGATGACGTGATTGTTGGTGACGACGATGCCTTCGGGCCGCACGATGACGCCGGAGCCGAGCGAGCGTTCGACACGTTCGCGCGGAATACCGAAGCTGAAATCCGGGCCGAGAAAGCGGCGCACGAAGGGACTCTCGAAAAGCGGGCTGCGCACCGCCACCGTGCGGGCGGCGTAGATATTGACCACCGCCGGCACGACCTTCTTGACCACCGGCGCATAGGAGAGCAGGACCTCGCTCCGGCTTTGGGGGAGCTGCCGCACGAGGGGGGCCGCCGCGTTGCCCTTCTGGGCCATGGCCGGGGCAGGGGTGGCGAGCAGA
>CAZAEP010000143.1:0-7077 GCA_964484045.1 uncultured Sphingomonadales bacterium
AGGCGATCGCCTACGGCACCAGGATGGTCGGCGGCGTGACCCCGGGCAAGGGCGGCTCGGAGCATCTCGGCCTGCCGGTCTTCGACACCGTGCACGAGGCGCGTGCGGCGACCGGCGCCATGGCGAGCGTGATCTATGTTCCGCCGCCCTTCGCGGCGGATGCGATCCTGGAAGCGATCGACGCGGAAATCCCGCTCATCGTCACCATCACCGAGGGTATCCCGGTGCTCGACATGGTGCGGGTGAAACGCGCGCTCCAGCATTCGAAGAGCCGGCTCATCGGGCCCAACTGTCCCGGCGTCATCACGCCCGACGCCTGCAAGATCGGCATCATGCCGGGCCACATCCATCGCCGCGGGCGGGTCGGCATCGTCTCGCGCTCGGGCACGCTCACCTATGAAGCGGTGGCGCAGACCACCGCGGTGGGGCTCGGGCAATCCACCTGCGTCGGCATCGGCGGCGATCCGGTCAACGGCACGAACTTCGTCGACGTGCTCGAGCTGTTTCTCGCCGACGACGAGACCGAGGCGATGATCATCATCGGCGAGATCGGCGGCTCGGCGGAGGAGGAAGCGGCGGATTTCCTGAAATCGGAAAAGCGCAAGAAGCCGGTGGTCGGTTTCGTCGCCGGTCGCACCGCGCCCAAGGGCCGCACCATGGGCCACGCCGGGGCCATCGTCTCGGGCGGCAAGGGCGGAGCGGAAGAGAAGATCGAGGCGATGCGCGCCGCCGGCATCGTCGTCTCGGAAAGCCCGGCGGCGCTCGGAACGACACTGCTCGAGGTCATCAAGGGCCGGTAGGAGGGCGCGGATATGGGGCGTGATCAGGAGCTTCCCGAAGCGGTCGCCGGAGCAAGCTCGGCCTTCGTCGAAGCGCTCTATGAACGGTATCTCGCCGATCCGGCTGCGGTCGATCCGAGCTGGCGCGCCTATTTCGATCGTCTCGAGGCCGGCGCGACGCGGGTTCTCAGCCATCCGAGCTGGGCTCGCAGCGACTGGCCCGACTACGGTGCGCGCGACGATCTCAGCCGCGCGCTCGATCCGGCGAGCCTGGCCGGCGAGCCCGAAGGGGAAGGGCCCTCCGAAGGCGCCTCGCCCTATGACCGCGCGGACGTGCGCGCGGCGACGCTGGACTCGATTCGTGCGCTGATGATGATCCGCGCCTATCGCGTGCGCGGCCATCTCATCGCCGACCTCGATCCGCTGCGGCTCGAGGAACGCCCGCCGCATCCCGAGCTCGAGCCCGAGACCTACGGTTTTACGGAAAGGGACTTCGACCGGCCGATCTTCATCGATCATGTCCTCGGCCTCGAGATGGCGAGCGTCCGCGAGATCCTCGAGATCGTGCGCCGCACCTACTGCCATCATGTCGGCGTCGAGTTCATGCACATCAACGAGCCGGAGGAAAAGGCCTGGATCCAGAACCGTATCGAGGGGCGCGACAAGGAGATCCAATTCACGCCCGAAGGCAAGCGGGCGATCCTGAAAAAGCTCATCGAGGCCGAGCAGTTCGAAAAGTTCCTGGCCAGGAAATATACCGGTACCAAGCGCTTTGGCATCGACGGGGCGGAGGCGGTGATCCCCGCGCTCGAAGGGGTGATCAAGACCGGCGGTCTGCACGGGGTCGAGGAGATCGTGCTCGGCATGCCGCATCGCGGGCGGCTCAATGTGCTGGCGAACGTGATGCAGAAGCCCTATCGCCAGATCTTCCACGAGTTTCACGGCGGGGCCGCGCATCCCGACGACGTCGAGGGCTCGGGCGATGTCAAATACCATCTCGGCACCTCGTCGGATCGCGATTTCAACGGCCATCCGGTGCATCTGTCGCTGTCGCCCAATCCCTCGCATCTCGAAGCGGTCGATCCGGTGGTGCTCGGCAAGACGCGGGCCAAGCAGATGCAGCGCGAGGACGTCGGGCGCCGCAAGGTGCTCTCCCTGCTGCTGCATGGCGACGCCGCCTTCTCCGGGCAGGGTCTGGTCGCCGAGTGCTTCATGCTCTCGGGACTCAAGGGCTACCGCACCGGCGGTACGGTGCATTTCATCGTCAACAACCAGATCGGCTTCACGACCTCGCCGATCTACGCCCGGTCCTCGCCCTATCCCTCGGATACGGCGAAGATGGTTCAGGCCCCGATCTTCCACGTCAATGGCGACGATCCGGAAGCGGTGGTGTTCTGCGCCAAGGTGGCGACCGAGTTCCGGCAGGCCTTCGCCAAGGACGTGGTCGTCGACATGTTCTGTTACCGCCGCTTCGGTCACAATGAGGCCGACGAGCCCTCCTTCACGCAGCCGCTCATGTATGCGGCGATCAAGAAGCACCCCTCGGTGGTCCGGATCTATTCCGAGCGTCTGATCGCCGAAGGTCTCGTGACGGCGGACGAGGTCGCTGCATGGACGGACGAATTCAACGCCATGCTGGAGGCGGAATTCGAGGGGGCGCAGACGCATGTGCCGAACAAGGCGGACTGGCTCGAAGGCCGCTGGGCCGGATTCGTGCAGCCCGAGGCGGGCAATCTCGCGCGCCGCGCGGACACCGGGGTCGAGGAGGTCACCTTGCGCGAGATCGGCAAGCATCTGGTGACCATTCCCGAATCCTTTCACATCCATCGCACGCTCAGGCGCATCCTCGATGCCAAGGCGCAGGCTCTCGAGTCCGGCGAACATATCGACTGGGCGACGGCGGAGGCGCTCGCCTTCGGCACGCTCATCAAGGAAGGGTTCCACCTTCGGCTCTCGGGCCAGGATTCCGGCCGCGGCACCTTTTCGCAGCGCCACGCCGTGTGGGTCGATCAGAAGACCGAGGACCGCTATATCCCGCTCGCGCACATTTCCGACGCGGTCAGCGTGGAGATCCTCGACAGTCCCCTGTCGGAGGCCGGTGTGCTCGGCTTCGAATACGGCTACACGCTGGCCGAGCCCATGGCGCTCGTGCTGTGGGAGGCGCAATTCGGCGATTTCGCCAATGGTGCCCAAGTGATCATCGACCAGTTCATCGCCTCGGGCGAGGCCAAATGGCTGCGCATGTCGGGCCTCGTGATGCTCCTGCCGCACGGCTACGAGGGGCAAGGGCCGGACCATTCCTCGGCCCGGCTCGAACGCTATCTGCAGCTCTGCGCCGAGGACAACATGCAGGTGGCGA
The DNA here is from genome assembly GCA_964484045.1 of uncultured Sphingomonadales bacterium. Lineage (GTDB taxonomy): Bacteria > Pseudomonadota > Alphaproteobacteria > Sphingomonadales > Rhodothalassiaceae > J134. The sequence continues at coordinate 3,139 of CAZAEP010000143.1, forward strand.
ACTGCACCACGCCGGCCAATTACTTCCATATCCTCCGGCGTCAGATGCACCGCAATTTCCGCAAGCCGCTGATCCTGATGACGCCGAAGTCGCTGCTCCGGCACAAGCGGGCCACCTCCCGGCTCGCCGGAATGGGGCCGGCGACGCAGTTCCATCGGGCGCTCGACGACGATGCCGAGCATCCCGAGGATGGACACACCACCGTGACGCTGCGTCCCGACGCGGCGATCCGGCGTGTCGTCATCTGCAGCGGCAAGGTCTATTACGACCTTCTCGAAGAGCGCGAGATGCGTGGTCTCGACGATGTCTACCTCCTGCGTATCGAGCAGCTCTATCCGTTCCCGCACGAGGCCGTGCGCGACTATCTGGCGCGCTTTGCGAAGGCCGAGAAGATCGTCTGGTGCCAGGAGGAGCCCAGGAACATGGGCGCCTGGTCCTATGTCGAACCGCTTCTCGAAGAGGCGCTCGCGGCCGCGAAGCATCCGGTCGCCCGCCCGCTCTATGCCGGACGTCCGGCGTCGGCCTCGACCGCGAGCGGGCTCATGTCGCGACATCTCAGGGAGCAGGCCGCGCTCCTTGATGCCGCCTTCACACGCTGACCCGCGAGGACCTGCGATGTCCGTCACAGAGACAAAGAGGAGACACGGCTGATGGCCGAGGAAATTCGCGTCCCCAATCTGGGCGAGTCGGTGACCGAGGCCATCGTCGCCAAATGGCTCAAGGCCGAGGGCGAGGCGGTGGCGGCGGACGAGCCGGTGGCCGAGCTCGAGACCGACAAGGTGGCCGTCGAGGTGAATGCGCCGGTGGCCGGGGTGCTCGTCGCGCGTCGGGTCGCCGAGGGCGATACGGTCGAGGTGGGCAGCGTCATCGCACTCGTCGATCCTGCAGGCACGGCCAAACCGGCCGCGGCCGGGGCCGGCAAGGCGGCCGGGGCGAAAAGAGCGGCGGCAGATGCGACGGAAGGGCCGTCCGCACCGGCCGCCGAGGCGGGCGGCACCGTCGATATCGTCGTGCCGAGCGCTGGCGAATCGGTGACCGAGGCGACTCTCGCCGCCTGGCACAAGGCCGAAGGGGACGCGGTCGCCGAAGACGAGACCGTCGCCGAGCTCGAGACCGACAAGGCGGCGCTCGAGATCAATGCGCCGGTGGCCGGGGTGCTTGTCGCACGCCTCGTCGAGGAGGGGGGAACGGTGCATCCCGGCGACGTCATCGGGCGGATCGCCGGGGGCGCCGCGGCAAAGGCCGCTGCCGGGGCTCCGGCGGCGAAGGTCGCGCCGGCGGCGCCGGTCGCTCCCGCCGCGGCCGCGGACGAGACGGCGCAACCGCTCGCGCCCGCGGTGCGGCGTCTCATCGCCGAATACGACCTCGATCCCGCGTCCATTCCCGGCACGGGCAAGGGCGGCCGTATCACCAAGGCGGATGTCCTGCGCGCGATCGAGACCGGGACGGCACGTCGCCGCAGCGTCCCCGCCGCGGCCGCCGCCCCCGCTTCGGCCCCCGCATCCGCCGCCGACGAGGGAGCGACACAGGCTCCGCCGCGCGAGGAGCGGGTGCCGATGACGCGGCTGCGGAAACGCATCGCGGAGCGTCTCAAGGAGGCCCAGAACACGGCGGCGATGCTCACCACCTTCAACGATGTCGACATGTCGGCGGTGATCGCGGCGCGCAAGCGGCATCGCGAGGTCTTCGAGCGCAAGCACGGTATCAAGCTCGGATTCATGTCCTTCTTCGTCAAGGCGGCGGTCCTCGCCCTGCGTGAGGTGCCGCAGGTGAACGCGCGTATCGAGGAGGACGAGATCGTCTATCAGAACTTCTACAATATCGGGGTCGCGGTGTCGGCGCCGCAGGGCCTTGTCGTGCCGGTTGTGCGCGACGCCGACCGGCTGTCGTTCGCCGACACCGAGAAGGCGATCGCCGAATTCGGGCGCAAGGCGCGTGACGGCAAGCTCTCGATCGCCGATCTGCAGGGCGGCACCTTCACCATCTCGAACGGCGGCATCTTCGGGTCGCTCTTCTCGACGCCGATTCTCAATCCGCCGCAATCGGCGATTCTGGGCATGCACCGGATCGAGGAGCGGCCGGTGGTGCGCGACGGCGAGATCGTGATCCGGCCGATGATGTATCTCGCGCTGACCTATGATCACCGTCTGATCGACGGACGGGAGGCGGTGACCTTCCTCGTGCGCATCAAGGAGGCGATCGAGGATCCGAGCCGTCTGCTGCTGGATCTGTGAGCAATCCCACAGGAAGACAGGGGGACCGTGCCATGGCCGATCAATTCGACGTCATTGTCATCGGAGGCGGACCGGGCGGGTACGTCGCCGCCATTCGCGCCGCACAACTGGGCCTCAGGACCGCCTGCATCGAGAAGCGGGAGACGCTCGGCGGCACCTGCCTCAATGTCGGCTGCATCCCGTCGAAGGCGCTGCTGCATGCGTCGCATCTTTATGAAGAGGCGGCGGGCGGCGGGCTCGCGACATGGGGGGTCGGCGTTTCCAGGGTGGCGCTCGATCTTGGAGCGATGCTCAAGGCCAAGGACGATTCTGTGGCCACTCTCACCAAGGGCGTGGCGCATCTGTTCAGGAAGCACAAGGTCGAATGGGTCCGGGGCACGGCCTGTTTCAAGGATCGCAGCACGCTCGGGATCGCCCTCAATGACGGCGGCACGCGGGCGCTCAAGGCGAAGAACATCATCATCGCCACCGGGTCCGAGGTCGCCTCGCTGCCCGGGGTCACGATCGACGGCAAGCGCGTGATATCGTCCACCGAGGCCCTGTCGCTGCCGAAGGTGCCGAAATCGATGATCGTCATCGGCGGCGGCTATATCGGGCTCGAAATGGGCTCCGTGTGGCGCCGGCTCGGGGCCGAGGTGACGGTGGTCGAGTATCTCGACCGCATCCTTCCGGGCATGGACGGCGAGGTCTCGAAGATGATGGCGCGCATCCTGAAGAAACAGGGCATGACCATTCACACCGCGCGCAAGGTGACCGGGGTTGCGGCCCTGAAATCGAAGGCCAAGGTGACGACCGAGCCGGCCAGGGGCGGCAAGGCCGAAACGCTGGAGGCCGAGATCGTGCTGATGGCGGTGGGGCGCAGGCCGCACACCGAGGGCCTTGCGCTCGAAAAGGCGGGACTCCGGACCGACGCCCAGGGCCGCATCGAGGTCCACGAGGATTTCTCCACCGTCGTGCCCGGTGTCTGGGCCATCGGCGATGTCGTGAAGGGCCCCATGCTGGCGCACAAGGCCATGGACGAGGGCATGGCCGTGGCGGAGAACATCGCCGGGTTGACCGGGCAGGTGAACCCCGCGGTCATCCCCGGGGTCGTCTATACGACGCCCGAGGCGGCGAGCGTCGGCAGGACCGAGGAAGAGCTGAAAGCGGCGGGGGTCGCCTACAAGGTCGGCAAGTTCCCCTTCCTCGCCAATTCGCGCGCCAAGACCAACAAGGAGACCGACGGCTTCGTCAAGATCCTCGCCGACGCCGGGAGCGACCGTGTGCTCGGCGTCCATATCGTCGGCACGCTCGCCGGCACGATGATCGCCGAGGCCGCGCTGGCCATGGAGTTCGGCGCAAGCGCCGAGGACATCGCGCTCACCTGCCACGCCCATCCGACACATCCCGAGGCGGTCAAGGAAGCCGCCCTCGCGGTGCATGGCCACGCGATCCATATCTGAATATCTGAGGGACAGGCGGACGCGGGCTCCCGCCATATTGCCGGAAACCGATGACGTGATTCCGGCCCGACGACCCGGTGAAGAGTGGGGACGCACACACGCAAACGCGCGTCATTCGCCGGCGCTCATTCTTCGTCGCCCGCCGGCGCTCATTGTCCGTCACCCGCCGGCGTGACCGGCGGGTCCATCGCAGCCCGACACCCCTCCATCGTCACCCGCCGGCGTGACCGGCGGGTCCATTTGCGGGCAGGGCGCCCGGCAGG
>CAZAEP010000144.1:0-7016 GCA_964484045.1 uncultured Sphingomonadales bacterium
CCATGCCGCCGCCGTCGCCGGTGCAGGTGTGCGCCGAGGTGCAGGAGAAATAGGTCCGTCCGTAGCCGCCGGTGGCGAGGATGGTGGCGTTGGCGCGGAAGCGATGGATCGTGCCGTCATCGAGACAAAGCGCCATCACGCCGCAGCATTCGCCATCGACCATGATGAGATCGAGCACGAAATACTCGATGAAGAACTGCGCCCGATGCCTGAGCGACTGCTGATAGAGCGTATGCAGGAGCGCATGCCCGGTGCGATCGGCGGCGGCGCAGGCGCGCGGCACCGGCGCCTTGCCGAACTCCTTCATGTGACCGCCGAAGGGGCGCTGATAGATCGTGCCGGCCTCGGTACGCGAGAACGGCAGCCCCATATGCTCGAGCTCGATCACCGTCTCCGGCGCCTGGCGGCACATATACTCGATTGCATCCTGATCACCGAGCCAGTCGGAGCCCTTGACGGTGTCGTACATGTGCCACTGCCAGCTATCCTCGTCGAGATTGCCGAGCGCGGCGGCGATCCCGCCCTGCGCCGCCACCGTGTGCGAGCGGGTGGGAAAGACCTTGGTCAGACACGCCGTCCGGAGCCCGGCCTCGGAAAGCCCCAGCGTCGCCCTGAGCCCGGCCCCGCCGGCACCGACGACAACCGCGTCATATTCGTGATCGATGATCGGATAGGCTGCGGTCATGACTTAACCTCCGAGGGCGATCTTGAGGACGGCGAGTCCGCCGAGAAGCGCGAGCAGGAGACTGAGCGCCGCCACGGCGTAGATGAGAAGGAGCTTCAGTCCCTCACCGCTCACATAGTCCTCGATGACGACCCGCAGGCCGAGGCTCAAATGGTAGAAGCCGCTGGCCAGCAGCAGGAGCAGCAGAACGCTGACGACAGGATCGCGAATCCACCACACGACGGTCGTGTAGTCGGCGCCGGCGAGGGCGGCGACCGAACTCGCGAACCAGAAGACGAGCACCAGATTGGCAAGGCCGGTCAGACGCTGATGCAGCCAGTGCCGTGTGCCCTCCCTGGCGGCTCCGAGGCCGCGCGCGCGGGCGATGGGCGAGCGTGAATCGGTCATCTCTCGTCCCTTCCTCAGATCAAACCGGCCATGTGATAGGCGGCAACCCAGAAACCGAAAGTCAGCACGACCGCCGCAATGACGACGAGGCGCCCGAGGCGCCTGTTGACTTGCGGCTCGAGCGCCCGACCCGTGTCCATGATGAGATGCCGCACCCCGGTGCACAGGTGCAGCATGAGCGTGAAGGTGAGCCCGAAGAGCACAAGGCGGCCAAGCGCACTCGTCATATAGCCACGGAACAGCCTGAAGTAGTCGGGACCGCCGGCCACCGCCACGAGGCCCCAGACAATGATCAGCATCGTCAGGGCATTGGCGATGCCGCTTGCGCGGTGGGCGATCGACAGGGCCATGGAGAGACCCCATCGCCAGATCCCGAGATGCGGGGAAAGCGGACGCTCGACTTCAGCCATCTTTTCGCTCCTCGGCGCGGCCGCTCGCGAGAGCTTTGTCGGCGAGACCGGCCGCTTGTCATCGAAGATCCAAATCCTGATGCCGCAGAACTGGGCAGGAGGCAGTCTTTCATCGGCACGCGGGACCGCACCGACGCAAAGATGTAACGGCAAGAATGGCTTCGGGCAAGGATCGAATGCGTCCCGGCATATGGGCTCAGGCCTCCGCGACTTCTGCAATCGCGGCCTCGAGTGCGAGCAGCCGCTCCGCCTCCGCGACATGCAGGTGTTCGATCATGCGTCCGTCGAGAACCGCCACGCCGCGGCCCTCGGCTTCGGCCTCGCGCCAAGCCGCAAGAATGCGCCGCGCCCGCTCGACGGAGGCGGGCGAAGGGCGGAAGACCCGGTTCGCGATCTCGATCTGCGCGGGGTGAATGAGGGTCTTGCCGTCGAAACCGAGCGCCGCGCCCTGCCGGCACTCGGCCTCGAAGCCCGCGCCGTCACGGATGTCGACATGGACGCTGTCGAGGACAACGAGCCCATGGGCGCGCGCGGCGAGGATCACCAGCGAAAGGCTCGCAAGCAGCGGCTCGCGCCCCGGCACATGGGCGGCATGCAGCTCCTTTGCGAGATCGTTGGTGCCCATCACGAATCCCGCGAGCCGGGGCGTCGCCCGGGCGATGGCTTCGGCGGCGAGAATCCCGCGCGGGGTTTCCATCATCGCCCACAGACGCAGATCGGGTCCGCCGCCGGCGCCCTCCATATGGGCGACCGCGGCCAGGAGGTCATCGGGCGTGTCCACCTTGGGCAGAAGAATCGCATCCGGCGCCCGGGGCACGATCGCCGCGAGATCGTCGCGCCCCCAGGGACTTTCGAGGCCGTTCACCCGCACGATGATCTCGCGGCGACCGAAACCGCCCGCGGTGACGGCCGCGGCCACCCGCGCCCGGGCCGCCTCTTTTTCTCCCGGCGCCACCGAATCCTCGAGATCGAAGATGACGCCGTCGCAGGCGAGCCCGCGCACCTTCTCGATCGCCCGGGCATTGCCCCCCGGAACATAGAGCACGCTTCGGCGCGGGCGCGGCTCGCTTGCGCTCATGGCCGATACCGCCCCGCCGGACAGTGCCTACTCCGCGGCCATGGTGAAGACATTGAGCTTGTTGCCGTCGAGATCGCGGAAATAGCCGGCGTAGAAATTCGAGCCCTCGCCGCCGCGGATGCCCGGCGCGCCCTCGTCCTCGCCGCCGAGCGCCAGCGCCTTGGCGTGAACCTTGTCGACAAGCTCCCGCGAGTCGACGACAAGCGCGACCATGGTGCCATTGCCGACCGTCGCCGGCTGTCCGTCATAGGGCTTGATGACACCGACCGCGGGGCGATCGGGATGATTGCTCCAGGCGACGACGCGATCGCCCTCCATCATGCGTTTCGCCCCGAGCTCGGCCAGAAGCTCGTCGTAGAAGGCCGCGGCGCGGGCAAGATCGTTGGTTCCCAAGGTCACATAGCCGATCATGCGGCCCTCCTTTTCACCTTGTGCCGGCCTCATTGCCGGCGTCCGCCGTCGTCCAACCACATTGCCGGCCTTTGTTCTGCTCGTCCAGCCAGCTCTTCAGGGGCGCGAAATAGGCGAGGATCGCCGTCGCGTCGGCCTTGTCCGAGCCGGTAAACGTCTTGAGCGCTTCCTGCCAGGGCTTCGACGCCCCCATCTCCAGCATGCGGGCGAAGCTCGCCCCCACTTCCCTGTTGCCGTAGATCGAGCAGCGATGGAGCGGCCCCTGCCAGCCGGCCTGCTCGCAGGCCGCGCGCTGGAACTGGAACTGGAAGATGTGGGCGAGGAAATAGCGCATATAGGGCGTGTTCGCCGGGATATGGTATTTGGCCCCGGGATCAAAAGCGTCGGCCGGCCGCTCCACCGGCGGCGCCACGCCCTGATACCGCTCGCGCAACCGCCACCAGCCGTCATTGTAGTGTGCCGGGTCGAGCTCGCCCGCGAAGACCTCCCAGCGCCATTTGTCGACGAGCAGGCCGAAAGGCAGGAAAGCGACCTTCTCGAGCGCCTGTCGCATGAGCAGCCCGAGATCGGCCTCGGCCGGCGGCAGGGTCTCGATGAGATCGATCTTCTTGAGGTATTCCGGCGTGATCGAGAGCGCGATCATGTCGCCGATCGCCTCGTGGAAGCCGTCGTTCGCGCCGGCACGGAAGAGATAGGGCTGATCCTTGTACGCCCGTTGGTAGATATTGTGCCCCATCTCGTGGTGAATGGTGCGGAAGTCCTCGTCATTTACCTTGATGCACATCTTGATGCGCACGTCCTCCTTGCCGTCGAGATCCCAGGCGGACGCGTGACAGACGACCTCGCGATCGCGCGGCTTGACGAAGAGCGAGCGCTCCCAGAAGGTCGGCGGCATCGGATCGAAGCCGAGCGAGGTGAAGAAATTCTCCGCCGTCTTCACCATCCGGATCGGCGTATACTGCTTTTCCTCGAGAATCCCGGTGAGGTCATAGGCGGGAGCGCTCGTCTCGGGCGCGACGAGATCATAGATGTTGCCCCAGGACTGCGCCCACATGTTTCCCAGAAGATGCGCCGGAATCGGCTTGTCGAGCGGCACCAGCTCGTCACCGTATTTTTCGTTGAGCTTTGCCCGCACATGGCAGTGGAGCGCATCATAGAGCGGTTTCACCTCGCCCCACAGGCGATCGACATCGGCGATGAAGTCGTCGACCGGCATGTCATAGCCCGAGCGCCACATGGCGCCGACATCGTCGAAGCCGAGATCGCGCGCGCCGGCATTCGCGATCGCCACCATGCGGGCGTATTTCTCACGCATCGGCGGCGCAATCGTGCGCCATCCGGTCCAGGCCTCGAGAAGCGCGTCGGGATCCCGCGAATGCCCGATCACGTCCTCGAGCTCGGTCAGCGACAGGCAGCCGTCGGCGCGCTCATAGGCCCCGAGATGCGTGTCCTCGCCGGGGCAGTATTTGCCTTTGCCGTAGGCCGACTGCAGCTCGGTGGTGATCTCGGCCAACTCCTTCGTCGCCGCATCGTCTCCTCTGGGTGCAGGCAGCACGAGACCGAGCCGCAGGAGCTTGATCTTGCGGGCGACGTCGGGCGGCAGATCGAGGTCCTTGTAGCGCGCGGCCTTCTCGGCCAGATCGACGCCGAGCCTGGTGTAGCGCTCGGTCATGCGGGAATTGAGCCAGTCGGTGTCATAGGTGATGAAATTGGCGTTCACCCAGGCGACGCGGCTCGCCTCCTCCTCGATCGCCTCGAGCCGCGACTCGGCATCTTTTACGAAGGCGACCGCCTCTTCCACCGTCGGGGCAGTTGTCTCCGGGGCCGAGGGCCCTTCGCAGGCGGCAAGCGTGAACGCCGCCGCGGCGGCGAGGGCAAGCGTGGAAGCCGAACTCAAAAGACGTGTCATGATGGTCCCTCCCGAAAAGCTTCGTTCCGGCGCCCGGGAGCCGGGTCCGCGCCAAATGGACGACGATCACCGGCGCTTGTCAATGGAGGGACGCGACACCGGCGGCAAGAGGGACCAGGGTCGACCGGCACACCATGCGGACGGCGGCGTACGCTTTCCTGCCGCGCCTCCGGACGCCCGTCTCGTCCGGCCTGCGCAAATGAGCCCGAGCCGCGAACGGGTCGTCGATCGATTCAGCCGGCCCCTGGAATCCGGTAGACCGGCGTCGTCGAACCGGCACGGAAGAACTCTTCGCTGATGCCGTCCTCGGTGAGTGTGATCATGGCAAACCCGTTTACCGCCCGCTGCGCGCCCTCGGGATAAGCGCGCTCCCCGGGGTCGTCGAACACGGTGTCGGAGAACCAGTCGACGCGAGCGTCCCCCGCCAGCCCCCGCGGAACCCCGAAGGGAATGCAGCCATGGCCGACGCAGCGCGCCTTCACCGCCCCCGCCGCCGACGATCCGTTGTACACCGCGCCGAGATGGAGGTGCCCCCAGTACCAGTAGTCCGGCGAGATGGTGCGCGTCACCTCCTCCCACAAGGGACTCTGCCCGCAATGTCTGCCGCTTTCCCCCCCCTTGTACGAGATCGGATTGTGGTGACACATGAGAATCGTCTTCCTGCCCAGCCGCGCCACCTTCTTCAGAAAGTCGTACTGTGGGTCCTTCCCGTCGCCGAGATCGCCATGGAGAAAGAGCGTCAGGCTCGAGGCGTAATAGGCGCTGTCGAAGCCGGCGATCACCCACTCGCCGAAGGCGAGCGCGAAATAGGAATAGCCCTCCTGGCCCGCGAACATCGGGTTCGGGAGCGCCACACGGAAATAGCCGCGGGCGCCGGAATACATCTCGTGATTGGAGTTGAGCGTAAAACAGCGCCCCGCTTCGGCAGGTCCGTAGCGGCGCCAGAAGTCGACGAGAAAATCCTGTTCCTCGCCCGGCGGGGAACCTTTGCCGTCGGTTCCCGCATAATAGACGTCCCCGAGGTGGATCACATAGTCGGGACCGAGTTCGGCGATGGTTTCCATCACCCCGCGGGCGAGCGCATTGCCGCCGCCCCAATCGCCGACGATGGCGATTTTCACGCAGCCCTGCGCATTGGCTTCAAGGGGGACAGGCGCGAAATCCTTCCGGGTCGGGAAGGGCCTGACGAAATCCCTGTGCCATAGCGTGGAGACGAGATTGGCGAGCGCCCTGGTCCAGCCGATATCGAGCTGCTCGTACTGCGCGGTGCCGTAAACGGTGCCGTCCGCCGCGATCCAGACGGGGCGCAGCGGCCGCGCGGCGGTGGCGGCGAAGAGCCGCCCGGTCTGGTCAGCGGTCATGTAGGCGGCGGGCAGCGTCCGGCGCAAAAGGTCGACAACCAGCGGAATCTCGGCGGCACCCGGCGCCGCCGCGACGATCCGGTCGGGCGCCTCGTGAAGCCAGTAGAGCGCGAAGCCGAATTCGGGCGCGCTGTATTGTTCCGCGTCCGCATCCACCTCGCCGAGCGCCGCGCGCAATTCGGCAGCGATGTCGGGGTGTTCGTCCGCGACCAGATCGGCGAGCGTGCGGATCGCCACCTGATGGCTCGCCTCGAGCACCTTGGCGAGCCGGGCGAGCATGCCCTGCTGTCGCTGCGGATCGGTGAAAAGCGCGCGTCGCTCGTCGGGCAGCTCGCGCATCAGTCCCGCGATACGCTCCCGGAATGCCGCAATTCCCGTCATGCCCCTCCCCTCATGCAAGGCATCCGACAAGCGTCGGATATCACCATCGCCCGTATCGACGCAAGGAAATGCGACCTATAATTGTCGCGCCCCCCTCCGGAACACGGCACGACATCGCGCGATCATGTGCCCGGCAGGGCCGTCCTCCCCCCGTCCCCCGGCGCCCAAGGAAGAGCGGGATCCGGGCCCGATCATTTCACTTGCAATGCCATCCCGGAGAAGCCTCCGCCGAGGCGGCCCCGCCGTGCCTCATTCCTTCCGTACGGTGAACAGCGCATAGAGTGTCGCTTGATCGGGACGACCCGTCACCTCGATTCCGGTCGCTTCCTGGAATGCGCGCAAGGCCTCGCGCGTCGCCGCGTCATAGGTTTCATCCGGCGTCCCGTGAAAATAG
>CAZAEP010000145.1:0-6943 GCA_964484045.1 uncultured Sphingomonadales bacterium
TGATCTCGGTGCGCGCCAATGTCCGCACCGCCGAAGGGGCGCGCGAGAGCCTGCAGCGCGGGCTGTCGATCGCCTTTCGCGCCGGTGCGGTGACCGGCATGCTGGTGGCCGGTCTCGCGCTTCTCGCGGTATCGGGATATTTCGCCTTTCTCACCCACGGCATGGGATTTGCCCCCACCGATCGCACGGTGATCGACGCCCTCGTGGCGCTTGGCTTCGGAGCGTCGCTGATCTCGATCTTCGCGCGTCTGGGCGGCGGCATCTTCACCAAGGGGGCCGATGTCGGCGCCGATCTCGTGGGCAAGGTGGAAGCCGGCATTCCCGAGGACGACCCCCGCAACCCGGCGGTCATCGCCGACAATGTCGGCGACAATGTCGGCGACTGCGCCGGCATGGCGGCCGACCTCTTCGAGACCTATGTGGTCACCGTCGGCGCCACCATGGTGCTCTCGGCCCTGTTCCTGAAGAGCGGTGCGGCGGACCTCATGGTGCTGCCGCTGGTCATCGGCGGCGTTTGCGTCGTGACCTCGATCATCGGCACCTTCTTCGTGCGTCTGGGTCGTTCGCAGAGCATCATGGGAGCGCTCTATCGCGGCTTTCTCGTCACCGCGGTGCTTTCGGTCGTCGCGATCTATCTGGCGCTCGACTGGGCGCTCGGCGCCGAGGGCCTCGATCGCGTCTTCACCATCGCCGACGGGGGGCGGCAGTTCACCGGCTGGGACCTCTATTATTGCGGTATCGTCGGACTGGTGATCACCGGCCTCATCATCTGGATCACGGAGTTCTATACCGGCACCCAGTTCCGCCCGGTGCAGTCCATCGCCCGGAGTTCGGTCACCGGTCATGCCACGAACATCATCCAGGGTCTTGCCGTCTCGCTCGAGGCGACGGCCTTGCCCGTTCTGGTGATCTCCGCCGGCATCATCGTCGCCTACGGACTTGCCGGCGTCATCGGGCTCGGTTTCGCGGCGACGGCGATGCTGGCGCTCGCCGGCATGGTGGTGGCGCTCGATGCCTATGGCCCGGTCACCGACAATGCCGGAGGCATTGCCGAGATGGCCGATCTCGACGAAACGGTGCGCAACCGCACCGACGCGCTCGACGCCGTCGGCAACACCACCAAGGCGGTGACCAAGGGCTACGCCATCGGCTCGGCGGGCCTTGCGGCGCTGGTGCTCTTCTCCGCCTATACGACCGATATCAAGACCTATTTCTCCGACATCACGGTCGACTTCAGCCTCTCCAACCCGTTCGTCGTGGTCGGACTCTTCCTCGGTGCGCTGCTGCCCTATCTCTTCGGAGCCCTCGGCCTGACCGCGGTCGGTCGCGCCGGCGGCGCGGTGGTGGAAGAGGTGCGGCGGCAGTTCCGTGAGCATCCGGGCATCATGGAGGGCACCGAGAAGCCCGATTACGCCCGCTCGGTCGATCTCTTGACCAAGGCCGCGATCAAGGAGATGGTTCTGCCGTCCCTGTTGCCGGTCCTGGCGCCGATCGTGACCTATTTCGTGATCGATGCCATCGCCGGGCAGGCGCAGGCGTTCGCCGCCGTCGGGGCACTGCTCCTCGGCGTCATCGTCTCGGGCCTCTTCGTCGCGATTTCCATGACCGCCGGCGGCGGAGCGTGGGACAACGCTAAGAAGTTCATCGAGGATGGGAATTACGGCGGCAAGGGATCCGATGCCCACAAGGCGGCGGTGACCGGGGATACGGTCGGCGATCCCTACAAGGACACGGCGGGGCCGGCCGTCAATCCGATGATCAAGATCACCAACATCGTGGCGCTCCTGCTCATCGCCTTTCTCGCCCACTAGGCCATCTTCAGCCGATCAGGTCGCGGCGCTCCGTTCTTGCGGGGCGCCGTCGTCCTTTTCACGATGGAAAGAGAGGGGTCGGCTCAGCGCCCGGGACCGCGCCCCGGTCCACCGACGCCGCCCGGTCCGTTGGGACCGCCCGGCGCGACCCGTCCGATGCCCTGCAGGAGCTGCTGGAAGAAGCCGAGCGTCTTGCCGCGGATCGGCGTCTTCTCGTCACGCGGCGTCACGTTCTGGGCGTCCGCCATGTCGTAACGATCGATCTCGGACACATTGCCGCCATCGTCGAAATGGATGGCGAGGACGTTCTGCGCTTCCGCCTTTTCGGGAAGAAAGCCCTTCACCACGGTCGAGCGCGAGATGTAGTACCAGACCTCGTCGCCGAAATCGCTGGTCGTCGAAGGCGTGCCGAGCGTCTGCTGGACCGAGGCACGATTGTCGACACCCGGTGCGATGTTCTGCACCAGTTCCTCATCGAAGATATAGCCACGCGTCTGTCGTGCAGTGGTGCAGCCGCCAAGCACGAGAGCGGTCCCGAGGGCCGCCGCCGAGGCGGCGGCGGGCCAGCGGCGCCTTCCGACGGCTTGCGATGTCCTGATCACGATTGACATGGTGTGTCGCTTGACCTTTTGCCTTCGAAGACCGATGTAACGGCCCGATAGAGCCATTTCACCCTGTCCGCGTCAAGTGCGGAGACGTCGCATGCCCTTGCTTGCAAGCTGGATCGATCGCCTGAAGGGCCGCGGCCGCACCCGCGTTCATGCAATGGAACTCTATGCGAAGATTGTGGCGCAGGCGCGGCGTCCCGTCTTCTACCAGCGATACGCCGTCGCCGACTCGCTCGATGGACGCTTCGATCTCATCGTCCTGCATCTCCATCTCGTGCTCAAGCGCCTCGGTGGCCTGACGGGCGGCGAAACGCTGCAGCGGGCGCTGCAGGAGGTCTTCTTCGCCGATCTCGACCGCAGCCTGCGCGAGATGGGGGTCGGCGACCTCTCCGTGGGCAAGCGCGTGAAGCAGATGGCGCGCGCGTTCTACGGACGCGTCGCGGCCTATGACATGCCTTTGCGCGAGGGCGATCGCGAGGCGCTGGCGGCGGCCCTGGTGCGCAATCTCTGGCGCGGCGCGGATCCCGGAGACGGTGTGGCGGAGGCGCTCGCCGCGCACCTGGTGGCGCAGGCACGACATCTCGCCGCGCAGCCCGACGCGGATATCGCGCAGGCACGGCTCGGTTTTCTGCTTCCCGGCGATGCGGATCACGGGACGCAACGGATCGCGGAGGGTCGGCCATCATGACGACGAAGGCCTTTTATCGCCGCATCGGCCGCGACGCGCTCGACGACGGTCCGCTTTCGCTGCACCTCGTTGCGGATGCGCAGGTGCGCGACGCCCTCGCCGAGCGTTTCGACCTCGTCGCGCTCGACAGGCTGGAGGCGGCGCTGACAGTCCGTGCCGAGGGGGCCTCGTTCCTCGTCGAGGGAAGCTTCGAGGCGCAGGTGACGCAGCCTTGCGTGCGCAGCCTGGCGCCCGTACGAACGCGAGTCGCAGAGGAATTCCGGGTCCGCTTCGTGCCGGCCGAAGAGCTCGGCACCGCCGAGACGAACATCGATCCCGAGGCCGCGGTCGATCTCGAGCCGCTCGGTGCGGACGGCGTCGATCTTGGCGAGCTGGTGGCGCAGAGCTTGTCGCTTGCGCTTGATCCCTACCCCCGCAGCGCGCAGAGTGAGGCGGCGCCGGTGACGCTGTGGGGAGAGACGGACGAGGCCGGTGCGGTGCGCACCAACCCTTTCGGGGTCCTGAAAAAACTTCGGGACGGGTCTTGATGCGTATACAAACGACGCTATGGTGCTTCGCCGCGGGACGCCGCCGGGTCCGGATGCCAGGATGATGCCAGGACGGACCTTGCCTGCGGGAACCGACAGACACTGGGGCAATCATCGGTGACCAATGAATTGAAGATTGCGCTCGACGCCATGGGGGGGGATGCGGCGCCGCAACTCGTGATCGAGGGAGCGGCGATCGCCCGGGAGCGCTTTCCGGAGGTGGCGTTTCTCTTTTTCGGACGCGAGGACGAGATCGCGCCGCTTCTTGCCGGGCGGCCCGAGCTTGCGGGCGTGAGCCGCATCGTGCATTGCGACGATGTCGTGTCGGCCGAAGACAAGCCGAGCCATGCGCTGCGCCGCGGCCGTCAGTCGTCGATGGCGCTGGCGATCGAGGCCGTGCACGAGGGCCGTGCCGATGTCGCGGTGAGCGCCGGCAATACGGGGGCCCTGATGGCGCTGGCCAAATTCATCCTGCGCACCTTGCCCTCGATCGACCGGCCGGCTCTGGCCTCGCTCATTCCGACCTATCGCGGCGAGAGCGTGATGCTCGATCTCGGCGCCAATGTCGATTGCGATGCCGGCAACCTCGTCGAATTCGCCATCATGGGGGCGGCCTTTGCGCGCACGGTTCTCGGTCTGAGTCGACCGCGCGTGGCGCTTCTCAATATCGGGGAGGAGGAGCTGAAGGGCAATGAGGTGATCAAGGACGCGGCCGAGCGGCTGCGCGCCTCGAACGCCCATCTCGAATTCTGCGGCTATGTCGAGGGCGACAAGATCGGCGCCGGCGCGGTCGACGTCGTGGTCACCGACGGGTTCACCGGCAATGTCGCGCTCAAGGCGATGGAGGGGACCGCGAAGCTTATCGGCGGCCTCTTGCGGGATGCCTTTCGCTCCTCCCTGTGGTCGCGGCTCGGCTATCTCCTGGCGTGCCCCGGTCTGGAGACGCTCAAGGCGCATCTCGACCCGAACAATCACAATGGTGCCGTCATGCTGGGACTCGGGGGGCTGGTGGTGAAGAGCCATGGCGGCGCCACGGCCCCCGGTTTCGCGACCGCAATCGGTGTCGCGGTCGACATGGCGCGGCACGATCTCATTCGATTGATCCGGGAGGATCTGAACGGGGAAACGGGGCAAGAAAAGCAGGGCAATGGGGACGGCGGTCGGGCGGCAGTGCAGTGACGGTAAGACGATCGATCATTCGCGCCACCGGCAGTTACCTGCCGGTCCGGGCGGTCAGCAACGACGAATTGGCGCAGCGGGTCGATACCTCCGATCAGTGGATCGTCGAGCGGACCGGTATCCGTCAGCGCCATATCGCGGCCGAAGACGAACGAACCTCCGATCTCGCGCCCGCCGCCGCCCGTCGGGCCCTGGAACGGGCCGGGCTCGCCGGTGAGGACATCGACCTCATCGTCCTCGCCACCGCGACGCCCGATTACACCTTTCCCGCCACCGCGACGATGGTCCAGGCCGCGATCGGCATGACCGGGGGCTTCGCCTTCGACATCCAGGCGGTCTGTTCGGGCTTCGTCTATGCGCTCGCGACGGCGGACAACTTCCTGCGCTGCGGCCAGGCGCAGCGGGCCCTTGTGATCGGCGCCGAGACCTTTTCGCGCATCCTCGACTGGGAGGACCGCGGCACCTGTGTGCTCTTCGGCGACGGCGCCGGCGCGATCGTTCTCGAAACGGGCGAGGGGACGGGCGCCGCCAGTGATCGCGGTCTGCTCACCAGCCACCTTCATTCCGACGGTCGCTATCTCGACATGCTCTATGTCGACGGCGGGCCGTCGACGACGCAGTCCAGCGGCCATCTCCGCATGAAGGGCCGCGAGGTGTTCCGTCATGCGGTGGTGCATCTTGCGGAGGTGATCGAGGAATCGCTCGCGGCGGTCGGCCTGACGCCGGGCGATATCGACTGGGTGGTGCCGCACCAGGCCAACAAACGCATCCTCGACGGCACCGCGCGGCGTCTCGGCCTTCCGTCCGGGAAAGTCATCATGACCGTCGACCGGCACGCCAACACCTCGGCGGCGTCGATCCCGCTTGCGCTTGATGAGGCGGTCCAGGACGGGCGTATCCGCGAGGGTGACCTGTTGCTCCTCGAGGCGATGGGCGGCGGATTCACCTGGGGCGCGTGTCTCGTTCGCTGGTGAGCCTTTGGCGGAATCGGTGCCGGCTCTTAAGAATGCCCGATAACGCTTTGATTGACTGACGCTCTTTCCTATCGTACTTTATGCCCTTCCGATAAGGGGAGCGCAGATGTCGAAGCATACCGTAACGCGCGCCGATCTTGCCGAGGCGGTCTATCAGGAAGTCGGCCTGTCGCGGAACGAGTCGGCGGAGCTTGTGGAGGCGGTTCTGAGGATGGTCGCGGACACGCTTGTCAGCGGCGAGAATGTCAAGATTTCGTCTTTCGGCAGCTTCGTCCTTCGCGACAAGGGGGGGCGCATCGGCCGCAACCCGAAGACCGGCGAGGAAGTGCCGATCGAGCCGCGCCGCGTGCTCGTGTTCCGGCCCAGCCAGGTGATGAAGGACCGCATCAACAGGTCGCCCAAGGGCACCGGCGGCGCATAGGCAAAGGGAGCCGTGAATGGCGGCGGAGCGATCGCACGCAACATCCGGCGGCGAGAAGTCGGACCGCGCCTTCCGCACCATCGGTGAGGTCTCGCAATCGCTTGACCTGCCGCAGCATGTGCTGCGCTTCTGGGAGACCCGCTTCAGCCAGATACGGCCCCTCAAGCGCGGTGGCAACCGGCGCTACTACCGTCCGGAAGACATTGAGCTTTTACGCACTATCAAGACACTGCTCTATCAGGAAGGCTATACCATCAAGGGGGTGCAGAAGCGGTTCCGCGAACAGGGTGTGAAATCGACCATCGCGAGCGTGCACGGGACGCAACGCCCGGGGACGGCGGCGGTGCCGCCGGTGACGGAGCGGCGGGAGGATACGACGGAGCCGCCGCCCGATGCGTCTCCGGCATCGGGGCCGAGCGCCGACGAGCGCGCAGCGCGCGAACAGGCGCTCGAGGCGCTTCTGAACGAGCTTAGGACCCTGCGCCAGATGCTTGACTGAGGGATGAAAATAAATGGCGCAGGGCGTGATCGGGCGATCGACGCTTGCACAGATGCCCCGCCTCGGCCTATACCGGCGCCCGGCCCTGTAACGGAGCGTGGCGCAGTCTGGTAGCGCACTTGACTGGGGGTCAAGGGGTCGTGGGTTCAAATCCCGCCGCTCCGACCAGATCATCAGGGGCCCGGGCGCATCGGTCCGGGCCCCGTTTTATTCGTCAGCGCCGGCGCCGGCCGTCG
>CAZAEP010000146.1:0-6934 GCA_964484045.1 uncultured Sphingomonadales bacterium
ACGATGTCGTCCCACGCCTGCGCCTTTTCGGCGATCGCGCGATGGAAATGCGCCAGCGCCGGCAACAGCCGGTCGTTGATCTCGCGGGCGGCGGCGACGTGCATCGCGGTCGGGAAGGTGTCGTTCGACGACTGCGAGCGATTGACATGGTCGTTCGGGTGCACCGGATCCTTGGAGCCGAGCTTGCCGCCGAGCATCTCGATCGCCCGGTTGGCGATCACCTCGTTGGCGTTCATGTTCGACTGTGTTCCCGAGCCGGTCTGCCAGACCACGAGCGGGAAATGATCGTCGAGCTTGCCCTCGGCGACCTCGCGGGCGGCGGTGACGATGGCCTCGCCGATCCGCCTGTCGAGGCGCCCCAGCGTCATATTGGCGCGCGCCGCAGCCTGCTTGACGACCCCGAGCGCGTGCACGACGGGCAGGGGGACGCGCTCGCCGCCGATGGGAAAATTGATCAGCGAGCGCTGTGTCTGTGCCCCCCAATAGCGATCGGCGGGGACTTCGACGTCTCCGAAGGTGTCATATTCGATGCGAACCGACGGGGCGGGCATGGGCAGTACCTCCTTGTGCGAAAGGCCGCAGCTGCGGTCAGTCGCGGCGGGCCTGAAGCCGCGCGCGAGCGCTCAGGTCTTCTTCCGGAACCGGTCGAGGGCGACGACCTCGGCGCCTCCCGGCTCCTCCTTCTGCGGTCCCGACGATCTCTCCGGCGGTGCATCCGCGGGAGGTCGAGTCTCTTTCGGCGCCGTCGGCATCGTCTTCCCGCTGGCCTCCGCGAACTGAAGCGCGAACTGCACCGACGGATCGACGAAGCCGGTGATCGCGCGGAAGGGGATGACCAGCGTTTCGGCTCGACCGCCGAAGGACAGACCGACGGAGAATTGCTCTTCCTCGACCTCGAGATCCCAGAACCGGTGCTGCAGAACAATCGTCATTTCATCGGGATAGCGGTCCCGCAGATGTGTCGGAATGACGACGCCCGGCGCGCCGCTCCTAAACGCGATGAAGAAATGATGGTCTCCGGGCAGCCCGTCCCTGGCGACGCGTTCGAGGACGGTACGGACGACCCCCCGCAGGGCGTCCTGCACCAGTTCGTCGTATCTGATCGCCATATCCGCCATCGTTCCGTCCGCATCCTCGGTAAAGGGGCTGCTCTTTTCCTGCCTTATAGTCGGCGCACGCCACGCTGGCCAGCCGCTTTCGAAATCGTTCGCTGCGGGATGCCACGCGGCCTGCGACCGCCCCGGCCCGCTTCGTGCATTCTGCGATTCGCTTCGCAAAATGCAACGCATTGTGGCGCTTCCGGGGCGTCGTGTTCGATGGGATTCCCGCGGACACAAGGACTTGGCCGCGCGTTCGGCATTGGCACGAAATCTGCTCATGCACGGTTCGGGGACCGGCAAGGCAGGTACGGTCGGAGCAGGATAGGGGCCGATGTTCTCGAAGCAGTCAGGGAGCCGGAAAGAGAGCGTCGGCCTCGGGATCCACCGCGATACCTGGATTCTGCTCGGTTTTCTCGCTGTCCTCCTCGCGATCGGCTCGTATTTCGACCTGAGGCCGCTGGTGCATGGGCTGATCGGTGCGCATCACGATGGCTGCGCGCTCGACGGGCCATTCTTTCTGACCGCTTTGGGTGCTATCGGGATCGGCGCCTTCGCCTGGCGCCGTGCCGGCGAGAGCGGGCGGCAGATCGCCGAGAACTGCCGCATGGCGGAAGCCCTGGAGGTGGCGCTCAAGCGCGCTCATCTCGCCGATCGTGCAAAGGCCAACCTCCTCGCCGGCATGAGTCACGAACTGCGTACGCCGCTCAATGCCATCCTCGGATTTGCCGAACTGATCAGGAGCGACAGTCTCGGCAAGGGTGTGCCCGACTGCTATGTCGCCTATGCGGAGGACATTCACCGGTCGGGGCGGACGCTGCTGTCGCATTTCGATTCGATCCTCGAATTCGTTCGCGCGGAAACGGGCGACGTGATGTTGTCCGAGGAGGTCGTCGATCTGCGGACGGCGTTCGCCAACATCCAGTGTCAGTTCGCGACGAAAGCGACGGAAAAAGCGGTATGCCTCGACATGCGCCTGCCGCCGCGGTCGCTGGGTGTCGTCGCGGACCCGCAGGCGCTCGGGCAGATGCTGTCGCGCCTTGTCGGGAATGCCATTCGCTATAATCGCGCCGGCGGGCAGGTGGTGCTGAGCGCGGCCTGTGACGGGGAGGGGTGCATCGTGGTGCGCGTCGAGGACGATGGCCGCGGGATCAATCCGGGACGTTTGGCGCAGGCGATGCACCCCTTCACGATCAACGGCAACAGCTTTACGCGCAACGAGGCCGGGCTCGGTTTCGGTCTGGCGATCACCAAGGCCCTGGCCGAGATGCACGGCGCCACGCTGGCGCTGGACAGCACCCCCGGAGAGGGGACCGTTGCGATTTTGCGCTTTCCGTCGTCCCGCACGGCTGAAGAGCATGTGGCGGATTTCCGTCCCTGCCATCCATGCACGCCCGGGCACGAGGGCGACTGTCCGCGGGCGGCGGCGGCTCGCGTGCCGGGGCCGCCGTCTCCATGCAATCGGAAATTTGCCTGATCATCGCCGGGGGATGTGGAGGGACCGGAAAATGTGGAGGGCTTCTGGTGCGCGGCGCCCTCCGGGCCGCGGGAATGCTTCTGTTACCCGGTGCATCCCAGAAACCGTGCTCTTCGCCTTGTAATCCTGGCCGTGAGGCCGTGATTACGCGGCAAGAGCAAATGCCTCATTGTCATTGGCATTTGTCATGGTGGTCCATTGCGGCGGTACCATGCCGGGCAGAAGGCAACGTCTTTCAGCACGCGTCGATCCTGTTTCGCCCCCACCGGGAGGGTCCCTTCGACCCGAAAGAACCCTCCTGGTGGAGGCGCCGGGTACTGCCCCCGGGTCCGCCGTGCCTATTTCACGTGCCGTTTACTGCCATAGCCGGTTGCCCGGCACCTGCCAATATAAGCGCAGTCCGGGCGCATTGAAAGAGGGCATGCGGTCTGCGGCCGCTGCCGAGAGCCTTCGGTTTTTCCCGGATAGAATGACAATTCGTCGCAGCGTAAGCCTCTTATGCAAGGATCAGGGCTATTCCGCCTCGATTTCGGGCTCAGAGCGGGGAAGACGATGGACCAGTTGACAGCCTTGCGGGTTTTTGTCCGGGTCGCGGAAAGCGGCAGCTTCTCGAAGGCGGCGCAGACGCTGAAGATGTCGAAATCGGCGGTCTCCAAGCATGTCGCCGCCCTCGAGGGACATCTGGGCGCCAAGCTTCTCTATCGCACGACGCGTCATGTCAGCCTGACCGAGGAAGGGCGTGCCTATCTCGCGCGGGCGACCCAGATCCTCGAGGATATCGAGGAAGCCGACAGCGCGGTCACGGCGCTGAAGGCCGAACCCCGCGGCACCTTGCGCGTCAATGCTGCGCTCAGCTTTGCCATCCGCCACATCGCGCCGGCGATTCCGGCTTTTCTGCACCAGTATCCGCGACTGACCGTGGATCTCGAGCTCACCGATCGTTTCGTCGACCTGGTCGAAGAGGGCTACGACATCGCCATCCGAATCGGGCAGCTTTCGGATTCGAGCCTCATCGCCCGCCGACTGACCAATGTGCCGGTGATATGCGTGGCGGCCCCGGACTATCTCGCGCGGGCCGGGACGCCGGCCCACCCCGACGAGCTCGCGCATCATGCCTGTCTGCTTTATCGCGGCCGTGCCGGCGTCAGCGAATGGGAACTGGGGCAGGGCGAGCGCGCCCGTCGCATTCGCGTCGACGGCCCGCTGGTCGCCAACAATGGCGATGCGTTGAAGGCGGCGGCCCTGCAGGGCCTCGGCATCGCGCGCCTGCCCCTGTTCCTGCTCGATGATGAACTGGCACGGGGCACGCTGGTCGAGGTTCTGGCCGCCTGCCGGCCGCCGCCGATCCCGGTCCAGGCGGTCTATGCGCCCAATCGCCATCTCTCGGCCAAGGTGCGACGCTTCATCGACTATTTCGCCGCCCGCTTCACCGCACCCGGCTATTTCGAGATGCCCGAAAGGGGGTCGCTGAGCGAGTCCGCCTGAGAAGATCAGCCGGTGTTCACCTGGATCGCCGTCAGGAAATCGTCGACCTTGGCGGAGAGCGTCTCGGTCAGTCCGAAGACTTCACCGGACATGTTGCGCACTTCGGCCATCGAATCGCCGATGTCGCCGGCCGCGTTCGAGACTTCGGCGATCGTGGTCGAAACCTCGCCCGAGCGGCTCGCGGCATCGGTGACGGCACGGGTGATCTCGCTGATCGCCTGGGTCTGTTCCTCGAGCATCGCGGCGATGTCCTCGGCGATGGTCGAGACCTTGCCGATCGAGCCGCGGACCCGCTTGTTGGCGTCGACCATCCGTCGCGTGGTTTCCTGAACCGCCTCGATCTGGGTGGTGATCTCCTTGGTCGCCTGCGCCGTCTGGCCGGCGAGGGCCTTGACCTCGTTGGCGACCACCGCAAAGCCGCGCCCGGCCTCGCCGGCGCGTGCCGCCTCGATGGTGGCGTTGAGCGCCAGCAGATTGGTCTGCTCGGCGATGTCGTCGATGAGCTTGATGACGTGCCCGATCTTTTCCGAAAACTCGGCGAGGTTGCTGATCACCTGATCCGCCGCCTCGGCGTCGGAGAGCGCCTCGTTCGAGGCATTGGTGGTCTCTTTCATCTGGGTGTTCAGTTGCTGCACCGACGCGGCCAGTTGCTCGGCCGCCGCGGCGGCGGTGCGCACATTGTCGGCGCTCTGGTCCGCGGCGTTCGCGACCGACATGCTGTTGCTGCTCATCGCCTCGATGGCGCCGGCGACGGTCTCCGCGAGGTTCTGCATGCGCTCGACCGAATCGGTCACGCTCTTGAGGGTGGCGACGACATCGGATTCGAAGCGCTTGCCGTGTTCCGCCAGAAGCGCGGCGGCCTCCTCGCGCACCATTTCATGGTGCGTCGCAGCCATGATTTCGTTGACCAGGAAATTGAGGCGATTGATCGCGACCACGGCATCGGCGAGCTTGTCCGGTTCCGGCGCAAGCGCCGCCGCGACATGGGCGAGCGCCCGGTCGAAGATGACCGCATAGGCGGGGAGGTAATAGCGCGGCTCGAGGCCGATGCGGTGCATGAAGGCGCCGCGCTCGGAAATCACCTGACCCCAGCGCCGGTCCATGGCGCCGGTGAAGAGATGGTGCCAGAATTCGATCTGCCGGACCTTGTACTCCTCCAGCCGCGCGGTATCGATGGACGCGCGCGCCTTGTCGGACATCAGGAGCCGGGTGAAGAAATCATCGACGATCGACGGAAAATGCGGCGCCAGGATCGGCCACAGCGGCGCCAGACGGTCGCGGAGTCGTCCGCCATCGGCGAAGCCGTCGATCCGGTCCTGCATCTCGAGCTTGTAGGTGATGTCGCTGAGCTCGTCCAGGATTCCCGTTTTCTTGATGACAAGCGTCTCTGCCTCGCTCATAGAGCCCCCATCGCGGTAAGTGCATTCGGTTTTTTCCGGTGGTGGGACTATGACGCTCCAGCGTTAAAAGGTTCTTAAAATTGCACCGGTCGCTGGCATGGCCAGGCCCCGGCAGGGCCGGTATCATGAACGGGGAAGGGTTTAGGGGTCACGACCATGGACGCATATCTGGAACTCCTCGAGCGCGTGCGCCACGAAGGCGTGAAGAAGGGCGACCGCACCGGCACCGGCACGCTCAGCCTGTTCGGCCATCAGATGCGCTTCGACCTCGGTCGTGGGTTTCCCGTGCTGACCACGAAGAAACTGCATCTGCGCTCCATCATCCACGAGCTCCTGTGGTTCCTGAGCGGCGACACGAACATCGCCTATCTCAGGCGTCACGGCGTCAGCATCTGGGATGAATGGGCCGACGAGAACGGTGATCTCGGTCCCGTCTACGGCAAGCAGTGGCGGCGCTGGGAAAGCGCGGACGGACGCGTCATCGACCAGATGGCGGCGCTCGTCGACGCGATCCGCACGACGCCCGATTCGCGTCGCCTCGTCGTCTCGGCGTGGAATGTCGGCGAGATCGACCGCATGGCCCTGCCGCCCTGCCACTGCCTGTTCCAGTTTCATGTCGCCGAAGGGCGGCTGTCGTGCCATCTCTACCAGCGCTCGGCGGATCTCTTTCTCGGCGTGCCGTTCAACATCGCGAGCTATGCGCTGCTCACCCTGATGGTGGCGCAGGTGACGGATCTCGTCCCCGGGGACTTCGTGCATTCCTTCGGCGACGTGCACCTCTATCTCAATCATCTCGACCAGGCCGACGAGCAGCTTCGCCGTACGCCGCTGCCGCTTCCCGAGATGCGCCTCAACCCGGCGGTACGTTCGCTCTTCGACTTCCGGTACGAGGATTTCGAGCTCGTCGGCTATCAGGCGCACCCGCACATCAAGGCCCCGGTGGCGGTATGAGACGGACCGCGGTGTCTACGCCGAGGAGAGCACGAACTGGTTGCCGTCGGGGTCCTTGAAAACGGCGTAGCTGCCCCAGGGGGTCTCCGTCGGCCCGGTGACGAATTCGACTCCGCGCTCGCTGAGCTGACGGTGCGTCGCGGCCACGTCGTCGCAGGCCAGCGCGCCATTGAAGGCATCGCCGATGCGTGACTCCTGCCCCTCGGGCGTAAAGAGGACAAGACGGGTGTCGCTGGTGCCGATGCGGAGCTCGATCCAGCGCTGGGTGTCGTCGAAGGGCTGGTCGGTCACAACCTTGCAGCCCACCTTTTCGGTCCAGAAGGCGAGCGCCAGGTCCTGATCGCGGGTCGGAATGCTGACGAACTTGATGTGGGTGATCATGGCCGAACTCCATATTTCCGGGGGTCGAGGATGTGCCATCGGAACCTTGACGGCGGCAAGGGGCCCAGCGGATACTATAGCGATGAATGATACAGGCACGGTCGCGCTCGACCCCTATGTTCTCGATGTCCTGATGCCCGATC
>CAZAEP010000147.1:0-6874 GCA_964484045.1 uncultured Sphingomonadales bacterium
CTGAGCCGCACCCTCACCGGGCTCAGAAGCGCCGTCACGCTCGCCGTCTACGCCGTTCTCGTTCCCGTGATGGTGTTCTTCTTTCTCAAGGACAAGCATCCGATCCTGTCCTGGATCGGCGGCTTTCTGCCGCGTGAGCGCCCGCTTCTCGAGCGCGTCTGGTCCGAGGTGGTGGCGCGCGCGGGCGACTATGCCCGTGGCAAGGTCTACGAGATCCTGATCGTCGGCGTCGTCGCCTATGTCGTCTATCTTGCGCTCGGCCTGCGCTTTCCCGCCGTTCTCGCGGCGATGACCGGGCTGTCGGTGGTGATCCCCTATGTCGGGGCGGCGGCGGTCACCATACCGGTCGCCTTCGTCGCCTTCTTCCAGTGGGGGCTGACGGCGGAGTTCTTCGCCGCCGTCGGGGCCTATCTGCTGCTGCAGGCGCTCGACGGCAATATCCTGGCGCCGCTGCTCTTTTCCGAGGTGGTCAAGCTCCATCCCGTGGCCATCATCCTGGCGATCCTGATCTTCGGCTCGATCTGGGGGCTCTGGGGGGTCTTCTTCGCCATCCCGCTGGCGACGCTCATTGACGCCGTGATCAAGGCCTGTCGCCGGACCGTGGCCGACGAAGCGGGTTAATCGCGCGGCACGAGCCTGAGCCCGCGCGGCGTGATCCGGCGCTCGAGACGGTCAAACAGCCAGGTCACCGCGAGCGCGAGGACGGCGGCCGGGACCGCCCCCTCCAAAATGAGTCCGGTATCGTCGAGGCGGATGCCGGTGAGGATCGGCTGACCGAGCCCGCCGGCGCCGATCAGCGCCCCCAGCGTGGCGAGCCCGACATTGATCACCGCCGCGGTCTTGACGCCGGAGAGGATGGCCGGCAGGGCAAGCGGCAGCTCGATCTTCCAGAGGCGGCTGCGCGCACCGAGACCGATGACCTCGGCCGCCTGGCGAAGCTCGGCGGCGATGCCGGTGAGCCCGGCATGACTCGCCCGCACGATGGGCAGGAGCGAGTAGAGAAAGAGGGCGACGAGCGTCGGCGCGGTGCCGATCCCCAGCGCCGGGATGAGAAACACGAAGAGCGCCAGCGCCGGGATCGTCTGCAGAAGCCCCGCGAGTGCCAGGATCGCGGCACCGAGGCGCGGCCTTTTCGCCGCCGCCACCCCGAGCGGCAGGGCGAACAGGATGGCGGCGCCCAGCGAGACGGCGACCAGCAGGAGATGTTCCGAGATGCGACGTTCCAGCCTGTCGAACAGGCCGCTCGACGGC
Organism: uncultured Sphingomonadales bacterium; assembly: GCA_964484045.1. Classification (GTDB taxonomy): domain Bacteria; phylum Pseudomonadota; class Alphaproteobacteria; order Sphingomonadales; family Rhodothalassiaceae; genus J134. The sequence continues at coordinate 1,252 of CAZAEP010000147.1, forward strand.
GTCTCCCCGACCGTGGCACCGGTCGTCGCGCGAAGGAAGTCGGCGGCCACGCGGCGCACCGGCAGGCGGTCGATCTTGACCGCCCTGTTCATCGCCCGCATGCGCGCCGCATCGAGGCGGCCGGCGAGCGTGCCCAGTGCCGCCACCGCCTCGGGACGGCGCTCGGCGAGATCGGCGCGATAGAGGTAGAGCGCCGCATAGTCGGGGAAGAAGCCGCGGTCGTCATCGAGCAGACGCAGGTGATAGTAGGCGATCTCGGCGTCGGTGCGATAGACGTCGATGACGTCAAGACGTCGCGCGGCGAGGCCGCGATAGGCGAGATCGTGCGCCAGTCCATTGGCCTGTTGCGGCAGACCGTAGGCGGCCTTGAGCGCGCGCCAGCCGTCGCCGCGGTCGAGGAATTCGTTGGACAGACCGACCCGCAGATCGGGCGCGCGGGCGAGGTCGGAGATGCGCGCGAGGCCGCGCCGCCGCGCCAGCGCCGGTCGCACCGCCAGCGCATAGGCATTGTCGAAACCGAGCACGGGGCCGAGCGCGATTCCGTCCCGCGCCAGCCGCGTCGCCAGCGCGTCCCCGTCCGGCACCGCCTCGCCGGCGAAGATCTCGTGGCGCAACGTCCCGGTGTATTCGGGATAGAGGTCGATCTCGCCGCGCCTGAGGGCGGCATAGAGAATGCGCGTGCCGCCGAGCGCCCTGCGATGCGCGGCCCTTATGCCGGCGGCTGCAAGCCGCAATCGCGCGATCTCCCCCAGAAGGACGGATTCGGTGAAGCTCTTCGAGGCCACGACGACCGGCGGCGCGGCGCGCGCCGGCACCGTCAGCAGAAAAAGGGCGAGAAACAGGCCGGGGCCCTTCATCGGTCGCCCCCCTGCGCGATCGCGAGCCCGCCCTGGGCCTGCAGGAAACGGCGCACGAAATCGTCGGCGGGACGTGCCACGAGATCGGAAAAGCGCCCCTCCTGAACGACCCGCCCGTCGCGCATCAGCACGATGCGCTGACCGAGGTCGCGGGCCTCGGAGAGGTCGTGGGTGACCATGAGCACGGTCGTGTCGAGACGCGCGAAGATCGCCTTCAGATCCGCCGCGAGGTCGGAACGGATCATCGGATCGAGAGCCCCCAGGGGTTCGTCGAGGAGCAGGACCTCGGGCGCGAGCATGAGCGCCCGCATCAGCCCGACGCGCCGGCGCTGGCCGCCGGAAAGCTCGGCGGGATACCTGTCGAGGCGCGCCGGATCGAGGCGGACGAGGTCGGCGAGCTCCTGCAGCCGGGCGGCGATTCGCGCCTGCGACCAGCCGACCTCATGGGCGACGAGGGCGACGTTCCCGGCCGCCGTCAGATGCGGAAACAGCCCGCCTTCCTGGATCACATAGCCGAGCCGGCGGCGCACCGCGACGAGGTCGAGCCCGGCAAGATCACGGCCCTCGAAGAGAACCCGGCCCTCGCTCGGGCGCACGAGCCCGACCAGAAGCCTGATCACGGTGGACTTGCCCGCACCGGAGGGGCCGATGAGCGCGACCCGCTCACCGCGCGCGAGGATGAAGTCGAGCGGTGCGAGCGCGCGGTGCCCGTCATAGGTCCGCCCGGCGCCCTCGAGCGCGAAGATCGCTGCCGCCCGCCCGCTGCTCATGGCGAGCAGCGTAAATCAGGGGCGCCGACAAGGCCAGCCTCGCTCCGCGGCGTCGGCGGAACGCGAAAAGGGCATGCGTTGCCGCGTTTCACACCCTATATCAGAGCCATGAGCGACTTTCTCCTTGTCCATGAAGCGGTCCTGCGGGGCGCGGTGTTCGCCCTCGTCCTGCTCGTCTTCACCGCCGCCGAGGCCGTGCTGCCGCGCCGGCACCGGCGCATCCCGCGGCGGCGGCGATGGCCGGCCAATCTGGCGCTGGTCGGCCTCGGCACGATCATGATCCGGCTCATGGGACCGCTCGTTGCGGTCGGCGTCGCGGCGCGCATCGAGGCCACGGGTTTCGGGCTCTTCCAATGGCTTGCGCTGCCGCCCTGGCTCACCTTCCCGCTTGCGATTCTCGCCCTCGACCTCGTCATCTATGCGCAGCACGTCGCCTTCCACAGGGTGCCGCTCCTGTGGCGCATCCACCGCATGCATCACAGCGATCTCGAGCTCGACGCGACCTCGGGCGTGCGCTTCCACCCCTTCGAATACGCGATATCGATGCTCGTCAAGTCCGCGGCCGTCGCGCTGCTCGGCATTCCTCCGGCCGCGGTCGTCCTCTTCGAGATCCTGCTCAACGCCACCGCGATCTTCAACCACGCCAATCTGCGGCTGGCCCCCGGGCTCGACCGGCTGCTGCGACGGGTCCTCGTCACCCCCGACTTCCATATCGTCCACCATTCGGTGCGCCGCGACGAATACGATCGCAATTTCGGCTTCAACCTCACCTGGTGGGATCATCTCTTCGGAACCTACAAGGCGCGGCCGGAGAGGGGCCCGGTGGCGCTCGACATCGGCCTTGCCCCCTGGCGCGACCCGGCGGCGCTGGGCCTGCCGCAGCTCCTGCGCATGCCCTTTCTCGCCATCGCGTGAAGGACCGGCAACCATGGTTGCATTTTGTGCATTTCCGTTTCCGTGCTAAGTTGTCTCCGGTCAAAGGGTAAGATGTGCGGTGCCTTGCAGTGCGGAAACGACGTCCCGGAATGTTCCTGCTCGCCCTTCTGCTCGCGGTTGCCTGGACGACCGATGCATCGGCGCAGAAGAGCGAGATCGTGCTGCAGCCGTCGAATCTTCTGCAGCGCGCCGAAGACGCGCTCCTTCGCGGTCGGATCGACACGGCGGCGGCGCTCTACGATCAGGCGCTCGCCGCCGGCGTGTCGGAGTGGGAGACCTACAAGGCGCTCAACAATCTCTGTGTCGCGCAATATCTCCTCGAAGCCTATGAAGAGGCGGTCGCGACCTGCAAGAGGGCGATCCGGAATCGTGCCAATCGCTGGATGGCATACGGCAATCTCGGCCTCGCGCTGTCGCGGCTCGGCCGCTATGAGGAGGCCCTCACGGCATTCCGCCGCGGGCTGGAGGTCGCCCCCGGAAACCGGCACCTCCGGCGCAATCTCGAATTCGTCGAGCGGGCGTATCGCGAAGGCCGCAGGAAGGGGGTCCGGCCGGTCCGGGGGCGTCCCCGGTCCCGGGGGATCGTCTGACGGTTCTTCCGCGCGAGCGATGATGGCGAGCGGAGCCCCGATCCTGATGCGCGGCGGCGCCCGACCGGCCGTCGCCATGCCGGGATTTCGCCATCTTCATCCTCTCTTTTCTCGGGTCGCCATGCCGGAATCGCAAGAGGAAGCGGGAGGGAGCGCGTCGTGAAAGGTCGTGTGATGCTGCACGGCGCCCTTTTGGGCCTGGCGCTTCTTCTGGTCGCCTGCAAGGCGGGAGATGCCCGGCTCGCCGCCTACCCGCTGCCCGAGGGTCTGCGCGCGATGATCGCCATGGGCGGACAGATCTACGAGCTCGAGGTGACCGACGTCTCCGGCCCGACCGCCACCTTCCAGTATCACTGGAACGACCGTCTGGTCTCGGAGCGGACACAGTATCGCGGGCTTTACTCGCTGTCGGGCTATGACGGCGCGCTGCAGTTCATCAACGACTTCGACACCGCGGCCATCGATGCGCTGTTCCCCCTTGCGGTCGGCAAGGAGACGAGCTTCGCCGGAACCACCAGCTATCCCGCCGGCGGCATGACCGGCACGCTGTGGGTGACCATGTCGGTGCTGGAGAAGACGAATCTCGCCATTCGCGAGGGCACCTTCGCGGTCTATCTCATACGCGTCACCACCGAGCTCACCATCGACGGACGCACCAAGCGGGTGACGCGCATCCTCTATTACGCGCCCGCGCTCGGCCTGCCGCTCAAGATGGACATGTCGGACGGCAATGCCCGCTCCTACTGGCGCATCACCTCGCTCGAGATGCCGAGCCGCGGACGCCGCAACCGGCTCGGAACGGTGATGATCTGAGCCGCCGGCGCGGCCGTCTTCCTCCCATACGGATCCGTCATTCGCCGGCCGCGACCGGCGAACCCATGGCCGTGCCGGGCGCCCCGCCTCCGGGTGGACCCGCCGGTCACGCCGTCGGGTGACGAAAAAACGGAGCGCCGGCGGGCGACGGAAACAAGGCCGGACCCGCGGGCGCGGAGGGACGCAACGCCGGCGAAGATCGGCGCCCCCCTTTCCCGGCGCGGGGTGATCGTGCGATGAATGCCGTCATGACATCGTTCGTCACCCACCGCGGCGGCTGCCACTGCGGCGCCGTCCGCTTCGCCTTCGAGGCCCCGGCGGCGCTCAGGGTCGAGCGCTGCAACTGCTCGATCTGCACGATGACCGGCTTTCTTCATGTCCTCGTCCCCGCTGAGCGCTTTCACCTGCTCGCCGGCGCCGGTCATCTGGCCGAATACCGCTTCGGCACGCGCACCGCCCGGCATCTCTTCTGCCGGACCTGCGGCATCAAGAGCTTCTACGTCCCGCGCTCGCATCCCGACGGCTATTCGGTCCATCTCGGTTGCGTCGATCCGGCGACCGTCGCGTCCGTCGCGATCGTCGATTTCGACGGCCGCGACTGGGAGGCCGCCATCGGCGACCTGCGGGCGCGCCACGGCGAAAGCGGCTGACGGCGCGCGCTTGACCCGCGTCGCGGCCGTGCTTAGGTAAGCATGGGCAAGAGGCCGAGCCTTCGGCGAAGGAGCCATGGCGATCCGCAAGATCATCACCACCACCGATCCGCTGCTGCGGACCAAAAGCGCGCCGGTCGAGCGTGTCGACGCGGATCTCCGGCGTCTCGTCGACGACATGCTCGAGACCATGTACGCGGCGCCGGGGATCGGTCTGGCGGCGATCCAGGTGGGCGTGCCGCGGCGACTTCTGGTCGCCGATGTCGGCGGCGAGGACGAGGAGCGCCGGCCCCATGTCCTCATCAATCCGGAGATCCTGTGGACCTCGGACGAGACCCATGTCTACAATGAGGGCTGTCTCTCGATCCCCGAGCATTATGCCGAGGTCGAGCGTCCGGCGCGCTGTCGCATCGCCTATCTCGACCGCGAGGGAAACCCCGCCGAGATCGAGGCCGACGGGCTTCTCGCCACCTGTCTGCAGCACGAGATCGATCATCTCGAGGGCCGCCTCTTCATCGACTATCTCTCGAAGCTCCGGCGCGACATGATCATCCGCAAGGTGGCCAAGGCCGAGCGCGAGACCGTCGTCATCTAGCGCCCGTCCCGAAGCCGGGAGAACCACAAGGTGCCAAGCCTGCGTCTCGCCTTTTTCGGCACGCCCGATTTCGCGGTTCCGAGCCTTGAAGCGCTGCTCGCGGCGGGGCACGAGGTGGTCGCCGTCTACACGCAGCCGCCGCGTCCGGCAGGCCGCGGCCGGGCGCCGCGCAGGAGCGCCGTCCATCGCCTTGCCGAAGAACGCGGCCTTGATGTGAGAACGCCCGAGACCCTGCGCGACGCGGACATCGAGGCCGCCTTTGCGGCATTGCGGCTCGATGCGGCGGCGGTCGCCGCCTACGGCCTCATCCTGCCGCCGGCCATCCTCGACGCACCGCGGCTCGGCTGCCTCAATGTCCACGCCTCGCTGCTGCCGCGCTGGCGCGGCGCGGCGCCCATCCAGCGCGCCATCC
>CAZAEP010000148.1:0-6869 GCA_964484045.1 uncultured Sphingomonadales bacterium
TCGATCTGCCGGAAGGAGCCGCCCCTGAGCGTGAGCTCGAGTTGCGGCTCGTCGGCGACGCGACGGGTGACGTATTTGACGGCGCCGCCGATGGTGTTGCGACCATAGAGCGTGCCCTGCGGTCCGCGCAGGACCTCGATGCGCTCGATGTCGTAGATGTCGAGAACCGCGCCCTGCGGACGGTTGAGATAGACATCGTCGATATAGACGCCGACACCCTGCTCGAAACCGGCGACCGGGTCCTGCTGTCCGACGCCGCGGATGAAGGGAGTGAGGGTCGTATTCGTGTTGCGCGAGACCTCGAACGTCACGTTCGGCACCAGCTCGTTGAGCCCGGTGATGTCGACGGTGCCGTATTCGGCGAGCTTTTCGCCGGAAAAGGCGGTCAGCGCGATCGGCACGTCGAGCGCCGATTCAACGCGTCGCCGGGCGGTCACGGTGATCTCCTCGACCATCCGCGGCGGCGGCGCGGCGCCCGCGCGCAAGGAGCGATCGAGAGGCCCCTTGGCCGCGCCGGATCCGTTCGCCTCTTCCATGCTCTCGGAGGTCGCCTTCGCACGATGGACGGAGACCGTCGTGTCGTCGACGACCTCGTAGATGAGGCCGGATCCCTGGAGAAGGACGCCAAGGGCCTCGAGAGGCGCGTAGCGCCCCTTCAGGGAGTGCGAGCGAAGGCCCCGTGCGAGATCGTCCGACACCAGCACCGACAGACCGGACTCGACGCTGAATTCGATCAGCGCCTCGCCGAGCGGCTGGGCGGGGATATTGAAGTCGCGCTCCCCGCTCGCCCGCGCCGCCGGCGTCCAGAGCGAAAGGGCGATCGTCAGCAACCCCATGACCAGGGTGCCGTGCCAAGTCCGGGCATATTCGAAATGTCGCGTCATACCGTCCTCCCTGGGCTCAGTGACATGGCCGCCTCTTCTCCGCGGCTCTCATTGCTGAAAGACGGTCGACGCGGAAGATCCCTCAAAAATTTCTTATTCGTCTGCGGTGGGTCGGCGGTCGTAGAGGACGGTCAGACCATTGGGCAGGGTCACCACCGTCACGGGCAGGGTGGTCTTCAGCGCCTGCAGGATGGAGTCGCGATCCTCGAGGCGGATCACGGCGGTCAGCCGGAGGTCCTCGAGCGAGGCGTCGCCGATACGGACCGCGGGCGTGAAATAGCGATTGAGGTCGTCGATCACGCGCGAGAGCGGAACGCCGCGATAGATGAGACGTCCCTGACGCCAGGCGGTGACCGCGGCGACGTCGACGGGGGTGGTTTCGGAAACGCCCCCGGGATCGACGCGGACGCCCTCTCCGGCCGAAAGGCGCGCCTCGGCCCGCGGCCGCTCGTCGCTGCGACGCAGGACTTCGACATGTCCCCGGATCACCGCGACGTCGGCCGTCTCGCCGTCGAGGCGTACATCGAAGGCGGTGCCGGTGACGCGGATGCGCCCCGCTCCGGCATCGACGATGAACGGGCGTTCCGGATCGGCCCTGACGTCGAATAGCGCCTCGCCGGCGCGCAGGCGCACATGGCGCTCGACATCGTAGAAGGCGACCGCGATGTCGCTTCGGCTGTTGAGATGAACGACCGTGCCGTCGCTCAGAGTGACGGTGCGGCGTTCGCCGATGGCGGTCTTGTAGTGCGGCATCCCCCAGGGGCCGAAGTCGTAAAGAGAGCCTGCGACATAGAGCCCCATCACGAGAACCAGCAAGGAAGCGACGAGCGCCCCGGCCAGGCGCGGCAGGCGGGCGGAAACACGGACCGGGCGCTTGACCGGGACCGGCTCGAGACCGTCCATCAGATTCCACAGCTTCTCGACTTCCCGATAGGCGCGCCGGTGCGCCAGGCTTTCCGACAGCCACGCTTCGAAGGCGGCCCGATCGCGTGCGCTCACCGCGTCGCGACGCAGGCGCGCGAACCAGCGCGTCGCATCGTCCAGCGCTTTCCTGCGTGCCTCGTCAGTCATGGGAGACCGCCATTCGCTCGATCGCCATTTCACCCATTATAGACGCATTTCCTGTATATTTCCTCAATCGCCCGCTTCCCCCTTACAGCACTTCCCGTCGGCAGGCGTCGAGCGCCTGCATGACGTATTTCTCGACGCTGCTCACCGAGACTCCGAGACGGGCCGCGACGGCGCTGTATCCGAGGCCGTGGAAACGATGCAGAATGAAGGCTTGGCGGCAGCGCGGGGGGAGGCGATTGATCGCCCTGCGAATGCGTTCGAGCTGTTGCCGCGTCTCCAGCGTGCGCTCGGGGTCGGCAGGGGGCTCCGCAGACGCGGCGAGGGACAGCGTCTGCGGCTGCTGCAGGCTTGCGCGTTCGCGCCCCTGCCGGCGAAAATGATCGCTCACCAGATGGTGCAGGCTGCGTCCGAGATAGGCCCTGAGATTGGCAATCGCTCCCCGGCCGCGGCGCGCTTGCGCGAGGAGCCGCAAATAGCCCTCCTGCACCATGTCTTCGGCATCCTCGACGCTGCCGACGCGCGTGCGCAGGTGCCGGACCAGTGCGTCATTGCCGCTCACGAAAAGCTCTTCCAGGCGCTTGTCGTTGCCGCCGTTCATCGACGTTCCCCGTTCCCTCCCCGACTGGCAAGGCGCTCCAACCCTCCTCAGCATAACACGATCGTCGCCGGGGCTCGCAAGACGCTCGCGCGTCAGCGTTCCGCGGACGGTTGAAGAGCGGACCCGCCGCGTCTGAAGAGGAGGGAGACGCCGCTCCGGACATCCTGACGTCTTGCACCGCGGACGAGGGCGCGTTAGCACAGCTTTCATGAGCACGGTCACGATCCATCCCGGGGGGGCCATGTCCAGCTTGCCGGTAAGCCCGGGGAGCAGCCGTGCGATCGGATACTGGTTGCTTGCGGTCGCCGCCCTCGTCTTCTCGATGGTGATTGTCGGCGGCATCACGCGCTTGACCGAGTCCGGCCTCTCCATCGTCGAATGGCACCCGGTGAGCGGCATCCTGCCGCCGTTCGGGGCCGAGGAATGGGAGCGGGCCTTTCGCGCCTATCAGCAATATCCCGAATACCGGCTCCTCAATCGCGGCATGACGCTCGCCGCGTTCAAGAACATTTACTGGTGGGAATATGTGCACCGGCTTCTCGGGCGTCTCATCGGACTGGCCTATGCCGTTCCGCTGGCGCTGTTCTGGGTGCGCAAGCGCATCCCCCGCGGCTACAAGTCACGTCTGCTGTTGATCCTTTTCCTCGGTGCGCTGCAGGGGGGGCTCGGCTGGATCATGGTGAAATCGGGGCTCGTGAGCGAGCCTGCGGTGAGCCACTATCGCCTGACCGCGCATCTGCTTGTCGCGGTGACGATCTATGCCCTTCTCATCTGGACGGCGCTTGATTTTCTCGGCGCGCGCCGCCGCTGCCGGGATCGCCGCCTGCGGCACGGGGTGAAGGGGCTGGTGGCGCTGATATTCGTGCAGATCGGCCTCGGCGGTCTCGTCGCCGGTCTCAAGGCCGGTCACGTCTATGCCGACTGGCCGTGGATGAACGGACGATTCTTTCCGGACCTGGCGTGGTCGATGCGCCCCCTGTGGCGCAATTTACTCGACAATGCGGCGCTGGTGCAGTTCAATCACAGATTGGGGGCCTATGCGCTTGTGCTCGCAACTGCTGCAATCATGATCCGCAGCTTCACGCATCGCGCGCCGGCTCCGGTGAAGGTGGGGACGATGATTCTGCTCTTTCTCGTCGTCGCACAAGCGACGCTCGGAGTGATGACGCTGCTGAGCGGGGTGGTGATTCCGGTGGCCGTCCTGCATCAGGCGGGGGCGCTCATCGTGCTCGCCGGCGCACTTGATCTGCTGCATCTCTTCAAGCCGGAGGAGGGGGTCTGATGAGCGGAATCGTCACCCTTTACGTCACCGTTGCGGACATGGATCAGGCGCGCGCTCTGGCCCGCACGCTGATCGGCGAGCGGCTGATCGCCTGCGCCAATATCCTGCCGGCGGGACGCTCGCTCTATCGCTGGAACGACGAGATCGCCGAGGAGGCGGAGAGCTTTCTCCTCATGAAAACGCGCGCGACGCTGGCCGAGGCGGCGGTGGCCCGCTTGAGCGAGCTGCATGAATATGACGTGCCCTGCATCGCCGTCTGGCCCTGGGCCCATGGCGACAAGCGCTACATGGCATGGGTTCGCAGCGTCACCCGTGATCCTCATGCGGAAAAAGAGGGGTAGAATACTACCTCTTTCTAAGATGCTGAAAAATACCTGTTTTCTGTTGACAGCTATCACGCTCTGGCGTAAATGCCGGCCGCGTTGTGATCGACCGCGGGTGCCCTTGGGGAGCCGGCGGTCGCACTGGTGAATCTTCCAGGGAAAAGGATCGAGCGGACATGAAAACCTATTCGGCCAAGCCGAGTGAGGTTGAGAAGAAATGGATCCTGGTGGACGCCGAGGGCCTCGTGCTCGGCCGCCTCGCCGCGATCATTGCCAACCGCCTCCGTGGCAAGCACAAGCCCATCTACACGCCGCACATCGATTGCGGCGACACCGTCGTCGTCATCAACGCCGAGAAGGTGAAGCTGACGGGACGCAAGCGCGAGCAGAAGGTCTATTATCGTCACACCGGCCACCCCGGCGGCATCAAGTCGCAGACGGCCAGGGAGATCCTGGAAGGGCGCTTTCCCGAGCGGGTCATCGAGAAGGCCGTGGAACGGATGATCCCACGCGGCCCCCTGGGGCGCCGGCAGATGCGTCATCTCAAGGTCTATGCCGGGCCCGAGCATCCGCATGCGGCACAGAACCCCGAGCCGCTCGACGTGGCGGCGATGAACCCGAAGAACAAGAGGTGAGCGCGATGGCGACGGAAAAGCAGACGCTCGAGGACCTGAAGGAGCTGACCGGGGGCGAGAGCCCGGTCGAGGCGGCGGTGGCCGAGCGCAAGCCCGAGATCGATGCCGAGGGCCGTGCTTATGCGACCGGACGGCGCAAGGACGCCGTGGCGCGGGTATGGATCAAGCCGGGCAGTGGCCGGATCATCGTCAACGGGCGCGATCAGGAGGAGTATTTCGCACGGGCGACGTTGCGGCTGATTGTCAATCAGCCCTTCGAGGTGGCGGGGCGCCGCAATCAGTACGATGTCGTCGCCACAGTGAAGGGCGGCGGCCTGTCGGGCCAGGCCGGCGCGGTCAAGCACGGAATCTCGCAAGCGCTCCAGCGCTATGAGCCGGAATTGCGGGCTCCGCTGAAGGCGGCCGGCTTTCTCACGCGCGATGCGCGGATGGTGGAACGCAAGAAGTACGGCAAGCGCAAGGCGCGGCGCAGCTTCCAGTTCTCGAAGCGCTGACCGGCGCGCGCCGCGGCGGCATTTCCGCCGCGGCCGTTTCCTTATGAGCGATCGGTCGTGGCCGGGAGCGGGCTGATCAGTCCTTCCCGCGGGGTCTCCGCCCCCTTGATGACGACCCGCGAGCCCGAGACCCGGGCGGCGCCGGTGGCGATCAGCCGCACCGCCTCGGCATAGATCCGGTGCTCGTAAGCGAGAACGCGCGCAGCCAGCGTCTCGGGCGTGTCGTCGGGACGGACCGGCACCACGGCTTGGATGATGACCGGCCCGGCGTCCATCTCGGCGCGCACGTAATGAACCGTGCAGCCGGTGAAGCGTACACCGTCCTCGAGCACCCGCTCATGGGTCCGGAGACCGCGATAGGCGGGCAGGAGCGAGGGGTGGATATTGATCAGCCGATTGCGCCAGCGGGAGACGAAATCGGCATCGAGAAGGCGCATGAATCCGGCGAGGCAGACGAGTTCCGCGCGGGCGTCAACGAGCGCCGCATGCAGGGCCTCGTCAAAGGCGGTGCGGTCGGGAAATTCGCGATAATCGACAACCAGCGTCTCGAGCCCCGCGTCACGGGCGTAGGCGAGCCCCGGGGCGCCGGGCCGGTCGGAGAGAACGAGAACGATCTCGGCCGGGTAGCCGGCGGTCGCGCAGGCGTCGATCAGAGCCTTGAGATTGCTGCCGCGGCCGGAAATGAGGACCGCGAGTCTGAGGCGTGCCATCAGCGCTCTCCCGCCCCGTCCGGGAGGCGGAAGCCGTCGCTCTCGCCCCAGGTGCCGGGCGGGCCTTCGAGGCGGATCGCGGGGCCGCCGTCCCGGTCTTCGATGCGGCCGATGGGCCACACGGTCTCGCCGGCGGCTTCGAGTGCGCTTTGCACTTCGGCTGCCGCGCCCGCGGCGACGATGGCGACCATTCCGATGCCGCAATTGAAGGTGCGGGCGAGCTCACCGGGCTCGAGATGGCCGAGTTCCTTGAGCCACGCGAAGACCGGCGGCAGGGGCCATGTATCGGCTTCGATCGTCGCCCGGGTCCCGGCGGGCAGCGTGCGCGGGATGTTTTCCAGAAGTCCGCCCCCGGTGATGTGCGCGAGCCCCTTGATGCGACCGCCGCGGATGAGGGGCAGCAGGCTGCGCACATAGATGCGCGTCGGTCGAAGCAGGACCTCGCCAAGTCCGCAACGGGAATCGAAAGGCGCCGGCCGTTCGTAGGAGAGGCCGTAATCGGCGATCAAGCGGCGGACGAGCGACAGGCCGTTGGCGTGGACGCCCGAGGAGGCGAGTCCAAGCACCATATCGCCGGCGCTGATCGAATGGCCGGTCAACAGCGCGTCGCGTTCGACCGCGCCGACGACGAAGCCGGCGAGATCGTAATCGCCGGCGGCGTAGAGCCCCGGCATCTCGGCCGTTTCGCCGCCAATGAGGGCACAGCCGGCCTGGCGGCAACCCTCGGCGATGCCTTCGACCACCGCGACGGCGAGCGTACGGTCGAGCTGCGCGGTGGCGAAGTAGTCGAGGAAGAACAGAGGCTCGGCGCCCTGCACGAGGATGTCGTTTGCGCACATGGCGACGAGGTCGATGCCGATGCCGCGGTGGTC
>CAZAEP010000149.1:0-6798 GCA_964484045.1 uncultured Sphingomonadales bacterium
GGTCGGCGGGGATGAAGACATTGTCGAGGAAGAAGCCGCTGCCGGCGTCCGACCCCATGAACAGGGGCTCGGGCGCGGCGCGGTTCGTCGAGCGTCGGTTGTTGTAGGCCGCCGTCAGCTTGAAGAGGATCGAATCGGTCACGTCATATTCCGCCTTGGCGAAGATATTGACCCGCTTGTTGGGCGTGACCAGGAAGTTGAAGGGCTGGAAATTGAAACGGTCGGCGGTGGTGAAGGCATGGAAGTCGCCGCCGGCACCGGGATTCAGGGGATCGAAAACCGGCTTGTTGGCGCCGCCGTCGTTCAGCACCCCGTTGTTGAGCGTGATGCTGGAAACGACCCCGGTGTTGGGATCGCGGAAGATGAAGCGCCCCTGCGGCGTGCCCGAGGAGCCGCCGGAGCCGTCGCCGACCCCGGCGATGGGGAATTGCGAGATCCTGCGGTCGGCCGCCGACACCGCGCCCTGCTTGGTGAAGCTGACGTCGAGCAGGACCCGCGTGCGCTCGCTCTGGGCGCCCCAACGGAAGTCGTATTCCTGGCTCGTTCCGTCTCCCTTGTTGAAATAGGTGCCGCCGTAGGCGCTGGCGGTGAAGCCGTCATAGGTGTTGCTGGTGATGATGTTGACGACGCCGCCGATGGCGTCCGAACCGTAGATCGTCGAGGCGCCGTCCTGCAGGATCTCGATGCGCTCGATGATATTGACCGGAATGGTGTTGAGATCCACCGCGCCCGAGACGCCGCTCGCCGACGAGCCCTTGATCCAGCGCCGGCCGTCGACCAGCACCAGGGTGCGCTTCGACGTCAGATAGCGGAGATCGACCTCGGACGCGCCGGCGCCGATGCCGCTGCCGTCGGGCGGAAAGCCGAGATTGCCGCTCGAATTGTTGGTGCGATTGATCGCCGAGCCCGAGATCGGCAGGCGCTGCAGGAAATCCGCCACCGCCACCTGGCCGCTCCTGTCGATGTCCTCGGCGGTGAGATTGATCAGCGGCTGCGGCTGCTCGAGCGCCGAGCGGCGGATGCGTGAACCGGTCACCACGACCTCTTCGATCGCGGCGTCGGCGTCACCGGTCTCGTCGGCCGGCTGCTGCGCGGATGCGGTCGCCGAGGCGGCCATGAGCGCGCCGGCGCCACAGCCTGTCAGCAGGGCGCGACGCCACTGGGATTGCGATGTCATGTCTGTTTCCTCTCTCGTTTCAGTTGCGCGAAATCGTGCCGTTCCGATCTCGCGATAGTAGCGCGCGGCCGGCTCTTTTCCCACCACGGATAGCTTAGGCCCCTGCCCACCACCGACCATCCGGGCTTTGGCTTAGAATCGCTTGCAATTCGCTGACAAACCGATGGCCGGACTTGCACCTCGGTTGAGCCCGAAGCGTCACGCCGGAGCACCCGGCGATTGACCCGGCCCGCCGGGCCTGCAACGATGGGCGATCGCTCGCGAGGACGGGAGGGTGGCATGCGATTTCGCTTCGTGCTGATGGCGTGGACGGCGTTTCTTCTCCTGCCCGGCGCGGACGGGAGCGCCCGCGCCGCGACCCGGCTCCTGGGCATGCCGGACATCCACGGCGCGCGGATCGTCTTCACCTATGCCGGCGATCTCTATACGGCGGACCGGGACGGCAGCGGCGTGCGGCGTCTCACCGTCGAGATCGGGGAGGAAAGCCACCCCGCCTTTTCCCCCGACGGCCGCTTCATCGCCTATACCGGAACCTATGGCGGCAATGCCGACGTCTATGTCATCCCCAGCGAAGGCGGACAGCCGCGGCGGCTCACCTGGCATCCCGGCCCCGATATCGTGCGCGGCTGGTCGCCCGACGGCACGGCGGTTCTCTTCACCTCGCCGCGCCATCTCACCTATCAGCGCGGCGGGCAGCTCTTCACGGTCGCGCTCAAGGGCGGCCTGCCGCGGGCCCTGCCGATGCCCATCGCCTATGACGGCGCCTGGTCGCCGGACGGCCGGAGGATCGCCTATCAGCCCTTCCCCTCGGGCTATTCGGGACGCTCGGGCTGGCGCCGCTATCGCGGCGGCACGACGCCGCCGATCTGGCTCTTCGATCTCGAGAGCCACGCGATCGAGCGCATTCCCAATGCCGGGGTCAATGACCGTCATCCCATGTGGATCGGCGATCGCGTCTATTTCGTCTCCGACCGCGACGATGTGTTCAATCTCTGGTCCTACGATCCGGCGACCGGGACGCTGGACCAACTGACGCAGCATCGCGACTGGGACATTTCTTCGGCCGCCGGCACCGACGATGCCATCATCTATGCCCAGGGCGGACGTCTGCACCTCTTTGATCCGGCGAGCGGCACGGACCGCACGCTCGCAATCGACATCAGGGCCGATCTGCCGGAAGCCCGGCCGCGCTGGGTCGACGGCAGCAAGTTCATCACCGACGCCGGTCTTGCGCCGGACGGGAGTCGTGCCGTCTTCAGCAGCCGCGGCGAGATCGTCACCGTTCCCGCCAGGACGGGAAGCACGCGCAATCTGACGCGGAGCTCGGGCGCCCACGACCGCAGCCCGCTGTGGTCTCCCGATGGCAGGACGATCGCCTATCTGAGCGACGCATCCGGCGAATACGAGCTGGTGCTCGCCCCGCAGGACGGGCTCGGTCCGCGGCGCACCATCCCGCTCGCCGGTGCGCCCGCCTATTACCGGCTGCGCGCCTTCACCCCCGACGGCAGAACGCTCCTTTACGAGGACAATCACCTCGGTCTCCATGCGCTCGACCTCAAGAGCGGGCGCTCGCGCCTCATCGACCGTCACGCGCGGCGCTGGTTCCCGCCCGGCTTCGAGGTGGCGGTCTCGCCCGACGGCAGCTGGATCGCCTACAGCCGGGTCGGCGCCAACTATCTGCGTCAGCTCTTTCTCTACAATCTCGAGACCGGCAGCCGCATCGCCGTCGGCGACGGCCTCGCCGGCATGGGCACGCCCGCCTTCAGCCGCGACGGCCAGTATCTCTATTTCACCGCCAGCACCAATCTCGGCCCGGCCAATGCCTGGCTCGACATGAGCAATCAGGAACGCCCGGTGCGCGCCGGGCTCTATTCCCTGGTGCTCTCGGAGACGGGCGAAACGCCGCTGCCGCTCAGGGACGACGAGCCGGCTGCGGGCAAGCCGGCAAAAAGCGGCGCCGGAAAGAAGACTCCCCCGGTGGTAACGCGCGTCGACGCCGCCGGCCTCGACCGGCGGATCGTGGCGCTGCCGGTGGCCGAACGCAATTACAGCCGCCTCCTCGTCGGCGAGGACGGCGCGCTCTATTATCTCGCCGAGCGCCCGCAGGGGATCGAGAAGTCGCCGCCGGGCCGCGAGAGCGAGGCCGTCGACACGCTCTATCGCTTCGACCCGGAAAGCCGCAAGGAGAGCGTCTTCTTGCCGGGCGTCGCCGATGCCGCGATCAGCGGCGACGGCTCGACGCTTCTGCTTGCGCGCGCGCGCAAGACATGGGCGATCGTTCCCGTCGGCGAAAAGGCCCCCGCGGCGCCGAAGCCGCTGGCTCTCGCATCCCTGAAGCTGCGCATCGACCCCAGGGCCGAATGGCGGCAGATCTTCGACGAGGCCTGGCGTATCGAGCGCGACTTCTTCTACGATCCGGGCATGCACGGCGCCGACTGGCCGGCGATCCGCAGGAAATACGCGGCGCTTCTTGACGATGTCGGCTCCCGCGCGGACCTCAATCGCGTTCTCGTCATGCTCGTCGCCGAGCTCGAATCGGGGCACGCCCGCGCCTTCGGCGGAGACGTGCCGAAAGGCACGGTCGCGCCGGTGGGGCTTCTCGGCGCCGACTACCGGATCGAGAACGGGCTCTACCGCATCGCCCGCATCTATTCCGGCGAATTGTGGAATCCCTTCCTCGGCGCGCCGCTGGCGGTCCCCGGCCTCGGGGTCCGGGAAGGCGACTACATTCTCGAGATCGACGGCCGGCCGCTCGCCGCCACGGACAATATCCACGCCCTGCTCGAAGGCACGGTCGGCCGCCAGATCATCCTGACGCTGGCCCACCGGCCGCGCCGCGACGAGGCCTTCTCCGTCCAGGTCGAGCCGATCAAGAGCGAGCGCGGGCTCCGGCGCTGGGCCTGGATCGAGCGCAACCGCCGGCGTGTCGCCGAGCTCAGCGCCGGCCGCGTCGGCTACGTCTATCTGCCGAACACCGCCGGCGCCGGATTCACCTTCTTCAACCGCCTCTTCTTCCCCCAGGTCGAGAAGCCGGCGATGATCATCGACGAGCGCGGCAATGGCGGCGGCCAGGCGGCCAATTACATCGTCGACGTGCTGACCCGCACCTATCTCGCCTCCTGGACCGACCGCGACGGCATGATGTTCACGACGCCGGTGGGGGCGGTCTTCGGACCGAAGGCGATGCTGATCGATCAGTTCGCGGGCTCGGGCGGCGATTTCCTGCCCTATGCCTTCCGGCTCAAGGGCGGCGGTCCGCTCGTCGGCAAGCGCACCTGGGGCGGGCTCATCGGCATCGGCGTCGCGCCGCCGCTCATCGACGGCGGGCGCGTGACCGCGCCCTATTTCCGCTTCATCGACGCCGAAGGCCGCTATTCGATCGAGAATGAAGGCGTACGCCCCGACATCGAGGTCGAAATGAC
This sequence comes from uncultured Sphingomonadales bacterium, assembly GCA_964484045.1. Classification (GTDB taxonomy): domain Bacteria; phylum Pseudomonadota; class Alphaproteobacteria; order Sphingomonadales; family Rhodothalassiaceae; genus J134. Next base: position 4,600 of record CAZAEP010000149.1, read on the forward strand.
GCCGAAGGACGTCATCGCCGGCCGGGATCCGCAGCTCGAGGCCGCGGTCCGGGTCGTCCTCGAGGCCCTCGGGAACACGCCCTCGCCGCGGCCCGAAGCACCGCCGCCCTATCCGCGGAAGGTCAGGGAGTGAAGCGGCCTTGCGCACCGCGTGGCGGGTGCGTGCCGGCACCCTGCGAATGGAGCGCGACGGGTTTATTCCGCGGAAATACGGTGGAACTGGTCGCGGAAACGCGGGTCGGCAGCGAGCGCACGATACGCATCGCCTTCCGGCGAGCGCAGAAAGTCGGAAAATCGTACCGTCGAGCGGCCCCCTTCCGGCTCATAGACGAACTGCCGGTCCCGGGACCGGAGAAAACGACAGAACATGTCGAGAAGCGGCAGATCGGGTCGCAGCTCCTCTTTCCACAGGAACTGGCCCATCTGGTTGACTTCGAGGAAAACATAGTCACCGTCCGGCGTCACCGCGAAATCGAAGCAGCCGAAGACGAGGTCATGGTCCGCCATCAGACGGCGGCAGGCCCCGTAGACCGATTCGGGGAGCGCGACCGGTTCGAGATGCAGGCGATCCTGAACGGAACGCCAGTCGGGAACGCCATCGCTTTCTCCGTCGGCGGTCAGCCTGACGGCAAGACAGGAGCTTCCCATGAAGGTGGCGCGCACGTCGAAGGCCTTGGACACTTCCCGCTGATAGATCCCGGGGGCGGCCGCAAGCGATCCCCGCCTTTGCAGATGATGGCGCGCAACGCGTTCGGTGAACCCCATTCTTTGCCAGCTTCCTGCGCCGTCCTCACCGCGCCAGCTCCGGGCATGGAATGACTTGTAGATGATCCGACCGTCATGCTGCTCGTAAAAGGCCGCGATCGCTTCGGGGTCATTGGAAACCAGCGTTGGCGGAATGGTCAGCCCACAGCCGACGGCCACGGCCAGTTGCCGCGGTTTCAGGGCGTCGTTGCGGAAGGCGCGCGGTGAGTTGACCCAGAAGGCTTCCGGGCACAGGGTCTCGAATGTCGAGTCGAGACAGGTCCGGCACTCCTTCTCGACGAAATCGCGATCGGCCTCGTGGAGCGCGTCCGGATAGGAGAGATAGCCCACGCGCCTGTTCCAGACGGTCGTGAAGCGGTCCAGCACGAGTGTCTGCGAGCCGTTGCGGATCCGATGCCGAACCGGATTGCGATTATCGAGCGAGATGCTGAGTCGCTGTCGGGCCGGGAAGTCCGAGACCACCCATATCTCGGCCGGGCATCCCATCGTCTTCAGCCCCCATGCCACGGCGAAGGCATGGATATCGGCGAAGAAGCTGCGGATCAGGACCGCCTCGTGCTGACTCATTTCAACCCTTTTCCCGTACCGGGAGAGCCGCCCGGCGTCATGACGCATGGTCCTTGTCCCTGTACGGACGCATGACCGTTCCCGGACATGTCGGCCATGCCCGGGCAAGCCCGGGCATGGCCTTGGTCGACGGCCTCAGCAGTCGTCGATGTGGTACCAGACGCCCCAGAAGCAGTAGGTATAGGCCAGGGCCGCCCCGGGGCAGTCGCCGATGCTCTGGACGGCGTCAACCGTCACCTCTTCGCCGCCTCCGACCTGGGCGACTTCGTCGCGATCAAGCTCGCGGGTCATGACCCGCCCGAAAGCCCGAATTCTCTTCTCGGTCGACATGATCAATTCTCCATCATCGGTTTGTGTGATCTGCGATATCGCCCTATTACACTAGTTTTGCGTGTCCCCTCCGGACAACCCAAAAATACTCTCTTTCCGATCAAAAAGGCGTGTTACAACACCTGCGCGTGTTACCGCCCGCTCTCCGGGTACGGAGGAAGTGGGTGCCGGGGGGCGGAAGTTGCGACGTGCGAAGAGCGCGATTCATGAAGCTTCGGCGCGCCTGAATGCGTCGGAGACGAGCTGCAAGAACCGCCCATGCGCGCGGCGGCGCCTACCGCTCCTCGGGGGCGCTCAGCGAGCGCCGGGAATCGGCGAACGTCGGCGGACGGCAGCGGCAGACGCCGACAGCGAGCGCCGCCCCGCGGCGAAATCACCACCGGGTCGGGAGCTCGGCGCCATGCGCATTCCGCCAGATGGCACGACGACTTTTCAGCGCTCCCCGTGCAGCGTGAAGCCGGGACCGAGCAGGATTCGCTCGACGGGATCGCGCTTCACCCGCGGATGCGACGGGGCGGCGGCGGCAAGGGGGGGAAC
>CAZAEP010000150.1:0-6742 GCA_964484045.1 uncultured Sphingomonadales bacterium
AATGCCTTTGATGTTGATTGCGGTGACGGCGATGATCTGCGAAATCATGAGCCTTATCCCCTTGCCAGCCCGGCGGTGATGTTGAGGCGCAGCGCATTGGCGGCGGGAACGATGCCGGTCACGAAGGCGAGCGCAAGGATGAGAACGAGACCTTCCAGAAGCGTCCGCTCCGAGAACACCATCGTCGGCAGGAGACCGGCGAGCGCCGCCCGCATGGCGGTGACCAGACCGGAGGCGAAGAGCAGTCCCGGGATGCCGCCGAGCAGCGCGAGAAAGAGCGATTCGCCGAGCACCAGGGCGAAGACCCTTCGCCCGGTGAAGCCGATCGTCTTCAGGACCGCGATCTCGCCCGTGCGCTCGCGGATCGCCAGCGCCATCGTCGTGCCGGTGATGACGAGGATGGTGAAGAAGGCGGCGCCCACCACCGAGGTGATGATGAGACCGATATTTCCGAACTGCTTGATGAAGGCGGCCGAGAAGGCCTTTTCGGTGTCGGTCTTGGTCTGCCGTGCGGAGTTGTAGAACATGGTGTCGATGGCGCGGGCGACCTCGTCATTGCGCTCGTGCGAGCTGGTCGTCACCACGATCCAGCCCACCGTGTCCCTGGCGAAGGAGCGTGCCTCGTTGAGATAGTCGTGGTGGAAGACGAGATAGGAGGTGTCGGTCTGCGCATCGGCGCCGGTGAAGATGCCCTCGACGGTGAGCTCCCAGACCTTGGAGCCGTCCTTCCTCGACCAGATCGTGCTCGGCAGCGGAATGCGGTCGCCCTTCTTCCAGCCGAAGCGTTTCGCCAGATTGGCGCCGACGAGGGCACCGGTGCGATTGGCGAGGAAACGTGCCCGGTCGTCGGGGTCGACGATCATCTCGGGGTAGGTCTCGAGCCAGGATTCGGGATCCACGGCGAAGGCCGCGAACTGGTTGCGCGGTTCCTGCCAGTAGGCGCCGAACCAGGTGGCGAAGGTCACCCTTTTCACGCCGTCGACGGCCGCGATCTTGTTGACATAGGCATAGGGCAGCGAGACCGTGAAATTGACCTTGCTCACGACCACCAGACGGTCGGCGGCGGCAAGGTCGACCCCGGCATGAAGCGCCTGATCGAAACTGCGCAGAACGCCGAAGATCAGGAAGGCGATGAGGATCGAGACGATGGTGAGGATCGCGCGCAGCTTGCGCCGCCACACATTCTTCCACATCAGGCCGGCGCTGGTCATGATACGAGCTCCGCTTCGACGAAGCGGCCCTTGTCGAGATGCAGGATGCGCTTGGCGTATTTCGCCGCCTCGGGATCGTGGGTGACCATGACGATGGTCTTTCCGAAATCACGATTGAGCTGTTGCAGAACGGTCAGAATCTCGTTTGCCGACTCGCGATCGAGATCGCCGGTCGGCTCGTCGGCGAGCAGCATCTTGGGGTCGGAGACGATGGCGCGGGCGATGGCGACGCGCTGTTGCTGGCCGCCCGACATCTCGCTCGGATAGTGTCCGGCGCGGTCGGCGATGCCGACGATCTCGAGGGCCGTGGCGACATTCTCGCGTCGCTTCCGGCGCGACAATCTGGTCAGGAGCAGCGGCAGCTCGACATTGCGGGCCGCATTGAGCATCGGCAACAGATTGTAGAACTGGAAGATGAAGCCGACATTGCGCGCCCGCCAGGCGGCAAGGCGACTCTCGCTCAGATTGTCGATGCGAGCGTCTTCGAAGAGGATTTCACCGCCCGTCGGCCGGTCGACCCCGCCGAGAAGATTCAGCAGGGTCGTCTTGCCCGAGCCCGAGGGGCCCATCACGGCGATGAACTCGCCGGGTGCGATGGCGAAATCGAGATCCTCGAAGATCGGGATCACGATCTTGCCCTTCCGGTAGGACTTGCTCACATGCCGGAGTTCGATCAACGCCTTTTCGCTCATGTTGTCCTCGCTTTGTCGCTGCGTTCCGTTCCGCCGCGCCGTCAATCCTTGAGAAACGCGACATTGACTCCCATGTCGGGCAGAATGCGCGGATCGCCGACATCGAAACCGATGCGGACCTTCACCGTCGCCTTGTCGCGATTGGCGGTGGGAATGATGGCGATCACATGTGCCGGGATGACCCAGTCGGGATAGGCATCGAGCCGCGCCTCGACCGGCTGGCCGGCGAACACCTTGCCGATGAAGGATTCATTGACGTCGACCTCGATCTCGAGGCTCGACATGTCGACCAGCGTGCAGATGCCGGTGCGCGTGAAGCCGCCGCCGGCGGAGCCCGGGGCGACGATCTCGCCGGGCTGCGCGTTCTTGTCGGTGACGACGCCGGCGAAGGGAGCCCGGATGATATGGCGATCCACCAGCTCGGCGGCGCGATCCACCTGCAACCGCGCGACATCCCGGTCGGCCTCGGCGCGGGCGAGGTCGGCGCGCAGGCGCTCGACATCGGCGCGCGCCCGAGTCAGATCCGCCTCGCTCGAGAAGTCCCTGGCGTTGAGCGCCGTGATCCGCTTCAGCACGCGCTCGGCCTCGTCGAGATTGGCGCGGATGCCGGCGACGGTGGCGCGTGCCGCAGCGAACTGCGCGCGCGCAAGGCCGAGATCGATGCGGGCGAGCGAATCGTCGAGCCGTGCCACCACCTGTCCGGCCTCGACCGCCGTTCCCTCTTCGACGAGGACCGCCGTGATGCGGCCGGTGATCTGGGCCGAGACCGTCGCCATGCGGCGCGCAGTGACATAGCCCGAGGCGTTGAGCACCCGCTCGGACGTTGCCGTGGCAACGGCCGGCGCCGGGGCGGCGGTCGCGGCGTCGGCGGCCGCGGGCGTATCCGGTGAAGCGATCGTCTGTGCGGTCGGGGTGTTCTCCGGCGTTTCGGCCCCGCCGCGTGTCCCGATGATGAGCCACATCAGGAGGGCGCCGAGAAGGAGACCGGCCGCGGCGCCCGCCCAGGGCAGCCAAGCGGGGACGGCCGGTGCCGTCTCTTCCTCGCGATCGATGGAGAGGCGCCCCAGAAGGTGCCGCTTGTCGTCCATGATTCCGCCCATTCCTGTTGCCGGTTGCGCCAGTCTACACGAGATCGCGATGGGCACCAGATGACAGGTGTCAGGAGAATGCCATCGCCATTTTCGTCGGTGTTGTACGGCGCGCACGAGTCGGCCGGTGGCGTGGTCGTTCCTGAGCCGCGGCATCCGTACGAGTTGCATTGTCGGAACGGCGTGACGGCCATCACGCACATTGGCGCCGTCCGGTCATAAATTCGCCATAGCATGGTGTCACAGGGGCCGACGGTGCCGATGCGTCCCGCCGGCTATGCCGGTACGGCAGGACCTGCGGTGCGATTGTCTGCCGACGAGGCTGAATTCCAAACGGTCGCCCACACTTCATGCTTGCAGCGGGATTCAATGGGACGTATAGGACGGAGTAACGAGAAGTCAAAGATGCTCAGGGTTGAAATGGTCTCGCCTCGCGTGGTTGCAGTCGCTGTCTGCGCTGCCGTCGTGGCAACTCTGGTTCCGGCGGGCCGATCCGGTTCCGAGCCGATCGGAAAGCATGTCTGGACACATCCTGTCGAGACGTCGGCCATCATAAACTTCGTGCGGAAGTTGAACGCCCCGGTGTTCGGAGAGCTCTCGATCCGGCTCGTCGATTTCTAGATCATGGTCCGGCGTGTGTAGGGAGCGGATCGGCACGGCACGCGCGGCATGTGCCGCACGGTGCCGGTTCAGCGTTGTGTGAAGCGCATCTCGATCCGCCGGTTGCGGCGCAGGGAATCCGGATCGTCGCCGGGCGCCACCGGCTGAAATTCGGCGAATGCCGCCGCCGCAAGTCGCTCCGGCGGCACGCCTTGGCTGATCAGAAAGCGGACGACGGCGATCGCCCGTGCCGCCGAGAGCTCCCAGTTGTCGGCGAATTGCGGCGTCGAGATCGGGACCTTGTCGGTATGACCGTCGACGCGCAGGATCCAGTCGATGTCGGGCGGGATATCGCGCGCGATGTCGAGCAGGGTCTGCGCCACCTGTCGCAGTTGCTCGCGTCCCTCGCGACCGAGCGCCGCGCTCCCCGACGCGAACAGCAGCTCCGACTGGAAAACGAAACGATCGCCCTCGATGCGGATGTCGGCGCGGTGGCCGAGGATCTCGCGCAGGCGGCCGAAGAATTCCGAGCGATAGCCGGCGAGTTCGGCGACCTTGCCGGCGAGGGCGACATTGAGCCGCCGGCCGAGATCGGCGATGATCGCCTGGCTCTCCTTGTCGCGCTGCTCCGACGCCTCGAGCGCCGCCTCGAGCCGCGCGAGCTGCTGCCGGAGCGCGAGCAGGCTGGCTTCGAGATCGGCCACCTGATCGCGGGCCCGGGCGGTGAGCGTCCGTTCATTTGCGAGTTCGCTCTCCGCCTCGCGATATCGCTTCTCGGCCGCGGCAAGGTCCTGCGCCGTCTTTTCCGCTTCTTCCTTCGTCGCCTGCAGTCGGTTTTCGGCATCGGCAAGCGAGGCCGAAAGCTCGGCGACCCGGGCCGAGAGATCGTCGCGCTCGCCGCGCACGGTGGACAGGGATGCCGAGAGCTGGGCGACACTCTGTCGCAGATCGGCATTGGCCTTGCGTTCGAGCGAGAGCAGCTCACCGAGCTCGGCGACCTGGCTCTTGAGCTGCTCGAGCGCGGCGTCACGACCCGAGAGCGCATTGCCGAGAAAGAACTGTGCCAGCGCAAAGATGGAGAGCAGAAAGACGAGCACGAGCAGAAGCGTGGACAGCGCATCGACGAAGCCGGGCCAGGTGTCGTCGTCCCCCTGAATCCGACGCGAGGCGCGCCGTCTCATGATGCGGCGTCCTTTCCGCCGCCGCGACGCTCGAGTGCCGTTGCCAGCGTACGTGCGAGAAGCTTGATCTCCGAACGCAGCGTCTCGATCGAAGAGGCGGCAGCCGCGCTCTGGGCTTCGATCAGACGCTTCAGATGGAGGTCGATATTGCGCAGGTTCTCGCGCGAATCGGCGTCGAGGCGGACCTCGGCCGTGGCCTCGAGACGTTCGCTCAGACGCTCGAGCAGCGCCTGCGTCCGCGCCTCGGCCTCGGCAAGGCGCGCGCCCACCGCTTCGTCGGTGCGCAGGCGCTCGCTGAGCGCCGCCAGACCCTCGGCGAGCCGGAGGAGTATCGCGTCGCTTTCCTGGCGTTTCGCGTCGGCCGCTTCGAGCGTGCGCGTAAGGCGATCGATGCCTTCGGCGGTCTGCTCGAGAAGCGCGCTCAGATAGGCGCCGGCGGCGAGCCCGCCGGCGTCTTCATCGGCGAGGGCACCGGGCGCGCCCCGGGTCACCCGGGCGACGGTCGAGAGCCAGTCTTCGAGATCGTTGAAGAAACGGTTCTGCGCCTGCGCCGTCTGCAGATCGAGAAAGCCGAGCACGATCGATCCGGCGAGGCCGAAAAGCGACGAGGAGAAGGCGACGGCCATGCTGTCGAGTGGTGCGCCGAGACCCGATTTCAGGGCGTCGAACATGAGGCCGAGATCGGTGGTCTCGACGCTCAGGCTCTGGATCGTGTTGCCGATTGCGGCGAGGACGCCGAGTAGGCCCCAGAAGGTTCCGAGAAGACCGAGGAAAACGAGCAGACGTGTGAGGTAGCGCGAGATCTCGCGTCCCTCCTCGAGCCGCGACGCGACGCCGTCGAGAAGCGTACGCATCGACAGCGCGGTCATCCGCAGCCTCTTTCCTTCGTCCGCTTCCCCGAGAATCGCCGCCACCGGCCGCAGGAGACGGGGCTGGTGACGGCCGGCCGGCTCGCCGCGGCGATAGGCGCGCAGCCAGGCAAGCTCCGGGCGCAGCATGAGAACCTGGCGAAAACTGTAGATGACGCCGAGCAGGAGAACCCCGGCGATGATGCCGTTGAGCCAGGGATTGGCCGTGAACGCTTTGCTCAATGGCTGGATCAGCACCGCCACGAGCACCGCCACCGCGGCGACGAAGATCACCATGCGGTTCAAGAAACGTGTCAGTCCGGACATCGTCGCTCCTTCCCCTCGAATGCGCGCACTTTGACACAATCGATGCGACGGGGGAAAGAGTCGGCTTTCTAGCGATGATCCGGCCCGCGTTCCGGGTCGGGTCGGGGCCGCGAGACGGCGGGAGGCGGACAGTCCCCGCCGGGAAGACATTCCTCGACAGTGACATGAGGCGTGCGTCTTCGGGTGTTGTTGGCCGCGATCCCCTTGAGAAGGCGTATGGCCTGCGGCGGTTCGGCACGATGCGTCACGTCTTTTCCCTGGGCGAGAGACAGAAGTCTGTTGAGGTCGTTGGCAGTCCCGGAAATGCCGGTGAGAAGACCTCCGATATGGCTCCAGTCGCCCGTGTCCTCCATGCCGCCGACAAGATCGGCAATGTGCCAGTCGTAAAGGCCATAGACGACCCTGTCCACGCCATCGAGCCCCCTGGAAAAGGGCGGCCGGGCATAGCGCGCAATATGGCGAATCAGGGCCTCGTCGTCACGAAACAGCGCCGCACCCCATCGGTAGAGTAGCGACACTCGGAGTATCCTGTCGTCGGGCCGCATGCCGCGGTTCGAGTTCACGAACTCGCGGGCATTTTCTTCGAGCAGCCGCCGGACATTCTCCCCCGTATAGGCCTTGTTGGGCAAACGGGGGCCGCCGATCGAGCCCTGCCACAGGCCGTAGAGCACCAGCGGGCGATGCCAGATGGGGAACAGAATCTTCGTCTCGATGTCGCGCAAGGAGAGAGCGATGCCCGCTACGTGGAGGCGTTTGTCGTGCCAGACGTCGTCCGCCTCTCCCCGGCGCCATGCC
>CAZAEP010000151.1:0-6702 GCA_964484045.1 uncultured Sphingomonadales bacterium
AGGGCGATGGGAGAAAGGGTCGCCGAAGGGCGCGGGCTCGCTGCGGTGCTGGCCCGCCTCGAGCGCCTGCATCCCAGGGTCATCGACCTCTCGCTCGGGCGCATCGAGCGACTGCTGGAAAAGCTCGATCGGCCGCAGGACCGCCTGCCCCCCGTGCTGCATGTCGCGGGCACCAACGGCAAGGGCTCGGTGGTGGCGACCGCGCGCGCCATCGCCGAAGCCGCGGGGCACCGGGTGCACGTCTACAGCTCGCCCCATCTGGTGCGGTTCAACGAGCGCATCCGCCTCGCCGGCCGCCTGATCCCGGACACGGACCTGGTCGCGCTCCTCGAAGAGGTGGAGGCGGCGAATGCCGGCGCGCCGATCACCTTCTTCGAGATCACCACGGCGGCGGCGTTTCTCGCCTTCTCGCGGCAGCCGGCCGACCTTCTGATCCTCGAGGTGGGGCTCGGCGGACGGCTCGACGCAACCAATGTCGTGACACGGCCGGCGGCGGTCGCCATCACCCCCGTGGCGCATGACCACGAGGCCTGGCTCGGCGCCACCCTGCCGGCGATCGCGGCCGAGAAGGCGGGGATTCTCAAACGCGGCGCGCCGGCGGTCGTCGGTCCGCAGACGGCCCGCGTCGATGCCGTCATCCGCGCCCGCGCCGACGAACTGGGGGTGTCGCTCACGGTCGCCGGCCACGACTGGCGCGCGGCCCTGCGCAGCGGCGGACGCGGCGAGGCACGGCTCGTCTATCGCGACCGTGCGGGCATGCTCGATCTGCCGGCACCGGTGCTCATCGGGCCGCATCAGGCGACGAACGCCGGGATCGCGGTGGCGCTGATGCGCACGCAGCGAGCGCTGGTGATCCCCGACGCCGCGATCCGCGCCGGGCTCGGCTGGGTGCGCTGGCCGGGGCGGCTCGAGAAGCTCGCCCGCGGACCCCTGCGCGACCGCCTGCCCGGCGACGCCGAGCTCTGGCTCGACGGCGCCCACAATGCGGCGGCGGCGCGGGCGCTCCGGCAGGCGCTGCTGCGCATCAGCGGCGATCTGAGACCCGTCCATCTCGTCGTCGGCATGCTCGCCAACCGCGATCCGGCCCGGTTTCTCAAGCCCTTTCGCGGTCTTGCCGAAAGCGTGACCGGGATCGCCATTCCCGGCGTCGCGGCGACGCACCCGGCCGCCGCCATCGCTGCCGCCGCCGGCGATCTCGGCATCAACGGCCGCGTCGCCGCCGATGTCGGCCCGGCGCTCGACGCCATCGCCGCCCGCAGCGGCGATGCGGCGCCTCTGGTGCTGATCACGGGGTCGCTCTATCTTGCCGGCCGGGTGCTCGCCGAGAACGGACCGCTGCCGGAATGAGCGGCGCGGTTGCGACCGGGCCGGGCAAATCTGCCAAGGGAACTCGCGCCATGTCCTTTCTGCCTTCGCTTCCCGAGAAGACCAATCTTGCCGATGTCATCAAGGCCTTCCCCTCCGGCTGGCCGGAGATGCTCGCCTTTCACGACCGGATCCTGCGCGCCGAGAGCCCGCTGAGCATCGGCGAACGCGAGCTCATCGCGGCCTATGTCTCGGGGCTCAACGGCTGCCGCTACTGTCTCAACGCGCATCGCATGTATGCGGAATCCTTCGGCATCGCGGAAGGCGTCGTCGACCGTCTGCTCGCGGACCCCGGGCATGCGGACGTGCCCGAGCGCCTGCGCCCGGTCCTCGCCTATGTCCGGCTCCTGACGAAGAGCCCCGGAGCGCTGACCAAGGCGCATGTCGACGCCATCCTCGACGCCGGCTGGCCCGAGCGCGCGGTCGCCGACGCGGCGATGGTGACGGCGCTCTACAATTTCATGAACCGCATCATCATCGGCTTCGGCGTCGATCCCTTCGACGAGCACTATGCGCGCCGGCTCGCCGCGGTGCGGCGACAGCCGCTCGAGAAGCGCCGCGCGGCCAATGAGCGCGCGCTGGGCGAGGACAGCTACAGCGCCTATGGCCGCTCCCTCGGGATCATGGACTGAGCGCGACTTCGAGTTGCTAAGGACGGCGATGCTGGAGTAGGAAGGAGCGAGCAGCAGCCTCTCCTTGAAGGTCCTTCGGCCGCCATGGCGCTTTATCTGCCGATCGCAGAGATGTCGTTGAACGTCTTTCTGGTGATTGGCCTTGGTGCGGTCGTCGGCTTTCTCTCCGGCATGTTCGGGGTCGGCGGCGGCTTTCTCATGACCCCCTTTCTCATCTTCATCGGCGTGCCGCCGACGGTGGCGGTGGCGACGGGCGCCAATCTCATCAGCGCCAGCTCGGTGTCCGGCGCGATCGCCCATTTTCGCCGCGACGGAATCGACGTCAAAATGGGGACCGTGCTGATCGTCGGCGGCGCCGTCGGCTCGGTCGTGGGCGCCTGGCTCTTCGCCTATCTGGAATCGATCGGTCAGGTCGATCTCCTGATCTCGCTCGCCTATGTCGTCTTTCTCGGCACGCTCGGCGTCCTGATGCTGCGCGAGAGCGTGGCCGCATTGCTGCGAAGTCGCCGCGGCAATCCGCCGCCGCCGCGCCGCCGCCAGCCCCGGGGATGGCTCCGCGCGCTGCCCTTCAAGACACGCTTTCGCACCTCGCGACTCTACATCTCCGTTCTTCTCCCGCTCGGCGTCGGCGCCGTCGTCGGCGTGCTGGCCGCGATTCTGGGCGTCGGCGGCGGTTTCATCATGATCCCGGCGATGATCTACATTCTCGGCATGCCGACCAATGTCGTCGTCGGCACCTCGCTCTACCAGATCATTTTCGTCACCGCGATCATCACGGTCCTGCACGCCGTCGGCACGCAATCGGTCGACGTCATCCTGACCCTTCTTCTCCTCACCGGCGCGGTGATCGGGGCGCAGGCGGGGGCGCGCTACGGCCTCAGACTCAAGGCCGAACAACTGCGGGCGCTGCTGTCGCTCATCGTGCTCGGGGTCTGTGTGCGCATGGCGCTCGACCTCGCGCTCGAGCCGGAGGATCTCTACTCGATCGCGGTGGTCGCGAAATGAGAGGGCTCCTCGTCCTCGCCGCCCTCCTGCTCGTCACCGGGCGGACCGCGGAGGGGCAGGAGCTGGTCACCGACGTGTCGCGCAGCCTCGTTGAACTGCGCTACGATTTCGCGGGCACCGACCTCCTGCTCTTCGGCGCCATCGGCGGCGAGGATCGCCCGGGCGAGCAACTCGATGTCGTGATCACGCTGACCGGCCCGAAGCAGACGATCCTCGTCCGCCGCAAGGCGCGCATCGCGGGTATCTGGGTCAATGCCGACAGCGCCCGCGTCGCGGACGCCCCCGGCTTCTACGCCCTTGCGGCGACCCGCCGGCTCGACCTGATCGCCGACGAACGCTATCTGCAGGAGGCCGGCCTCGGGCTCGCCCGTCTTCCCCTGCGCGTTCTCGACGTCTCCGACGCGGCCGAACGCGCCGCCTTCCGCGCCGGCCTGACGCGCAACATGGCGGCCGCCGATCTCTATCAACAGCGCGAGGGCGCGGTCCGGCTCCTCGAACGGCGGCTGTTCCGTGCCGATATCCGCCTGCCGTCAAACGTTCCGGCCGGCGTCTTTCTCGCCGATATCCGTCTTTTCGTCGACGGTCGCATGGCCGCCGAGCGGACCCTCGACATTCATGTCGACAAGACCGGCTTCGAGCGCACGGTCTATCTTCTGGCGACCCGGGCCCCCCTCCTTTATGGCGTCAGCGCCGTCTTCATCGCCCTGTTTTCGGGCTGGATCGCGGGAATGATCGCCACTCGCCGCTGATCCCCGGAGGCTCTCGGCCGCCCGGCGGGTGTGCATGATCCTCGCCGCCGATCTCCCGCATCGGGCCGAGGCCCTCGCGATTCGTCTCCCTGGCGGGGGACGCCGCCGGCCGGGGGGCGCTCCACACCGTCTTGCGCCAGCTCTTCACGCGCGCCCGGGCGGCGGCGCGGAGATCGGGGTCGAGCGCGGCCTCGAGACGGCGGCGCTTGTCGCGATCGAGCGGCCGCGCACCGGGGCGCTTGGCCGCCGGATTGGCGCGCGCGAGCTCGTACCAGAAGGCCGCCTCGGCCGGATCGCGCAGGCCCTCGGGTCCCTCGAGATAGATGAGCGCCAGCGCCGCCTGCGCCTCGGGCGAGCCGGCCTCGGCGGCGCGGCGCATCCACACCACCGCATCGAGATAGGCCGTCGAGTGGAGGCTCGGTTCGGCGTCGCGCAGCAGGCAGTCGGCGAGATGATATTGCGCCAGCTCGTAACCGTCCCCGCGTTGCGCGAGCTCGTAGAAGCCGGGAATGGCACCGGCGCAGTCGCCCGCCGTCTTCCTCTCCAGCGCCTGCGTGTAGAGCCGCGACGAGACATCGACGGTGGGGATCCGGCGCACCTGCTCGAAGCGCTTCGCCGATGCCGCGTCATCGCCGCCGCCGCCCGATGCGCAGGCGGCAAGGGCGAGGAGGCAGAGCATCGGCGCAAGCGTCTTCACGGTCATGGATCGTTCCCGGGCGGACATCTGGGAAGGCGAACCTTAGAGCATGTCGCGCCGATATTGAATGCCGCCGTCAAGACGTGCGGAGAGGCGTCTCACGCCGTCGCCAGCGCGCGGGCCAGCGCCGCGCCGTCCTCGTCGGCGAGCGCCGCCGCGCGCAGCGCCCGCAAGCGCCCGGCCGCGTCGGCATCGCCCGCACTCCATGCGTCGATCCTGCTCATGATCGCGTCGAATCGGCGTCGCCCGCGTTCCTGCGTCTCGCCATAGCCCTTGATCAGCCCCTGGCATATCGCGATCTCGACGGCGAGCTCGTAATTCTCGCCGGCCACGGCGAGGATGCGATGGAGCCAGGCCTCGATCGCCGCGGTCTCCCGCGCATGGCGGTAGCTGATGCGCCGCAGCGGTCTGAGAGCGGCGATCAGGCGCAGGAGGAGAAAGCCGCCGAGCGTGCTCGTGCGCACCCGTCGCCCGCGCCGGAAGAGGCGGCGCAGAAACCGCATGCGGCCGACGAGCGCGCCGAGAGGTCGCGGCAGCGTGTCGCGCAGCTCCTCGAGCCGGGGATGCATGAATTCCGAGACCTGCACGATCATGCTCTCCGTCGCGCCGACCTCGGCGCGGATGCGGGCGAAGCGCGCGGCGCGGGTCTTGAGGTCGGCGATGCGGATGGTGTCTTCGTACGACATCCACAGCGCCAGATGGCGCGCCACCTCGCGGCTGAGGCGATAGTCGAGAGCCGGATCGTCGAGACGCAGGACGGGGCGCAGGCGATCGACATATTCGATCACATATCTGCGGTCCTGATAGTCGGCGAGCCGGCGCGCGCCTTCGAGCAGCACGTCCTGGATCTGATGCGGAAAATCGCGCCGCAGCATGCGCACGAGCGCCGCCGCGCCCGCCGCGCCCGCCGTGCCGCGGGCCCGCGGCGGGGGGGGCGGTCCGGCCGTGCCCGCGCCGGCGCGGGCGGCCTCGAAGCCGCGCGCGAAGCCGGCGAGATTCGCCTCCACCATGCGGCCGTCGGCGCGGATGACCGCCTCATAGGCGGCGCGGGGAAAAGGCAGCGCCTCGGAGCCCGCGAGCGCGCCGAAGAGCACCGCCGAGATCGCGCTGCCGGCGGCCCGCGCCGCGGCATCCATGTCGAAAGCCACGAGACGCCGGGCATGGGTCCGGGCCGCCTCGGCGACGATGCCGGCATCGGCGGTACCGTCGCCGAGCGCCGATTTCTCCGCGATCGCATAGTCGCGATGGGTGGAGGCGATGAGCGTGGTCAGCTCCGGGGTGACGAAGCCGCGCAGGATGGCGCGCCCCGCCTCCATCCATTCCGCGGCGATGACGATATCGACATCGCCGGGCACCGGCATCAAGGCGAGGATCGGCGGTTTGCCGCGCTCCTCGGCCGCCGCGCGCGGAAAGAGCTCGACCGCGTAGACGGTGGCCCCGGTGCGCTGCGCCACGCCGGGCACCGAGGTCGACTGCGCGATATGGCCCTGCGATTCGGCGAGCGCGACGATCCAGCCGGCGAGCACGCCGCCGCCCTGACCGCCTAGGGCGTTGATGGAGATGGTGACGGGATGCGGCGTCGACATCGCTCAGATGGCGCGCGCGAGACGGCGCCGCTCGGCCAGTTTCCGGATGCCGGAGATCAGCGGTCCCCGAAAGGCGGCCTTCAGCCGCTCCCAGCGCGAAGGATTGTGGATGATCTCGGCGCGATAGAAGGAGGGGCACAGCACGGCGGCGTGCGCCACCTCGCCGCAATGTCCGCAGCCGACGCAGTCCGCCGTCACATGGGCGACGGGATCGCGGCGCAGGGGATCGGGATTGGGCCGGATGGTGAGCGACGGACAGCCCGAGAGCCGGATGCAGGAGTGATCGCCGGTGCAGGTCTCGGGATCGACGCCGAAGCGGATGCGCACGAGGCGGCGACCCTCTTTCAGCCGGCGCCGGCGGATCGGCCGTTCGCGACGCTGCCGGTTGAGCATGCACTCGCCGCTGGCGATGATCACCTTCGGCCCCTTCTCGCGCGAGGTGATCGCTTCCCTGAGCACGTCGCGCAGGGTCGCAAGATCATAGCTCCGGACCGACCGGAGCCAGGTCACGCCGAGCCCGCGCACCGCGTCGGCGATGCGGTGGCCGGTCGATTTCGTCGGATTGGCGGCGCGCGAGGAGAGCAGGTCCTGCCCGCCGGTGGCGGCGGAATAATTGTTGTCGATGATGACCAGCACATTGTCGGACCGGTTGAAGACCGCATTGCCGA
>CAZAEP010000152.1:0-6684 GCA_964484045.1 uncultured Sphingomonadales bacterium
CCTCCATGGTGACATGCATGCGCAGCGCTTCCCGATCGACCTTTCCGTTCGGAGAACGCGGCAGCGCGTCCATGAAGACAATACGGCTTGGAAGCATGAAGGTGGGCAGCGCCCGCCGGCAGAGCGCAATCAATTGAGCTTCCGAAAGGACCTGCTGGTCCTCGGCAACAAGGGCGGCGACGATACGGCTGCCGAGTTCTTCGTCCGGTACGGCAAAAGCGGCCACTTCGCGCACCCCCTCCATGGTGCCGAGAACCTCCTCGATTTCCGTCGGGCTGATGCGAACACCGCCGCATTTGATCATGTCGTCATTGCGGCCGACGAAATAGAGAAAGCCGTCCGCGTCGAGGCGCACGATGTCCCCCGACCAGACCGCAAGCTCGGTGGTCGGCACCTCCGCGAGCCCCCCCGGCACCGGCCGGTAGCGCTCCGCCGTCCGCTCCGGATCGTTCCAGTAGCCGAGCCCGACCAGCGGCCCGCGATGCACCAGCTCCCCCTCCTCGCCCGGACCCGCAAGGCCGCCGTCCGGCTTCACCACCAGAACCTCCGCATTCGGTATCGCCTTGCCGATCGACTCCGGACGCCGGTCGACCTCCTCGGGAGCAAGATAGGTCGAGCGAAAAGCCTCGGTGAGGCCGTACATCAGATAGGGCTTCGCATTCGGAAAACGCGCCCTGAGAGCCCCCAGAAGCGCACGCGGCATGTGCCCTCCCGTGTTCGCAAAATAGCGCAGGTTCAGGCGCGCTTTTTCCGACCACCTGGCGCGCAGGAGCTGCGAAAAGCTGAGCGGCACTGCCGTAATTCCGGTAATGCCGGCCGCTTCACATGTGCGGGCCGTATCCGATGGTGAAATATAATTATGCAGATATACCGACGCGCCGACGGAGAAGGCCGTCGTCAACTGGCTGAATCCGGCGTCGAAGCTCAGCGGCAGGAGCGCGAGAATGCGATCCTCGGGCGTATTCTCCAGATACTCGGCCACGCTATGAGCGCCGGCAACGAGATTGCGATGGGAGATGATGACTCCTTTGGGCAGCCCTGTGCTGCCAGAGGTATAGAATATTGTCGCCATGTCCGTCTCGACACCTCGATGTTCCGGATGATCCTCGGCAGCGGCCTCCAGATCACGCCAGCGAACAAGAGGATGCCCGGCTTCGTATTCGGCCCCTTCTTGCTCTTGCAAATCCGCGAGCACCACCGCGGCAAGGGAAAGGCCGCTGATATGGGGTTCGATGGCTTGATAGCGACCGCCGCTCGTAACAAGCATGGTCGCCCCGGAATCCAACAGAATATGCCGAACCTGTTGTCCTTCGAGCAGAGGATTGCAGATGACGAAGATCCCCCCGCAGATCGACACGGCGAATGCCGCGAGAACCGTTTCGATTCGTTTGTCGAGATAGATCGCGACGCGCTCTCGACGCTTGATGCCAAGCCTGCGAAAGCCGGACGCCGTGCGAAACAGCGCTTCCGCAAGCTCTGCATAGTCGAGTCGGCGATGGGATTCCATCAAGGCCACAGAATCGGGAAATCTTTCCGCACTTTGCAATATAAGATCACCAAGTTGCATGATTTCCCTTTTCTCTCGAAATGCGGGGCCGCCAGTCATGGAGCCTTGCAAGATTGTTCGGGTCGGGACTTGATCGTCAGATGGACGGTTTTCTGTTTATAGCGGCAGGAGGGCGGTGCCAATTGTAATGACGCTGCCGGAGGCAGCAGGCCTTCTTTTCCTTGTCCTGAAGACCGGCGATGCGGGCATCGCTCCCTTCCCGCGAGGCGATCCGGACAACGCGGTCTCGCGCCATATCATCGGTTCCGGACACATAGAAGCAGTCGCGGCTCCGCTTCGCCCTCGCATGGCTCCACAGGTCGTGGCTCGGCGCCCCGTGCCCGGGCTGCAAAAACCGGAGCTCCGCTGCTTGCACCTCCGCAGCAGTATCGAATGGGAGGCCGCGGGGACGCTTGGAGATTCCTGGACCATTTGAAGCGGCTCCCCTATCCTGAGCGTGGGCCCCCATAGGAGTGATCCAGCATGTACCGCCTGCTGCCGATCTGCTTGCTTACGCTGTTTCTTGTCTGCACCCCGCCAGCATATGCCCAACGGCAGGCCGGTGTGGATTCGCCCTTGAGCGGAGCAAGGTCGCAGGACCTGACCGCGCCGCTTCTCTATCCCGGCAATGGCAGCTACTTCCTGCTGGTCAGGGACTTCACCGGAAGCAACAACGGCGTCAACTGGGAAGAGGCGCGCCTGCATGCAGCCAAGCGGCAGTACAAGGGCCGGCAGGGGCGGCTGGCCGTCATTGACTCGCCCGATCTGCAGCAATGGATCCTGACCACCTTCAATCTGCAGCAATATTCCTTTGGCGGCCGCACCTGGATCGGCCTGCGCTACTGGTGCAGATATCGGCAGCTTACGCTTGCAAACAGTGAGGCCTATCCCGCCTCCGCCTTCACGGCCTGGGATCAGCCCTGGGCACGGCAGGACGGGATCAACTGCACGGTCAATGCCAAATTGCCCTATATGGGCGTTTATATCGAAGGCATGACCGGACGCTGGCGCGCCGTCGGCTACAAGAAGCGCTGGCCCTATTACCTCGTCGAGTTTCCGGTCCCCGCTGAAACGGCCCGGGAAGCCGCCGCTCCCGCTTCGGCGAGCGGCCGGGACGCCACCGCCGGGCACTGATCGTCCGCGCGGGCCGAGCGCCGCGTTCCTTTTCCGGACGGACAGGCCGTTCCGTCGCACATGCGCTCCTGCCCAGCGTCCCGATGCGACCGCAGCGTTCTTCTTCACCGCCCGATCTCCGACTTCTCCCCGACCGCGGCGTGTCATATTTGCCACAGGCGGGGAAAAATTTTCCGATCGATTCAAATTTCGACTGAAACAATAAAAATCCATCGTTTATTTATCTCCGGTCGTCGTGCGCCCGCATTACAACTAAAAACACACGACAGGGCTGTAAAAATGAAGCCTCATCAAGGGTCGGGCGACGACATTCGTTTTTCAGGAATTTGGGAGGACGCTCCATGTCACATGACCGCAGATATCACCGGTCTTCCGGACGGACGCCACGCCGCGGTCGGGCGATCGCGACGCTCACCGCAGCGGGTCTTCTCGCTTCGGCCTCACCGCTCGCCATTGTGGGGACCGGCCTTTTGCTGTCGACCGCGCTCACCTCGCCCGCCTTCGCTCAGGACTACACCACGGGCGAACTTGTCGGAACGGTAAAGGACCGCGCCGGCAATCCGGTTGCCGGAGTCGTCGTTACCTTGACCGATGAAGCAACGGGCTTCCAGGCGACCTCGACCACCGGCGAGGACGGCGTCTTCCGTTTTCCGCGGTTGCGCATCGCCACCTATACGGCCTCGGTCAAGACGGAAAGCGGTGAATTGAAAGAGAAGGTTCGCGTGCAGGCGGGCACCGTCCGGACGCTGACATTCACCATCGCGACGGGCAAGGAGGCCGGAGCCCAGCTCGAGGAAATCCGGGTCATCGGCCAGGCCGTCTCTTCGACCCGCAAGGATCCGCTGGGCCAGGAAGGCGGTATCGTCGTCGACACGGACGATCTCGTCGCGCGTGTTCCGATCGCCCGCAACATCACGGACGTCGCGCTTCTTGCGCCGGGCGTCGCCCGCGGCGACGCGGCGTTCGGCAACCTGCCCTCGATTGCGGGCTCGTCGGTGGCCGAAAACACGATCTACGTCAACGGATACAATATCACCGACCTGCGCCGCTTCATCGGGCCGATGAACCGGGTGCCGTTCGAGTTCTTCCAGCAGGTCGATGTGAAGTCCGGCGGGTTCCAGGCCGAGTTCGGCCGTGCCACGGGCGGTGTCACCAACCTTGTCACACGGCGCGGCGGCAACGAATTCCATGCCGGGGCGAATGTCTTCTACACACCCGACGGTCTGCGCAGCCACGACACGCCCGACACCACCGACATCTTCCGCTCCATGGATCGGAATACCGATCTCGAGGTCAACACATGGCTGAGCGGTCCGATCATCAAGGACCGATTGTTCTTCTACGGACTTGTCAATTTCCGCGATCGTCAGGTCGACGATTTCCGCAACAGCGACGTCATCTTCCGGCGTGACGACGACCCGATCTGGGGAATCAATATCGACGGCGTTCTCTGGGACGACGACGCCTTCGGTTATCACACCGTGACCTATACGCACATCGACGACCAGAGAAAGATTCTCGACGACTTCTTCCGGTTCGACCGTGATACGAAGGTCGTCGGGGACAAGATCGGCACCACCACGAGCAACCGCGGCGGCACGACCGATATCGTCAAATACACGGGCGTCGTTCGCGACTGGCTGACGGTGTCGGGCCTCTTCGGCAACAGCAAGGCCCGCTTCGACGATCAGTCGGACGTCTCCGACAATCCGGCGATCTTCGACCTGCGCAGCGGAACCGTGATCCGTCGCGGCAATTTCACCGATCAGATCGTGACCCCCGTCGACAATGACGAACGCACCCTCTGGCGCGCCGACGTTGACATCTATGTCAACAATTTCTTCGGGGACCACAAGTTCCGCCTCGGCTTTGACAGGGAGCGACGCCAGTCCGCGGAAGAGTCGTCCTTCAGCGGCGGCACCCGCTTCGTCTATTTCGCGAACGGCTCGTCCCTTGACCGCTTCGATCCCACGGGCATGTTCGACAATGTCGAGGTGGCCCGTGTCGACAAGCGCACGACCGGCGGGACCTTCACCTCGATCTTCCGGGCCTTCTATGTCCAGGATCAGTGGAAGACTCCGATCGATCGCCTGACGTTGAACATCGGCGCCCGCTTCGAAAGCGACGAGAACAAGAACGTGAACGGCGAACGGTTCGTGAAGTTCAGCAATGTGTTCGATTATCGAACGGGCTTCACATACTTCCCCTTCGAGGACGAGTCGAGCCGCGTTTACGGTTTCGCCGGGCGTTATCATCTGCCGATCCCGCAGAACACCAACGTCCGTCTCGCGGGCGAGGAGGTCTTCACCGAATCCTTCTTCGTGCTCGAGGGCCTGAACCCGGATGACACGCCGATTCTCGGCGAGTTCATCGGCACCGACGAGGTCTCGCCGGGCGGTGTGCAGGATGCTCGCACACTGGTGTCCCAGAACCTGTCCGAGCAGAGGATGCAGGAGTTCATCCTCGGCTATGACCAGGCCTATGGCGAACACTGGACCTTCGGCGTTCGCGCGGTTTATCGCGACCTCAAGAACGGTCTCGAGGACGGCGCCATCGACCGCGGCATGATCAACTTCGCCATCGACAACGGCCTCGACGTCGATGCGATGAGGGCCGCATTCGGCGGGTTCAGCCAGTTCATCCTGATGAATCCGGGGCGCGGCGTCACCTTCTTCACCGATGCCGCCGGCCTGCCCGCGGATGCCCTTGCCTTCCTCGGAGGCGATCCCGACGGTGACGGTCTGGTGCAGGTCTCGCTGACCGCGGATCAGCTCGGACTGCCGAAGATCAAGCGTCTGTATCGGGCCCTGGAGTTCACGGCCGAACGCGAGTTCGCGGACGGATGGTCGTTGCAGGCCTCCTATGTGCTCTCCCGCCTCACCGGCAACACGGAAGGTGGCGTCAAGTCCGATATCGGCCAGACCGACACCGGTCTGACGCAGGACTTCGACACCAAGGGGCTGACCGATGGCACGCAAGGCCGGCTGCCCAATGATCACCGCCATACGTTGAAGCTGTTCGGAAGCTACCAGCTCACCAAGCAGCTCACGATCGGCGGCAACTTCACGCTCCAGTCGCCGCGGCATTTCGGGTGCCTCGGTGTGCACCCGACGGACGAGATCGCCGCACAGTTCGGCGCATCGTCCTTCTTCTGCAAGCTCGACGCCAACAACCGGCCGAGCGAGAGCGCACCCTCGCGCCCGACGCCGCGCGGGTCGATCCTGAAGAGCGACTGGACAAAACAGCTCGACCTCTCGCTCAACATCGAGCCGGACATGGACTTCCCCGGCGGCCTGCATCCGTCGTTCCGTATCGATGTCTTCAACATCTTCGATACGCATGACGTGACGGATCGCAACGAGTTCGGCGAGTTCGGCAGCGGTGCGATCCGGCCGACCTATGGCGATCCGACCGGCTTCATTCAGCCGCGGACGGTGCGTCTGAGCGCCCGGCTGGAGTTCTGAAACAGAACCCGCCCGGCACCGGCCGGACAGGTTGATCATCGGCGGCGCCCCTCCGGGGGCGCCGTCATTCGTTTTGAAGGCCGGGCCGCGCCATCGCTTGCATGCCGCGAGAAGGCGGGGGTATAGAGGCGGTGGGGGTGCGTGACTGCCGTCGGGATCGCCTGCGCAACACACCCCGGACCGGAAAATGAGGATCGTGACCGCGAATGGCCTATGCTCGTATCTACCGCCCCAGCAAATCGGCGCTGCAGTCGGGACTGCGCAATACGCGGGGCTGGCTTCTCGAATTCGATCCCGAGGACCGGCTGGTCGTCGATCCGCTGATGGGATGGACCAGCAGCACCGACACACGGCGGCAGATCCGCCTGCGTTTCCCGAGCCGGGAAGAGGCCGTCCGCTATGCGGAAAAGCACGGACTCCCCTACGAGGTGCTGCCCGAGCATGTGCTGCGGCACCATATCCGCAGCTACGCCGACAATTTCAAATAGGGCGACGCGCGCAGCGGCGCTCATGCCGGCCCCGTAGCTCAACCGGATAGAG
>CAZAEP010000153.1:0-6577 GCA_964484045.1 uncultured Sphingomonadales bacterium
GACCTTGAATTCGCCCGCCGATACGATCTCCCGGTGCGCCCGGTGGTGATGCCCGAAGGCGCCTATCCAGCATGCTTCAAGATCGGGGACGAGGCCTATACCGGGCCCGGTCGTCTCGCCAATTCGGATTTCCTCGACGGCCTGAGCTCGACGGAAGCCAAGGAGGCGGTGATCGCGCGTGCCGAGGCCGGAGGCTGGGGCACGCGGACCGTCAATTATCGCCTGCGCGACTGGGGGGTCTCGCGGCAGCGCTACTGGGGGACGCCGATCCCGGTCATCCATTGCGACGCCTGCGGGGCGGTGCCGGTGCCGCGTTCCGACCTGCCGGTGACACTGCCCGAGGACATCCGTTTCGACCGTCCGGGCAATCCGCTCGCCCATCACCCCACCTGGAAGCACGTGCGCTGCCCGCGATGCGGCGGCGCCGCCGAGCGCGAGACCGACACGCTCGATACCTTCGTCGACAGCGCTTGGTATTTCCTGCGCTACACGGCGCCGCACGCATCGGTGCCGATCGCGCGCGAGGCGGCCCGCCACTGGATGCCGGTGGACCGCTATATCGGCGGCGTCGAGCACGCCATCCTGCATCTGCTCTATGCCCGCTTCTTCACCCGCGCGCTCAAGGTCTGCGGCCATATCGACATCGAAGAGCCCTTCAAGGGCCTCTTCACGCAGGGCATGGTGACCCATATGAGCTATCGCGACGCGGAGGGAAAATGGGTCTTTCCGCATCTCGTCGAGGAACGCGCCGACGGCACGCTCGTCCGCCGCGACAGCGGGCTCGGGGTGACTCCGGTGCGGGTCGAGAGCATGAGCAAGTCGAAAAGGAACGTCGTCGATCCCGATGACATCATCGAGCAGTACGGCGCCGACACCGTGCGCTGGTTCATGCTCTCCGACAGCCCCCCCGAGCGTGACTTCGTGTGGACCGAGGCCGGCATCGCGGGCGCCTGGCGCTTCACGCAGCGGCTGTGGCGCCTCGTCGTCGGCGCGCTCGACTGCCTGCCGGACCCCGGTGCGGCGATCCCCGAAGAGCTCGATGCCGAGAGCCGGGACCTGCGACGCGCGGTGCATCGCACCATCCGCGACGTCGGCCGGGACATCGAGGCGCTGCACCACAATCGCGCCGTCGCCCGCATCTACGAGCTTGCCAATACCATCGCCGCGGTCGATCTGCCGCGGATCGCCGGCCCGGTCTATCGCGAGGCGCTCGAGACCCTCGTTCGCCTGGTGGCGCCGATGATGCCGCACATCGCCGAGGAACTGTGGCACCGGCTGGGCCATGACGCGCTGCTCGCGGTGCAGGACTGGCCGCGCCACGACCCCGCGCTCGTCGTCGAGGACGAGGTCACCGTCGCGGTTCAGGTCGGCGGCAGGCTGCGTGACACCATCCGGGTGGAAAAGGATCTCGACCGCGATGCCCTCGAGGCGGCGGCACGGGCCTCGGACAAGGTGGCGCGGGCGCTCGCCGGGCGAACGGTGAGAAAGGTCGTCGTGGTGCCCAATCGCATCGTCAATTTCGTCGTCTGAGCATGCGTCCCTGGCCCGTCATCCTCCTCTTCGGCCTCGCCGGCTGCGGTTTTGCGCCCCTCTATGCGCCACCGCAGGACGGGACGCCGCGGGGCGGGGCGCGCGACGTGGCCGACGTCCTCGCGACGATCGCCATCACCCCGGGCGAGACACGCCTCGCACAGGTGCTGCGCAACCGGCTCGTCGCCGCCCTGACGCCGCGCGGCTACCCCGCCGAGCCGCGCTATCGGCTCGAATTCACGCTCGCCGAACAGGTGGAGGGCTTCGCCTTCCGTCCCGACCGCGCGGTGACCCGGGAGCGGATCGAGATCCGCGCCCATTACGTGCTGCTCGATGCCACGAGCGAGACGCGGATCCTCGAGGGCGACAGCACGGCCTGGTCGTCCTATGATGTGGTGCAGTCGGATTTTGCCAATATCTCGGCGCAACGCGATGCCCGCCGGCGCGCCGCGGATGTTCTGGCCGATCGCATCGCGGCCCGGCTCGCACGCTATTTCCGTGCCTCCGGCGGAGAGGTGAAGAGCCTTGGTCAAGGCCAGTCGTGACCAGATCGCACGGGCGCTCGAGCGGCTTCCGGATCGCTGCCGCGGCGTGCTTGTCCACGGCCCCGACGAGGGGCTGGTGCGCGAGCGTGCGGACGCTCTGGGACGGCAGATCGTCGAGGATCCGGGCGATCCCTTCCGCGTCAGCCGTCTGCGCGCCGCCGATCTCAGGACCGACCCGGCCGCCCTTGCCGACGCCCTCGGCGCGCTGTCGATGACCGGCGGTCGGCGGCTTGTCGTGCTCGATCTCGGCGGCGAGAGCGGCGCCGGGCTGCACACGCTGATCGGGGCCGCGCTCGAACGGCCGCAGGAGGGTTTTCTCCTCGTCGTCGCCGGCGAGCTTGCCGCCCGTTCGCCCCTGCGCGCCCTGTTCGAGAAGGCCGACGATCTGATCGCCATCGCCTGCTATGCCGATTCGGCGGCCGGTCTCGGCGCTCTCGTCGACGAGGTCCTCGGTGCGGCCGGGCTCGAGGCCGATGCGGCGGCGCGGGACGATCTCTGCGCGCATCTCGGACAGGACCGCCAGCTCAGCCGACGCGAGCTCGAGAAGCTCGTTCTCTACAAATGGGATGCGCGCGAGAAGCGCGTGACGCGCGAGGATGTCGCGGCGGTGATCGGGGACGCCGCGGCGACAACGGTGTTCGATCTCGTCGCCGCGGTGACGGCGGGCGATCTTGCGCGGCTGGACGCGGCACTCGACAGGGCCTTCGCGCAGGGAGAGAGTGCGGTCGCCATATTGCGCATTCTCGCGCGACGCTTGCAGCAGTTCGATGTCGTGCAGGCCGCGATGGCCGGCGGGCAGCATGCGAATCAGGCCGTCGACCGTCTGGTGCCGCGACTGTTCTTCAAGGACCGCGAGACGTTCCTGCGCGACCTTCCCCGCTGGCCGGCGACACGGGTGGCGGCGGCGCTCGACCGGGTGCTCGCGGCCGAAGCCGACTGCAAGACGAGCGGCCTGCCGGCGGAGACCATCTGCGCCCGGACCTGTCTTGCGCTGGCGGCCTCGGTCGTGACCGGCGGCCGCCGCTGAATCAGCGCCGCGCGAGCAGCTTCTGGCACAGCATGTCGAGCTGCTCGAGCGAGCGGTAATGCACGGTGACCGCGCCGCCCTTCTCGCCCCGATGGCGGATGTCGACCCGCATGCCGAGTGCGGTGGCGAGATTGGCCTCGAGCGCCTGCGTATCGGCGTCCTTGCGCGACCGGCGGGGTGCCCGAGGCGCCCCGGCCGCCGCCTTCGCGGCCGCCGCCAGGGCTTCGGCCTCGCGCACATTGAGACCCTTGGCGAGGATGTGCCGCGCCAGCCCCTCGGCGTCGTCGAGGCCGACCAGAGCGCGGGCATGCCCCATGCTCAGGCGACCGTCGTCGACCATCGCCCGCACCGGTTCCGGCAGACCGAGCAGACGCAGCAGATTGGTGATGTGGCTGCGCGACTTGCCGACCGCCCCGGCGATGTCCTCCTGGCGATGGCCGAACTCGTCGATCAGCCGCCGGTATCCTTCGGCCTCCTCGATCGGCGAGAGATCGTGACGCTGGATGTTTTCGATGATCGCCGCCTCGAGCGCCGCCGCGTCGTCGAGCGCGCGCACCACCACCGGAACCTCGTGCAAGCCCGTTTTCTGCGCCGCCCGCCACCGGCGCTCGCCGGCGACGATCTCGTAACGGGGCCCGTCCGGCCCCTCGCCGGCCGGCCGCACGAGGATCGGCTGCAGCAGTCCGACCTCCCGGATCGACTGCACGAGCTCGTCCAGTCCGGCGGCGTCGAAACGGCGGCGCGGCTGGAAGCGATTGGGTCTCAGGGCGGCGATGGAGACCGTCATGACGTCACGCGGGGCGACCGGACTCTCCGCCGCCTCGGCGGGAAAGTCGCCCATCAGCGCCGACAGTCCGCGTCCCAGACCGCGGCGGCGCGGCGTCTTCTTCCCGCTCATGCCGCCACCGCCTTTCTCTCCCGCCGCAGCATTTCGCCGGCCAGTTTCATATAGGCCTGGCTGCCGCTGCAGCGATGGTCGTAAAGGAGCGCCGGCTTGCCGTGGCTCGGCGCCTCGGAGACCCGGACATTGCGCGGAATCACGGTGCGGAAGACCGCATCGCCCATATAGTCGCGGACATCGCGCGCCACCTGGTCGGAGAGCCGGTTGCGGCGGTCGAACATGGTGAGCACGATGCCGGCGATGTCGAGGCCGGGGTTGAACCGGGCCTTCACCCGTTCGATCGTCTTCAATAGAAGCGAGAGCCCCTCGAGCGCGAAGAACTCGCATTGCAGCGGCACGAGAACGGCCTGCGCCGCCGAAAGCGCATTGAGCGTCAGCAGCGACAGAGAGGGCGGACAGTCGATCAGCACATAGTCGTAGGCGTCGAGGTCCGGCGCCGCGTCGAGCGCCTCCCGGAGGCGATAGGTGCGCCGCTCCTGGGTGACGAGCTCGGCCTCGGCGCCCGACAGGTCGACCGTCGAAGGAACGATCGAGAGCCCGGGAATGGCGGTCACCACCGTCGCCTCCGCGAGCGTCGCGGCGCCGGCGATCAGATCGTAGGACGAGAGCGCGCGGGCCGCGCGGTCGATGCCGAGGCCGGTGGAGGCGTTGCCCTGCGGATCGAGGTCGATCACCAGCACATGCTTGCGGATCGCGGCCAATGCGGTGGCGAGATTGATCGCGGTCGTGGTCTTGCCCACGCCGCCCTTCTGATTCGCCACCGCGAGGATCCGCGGACGGCGTCTCGCCTTAACTGGTTTCCTGTTCTGCTTCAACACGTTCGACATTCCTTATGCGCAGAATGCGGGCCCCGGCCTCGGTGCGACTGGGAAAGGACTCGAGATCGAATGTCCAGGATTGTCGGCAGGAGGTCAATTCCTCCTCGACACGCGCCCCCTTCAGGAGCCAGATTTCGCTTCCCGCGTCAAGGAGCGGACCGGCGAGCGGGAGCAGGCGGGGAAGCGGCGCGAGCGCCCGGGCGGTCACGATGTCGGCACATACGCCCTCGAGCGCCTCGATCCGTGTCTCGTGGACCCGTGCCGGCGCGCGCGTGGCGGCGATGACCTGGCGCAGAAAGACGCATTTGCGGGCATCGCTCTCGACGAGATCGACCGGGCCGCCGCCGAGAATCGCGATGACCAGGCCGGGGAAGCCGGCGCCGCTGCCGAGATCGAGCCAGCGCGCCGGGAGGCCGCCCGGGCGGTGCGTCGCGACCAGGTCGAGAAGCTGTGCCGAGTCGAGAAAGTGTCGGAGCCACAGCGTTGCGAGCGTCGCCGGTCCGACGAGATTGAGCTTCCGCTGCCATTTCTCGAGCAGGGCCGCATAGGTCTCGAGCGCCGCGCGCGTTTCACGTGAAACCGCGACCGCCTCGAGGAAGGCCGCCGCGTCCGCTCTCATGCCACGCTCCGCCGATGTCGCGCGAGATGCGCGAGAAGGACCGTCAGGGCGGCCGGCGTGACGCCGGCGATGCGGCTCGCCGCGCCGAGCGTCGCGGGCCGCGCGAGCGTGAACTTCTCGCGCATCTCGGCAGACAGGCCCGGCACCGATGCGAAGTCGAAATCGGGGGGAATCGCAATCGCCTCATCCTTGCGGAAGGCCTCGATGTCGCGCCGCTGACGGTCCAGATAGCGGGCATAGGTGGCCTCGATCTCGAGCTGCGCGGCGATCGCCGGCGCGATCGACCCCAGCTCGCGCGGCCAGATCCGCAGCAGATCGGAGAACCCGATGTCGCGCCGCGAGAGGAGATCGAGCGCGCTCCGCCGGCGCCCGTCGCGCTTGACGGGAATGTCGTGCGCCGCCGCCCGGTCGGGGCTGATCGCGAGTCCTTCGCAGACCCGTCGCGCGGCCGCCAGGGCCGCCATCTTCGCCTTGTGGCGGGCGGCCCGTCGGGACGACACGGCACCGAGCGCGATGGCCTTGCCGGTCAGCCGCTGGTCGGCATTGTCGGCCCGCAGATGCAGGCGGTACTCGGCGCGGCTGGTGAACATGCGATAAGGCTCCTCGGTACCGCGGGTCACCAGATCGTCGATCATGACGCCGATATAGGCGTCGGCGCGGTCGAGCACGAAGGGCGCCCGATCGCCGAGCCGCAGCGCCGCATTGAGCCCGGCCATCAGTCCCTGCGCCGCGGCCTCCTCATAGCCCGTCGTGCCGTTGATCTGGCCGGCGAGATAGAGCCCGGCGACACGCCGGGTCTCGAGCGTCGGGCGGAGCTCGCGGGGGTCGACGAAATCATATTCCACCGCATAGCCGAAGCGCCGGATGCGCACCCGTTCGAGCCCGGGGATGCTGCGCACCAGCGCCGCTTGGACGTCTTCGGGGAGGCTCGTCGAGATGCCGTTGGGATAGACCGTGTCATCGGTCAGACCCTCGGGCTCGAGAAAGATCTGGTGGCTCGCCCGGTCGGCAAAACGCACGATCTTGTCCTCGATCGACGGGCAATAGCGCGGACCGGCGCTCGCGATCCGCCCCGAATAGATCGGCGAACGATGGAGATTGTCGCGGATGATGCGGTGCGTCTCGGCCGTCGTCCGC
>CAZAEP010000154.1:0-6505 GCA_964484045.1 uncultured Sphingomonadales bacterium
GAAAGGCCAGTGTGTCGAGATCGCGAAAGAGCACGAGCGCCGCAAGCCCCGCGGCGATGAGCGTCAGCCCGACCCAGACGCCGCCGGCAAGAAAGAGGGCGAGCAGCAGGAGGACGGAGAGAACGAGCGCGTTCATGACCCCGCCTCCTCACCGCGCACGAGGCGCACGAGCCGCGCCGAAAACGCGAGGGCGAGCACGCTCGGGCCGAGCGCGAGGAGCCCCTCCGGCACCCAGAGCGGCGTCGCCGTGGGAAAATAGGAGCGGGCATCGAGGCGCAGGGACTCGAACGCATAGCGCATGAGCGCGACGGCGAGCGCGATGGCGACCAACAGCCCGGCGAGGGTGGCGGCAAGATCAAGGATGCGGGCATATCGCGGGGCGAGGCGCTCGGCAAGAAGCGTGATGCGGATATGCGTGCCTTGCCGCAGCGCCTCGCCGGCACCGAGGAGCAGACTCGCCGCCGTCAGATATTCGCCGAATTCGAGCGCGACGCCGAGGGAGGTGGAGAAGATGGCGCGGGCGGCGATCTCGGTGATGCCGAGCAGGAAGACGAGCGCGATCGAGGTCGCGGCGAGCCCTGCCGCAAGCGTGCACAGGCGGTCGCAGAACGCGAGATACCGCGCGATCATGAGGCGGCCTCGGGGGGGACCGTGCCGAGCGGCGCGCGGCCGGTGCGCACAAGAAAACGGTCGAGGATGGCGCGGGCGTGCGGCACGCGCGCGGCATAGGCCTCCCACATCGGCCGCGCCACCGCCTGCATCGCCGCCCTCAGGGCGCTATCGGGGACGATGGCCTTCATGCCGTGGGCCTCGAGCAGCGCCAGTTTCGCCAGATCGTCGCGGCGCGAAACTTCCCAGAACTCCGGCTCGAGCGTGCGCGCGATCCGGATCAGCGCCCGTCGGTCGGCGGGTGCGAGAGCCTTGAGCGCCCGCTCGCTGATCACCATCAGATTGGTGACCCAGCCGTGGTTGGTGCGGTGGATATAGGGCAGGAATTCCCAGTATTTCTGCGCCGCGCCGGTGGTGGTGGAGGTGAAGACGGCATCAAGCGCTCCCGATGCCAGCGCCGGCACGACATCGGGAGCGGCGAGCTGCACCGGCGTCATGCCGAGCCGGCGTGCAAGCTCGGTGGTATTGGCATCGAGCGTGCGCACGACGAGCCCTTTGAGATCGGCGAAGGTTTCAATACGGCGCTTGGCGTAGAGGTTCTGCGGCGGCCAGGGAACGACATAGAGAAGGCGCAGCCCGTGGCGCGCGAGCGCAGTCTCGATCGCGGGCCGCAGATCCTCGTGGAGGAGGCGCAATTCGGCCTGATCGCGGACAAGAAAGGGCAGGGCGTCGAGGCCGAGGATCGGCTCCATGCCGACCTGCTGGAACGCCGCCATGTCGATCATCGCCACCACGCCGTCGCGCGCGGCGCGGAGCGAATCCGGCCCCTTGATGCCGAGCACCGCTCCGGGGTGGAGCACGACCCGCACCCGTCCTTCGGTCGCCGCATGGACCGCTTCGGCGAAGCGCGCGGCGTCTTTCGTGTGAAACTCCTGCGCGCTCCAGGGCAGCGAGAGGTCGAGCGTGGACGGTGGCCGTTCACCGGTCCGCGCCACCGCATAGACGCCGCCGAGGGCGGCGAGCAGCAGCACGAGTGCGGCGGCGATCTCGCGTGGGCTCGTCATGGCGGCGAGCCTATCCGGCCGCATCGCGCCTGTCACGGGCCGAGCGCCCTTGGCCGCGGTCCGCCCGGCGTTCTATGCTGCGCGCCGAGGGCGGCGGAGCGGTGGCCGCAACAGGATGGGGGACGCGATGATACGGATGATACGGATGGGCATGGCGGTTTCCGCTGTGGCGGTCGCGTTTGCGGCGACCGCGTGCGATCGGGCGTCGGATTTCGACGTCGTCGAGGCGACGATCGCGGACATTCAAGGGGCCATCGAGGCCGGTCGGACGACCTGCGTCGAGGTCGTCGATGCCTATCTCGCGCGGATCGCGGCCTATGACAGGACGACCGGACTCAACGCCATCACGGTGGTCAACCCGCAGGCGCGCGCCCGTGCCGCCGGGATCGATGCGCGACGCGCCGCCGGCGAGCCGCTCGGGCCGTTGTGGTGTGCGCCGTTGCTCATCAAGGACAATTTCGACACCCACGATCTGCCCACCACCGGCGGCTCCGTGGCGATGATGGACCATCTGCCGCCCGACGACGCCTTCATGGTCGCCCGCCTGCGCGCGGCGGACGCGATCGTGCTGGCCAAGACGAACATGGCGGAATGGGCCTTCAGCCCGCGCCGTACCGAGAGTTCGTCCTATGGGGTGACGGCGAACGCCTATGCGCTCGATCGCGTGCCGGCGGGCTCCTCGGGCGGCACCGCATCGGGCGTTGCGGCGAGCTTCGGCGTCGCCGGCATGGGCACCGACACCGGCAATTCGATCCGCGGCCCGGCGTCGCATCTGGCGCTGTTCGGTATCCGCTCGACGATCGGGTTGACGAGCCGTGACGGTATCATCCCGCTCGCCTTCGATCGCGACGTCGCCGGCCCGCTCGCGCGTACGGTCGAGGATGCGGCGCGCATCTTCTCGGTCATCGTCGGCACCGACCCCGCCGATCCCTTCACTGCCGAAGCCGATGCGCACAAGGCGGATGACTACACCCGCTTTCTCGATCGCGACGGCCTTGGGGGCGTGCGCGTCGGCGTGCTGCGGGCGCTTGTCGACACCGACGGCGCCGATCCGGAGATCACGGCCCTTTTCGAGGCCGCGCTCGACGACATGCGCCGCGCCGGGGCGGTGATCGTCGATCCCGTCGAGGTGGCGGATTTCGCCGCGCACATCAAGGACGAGGGATTCTGCCCGCGCTTTCGCTACGACATGCACGTCTATCTCGGCTCGCTCGGCGAGCGGGCGCCCTTTGACGACGTCATGAGGGTGCGCGAGAGCGGGCAGTATTCGCCTTATGTCGAGGAGGCCCTCGATTATTTCGCGCCCTACCCGCTCGATGTCCCGCCCGAAAAATGGGGCGAGCCCTGTCCGCCCTATCTCGCCCATCCCAGGCGGCGCGCCTTTCTCGAGGCGGTGACGACGGCAATGGATGCGGCCGACGTCGCAGTGCTCGTCTATCCCACATGGACCCGTCCGCCGGCGCATCTCGATCGCGCGGAGGAGGAGTACAAGGGCGACAATTCGCAGCTCGTGGCGCCCGCCACCGGGATGCCGGCGGCGACCGTGCCGATGGGCTTCAGCCATGGCGATCTGCCCGCCGGGCTGCAGATCCTCGCCCGCCGCTTCGACGAGCCGACGATCTTCCGCGTCGCCTACGCCTACGAGCAGGCGACGCGGCATCGCCGCCCGCCGGCCGCTTTCCCGCCGCTCGGGACGGGTGACAAGTCCGCGCCCGGGCCATAAGACTCCCGGCAGACGCTCCTGGGGAGAAGCGCGATGAAGACACGTGCAGCGGTGGCATTCGAGGCCGGGGCGCCGCT
Source organism: uncultured Sphingomonadales bacterium (assembly GCA_964484045.1). Classification (GTDB taxonomy): domain Bacteria; phylum Pseudomonadota; class Alphaproteobacteria; order Sphingomonadales; family Rhodothalassiaceae; genus J134. The sequence goes on from CAZAEP010000154.1 coordinate 3,474, forward strand.
CGTGGTGACCGAGGTCGATCTCGAAGGGCCGAAAGCGGGCGAGGTGCTGGTCGAGATCAAGGCCACCGGTGTCTGCCATACCGACGAGTTCACCCGCTCGGGCGCCGATCCGGAAGGGCTCTTTCCGGCGATCCTCGGCCATGAGGGCGCGGGCATCGTCCGCGAGGTCGGGCCCGGCGTCACCTCGGTCGCGCCGGGCGATCATGTCATCCCGCTCTACACGCCCGAATGCCGCCGGTGCGAATTCTGCCTCTCGGGCAAGACCAATCTGTGCCAGGCGATCCGCGCCACCCAGGGGCAGGGCCTGATGCCCGACGGCAGCAGCCGATTTTCCAGGGACGGCCGGATGATCCGCCACTATATGGGCTGCTCGACCTTCTCCAATTTCACCGTCCTGCCCGAGATCGCGGTGGCGAAGATCCGCGAAGACGCGCCGTTCGACAAGGTCTGCTACATCGGTTGCGGCGTCACCACCGGCATCGGCGCGGTGATCAACACCGCGAAGGTCCGCCCCGGCGATACGGTCGCCGTCTTCGGCCTCGGCGGCATCGGCCTCAATGTCGTTCAAGGGGCGCGGATGGCGGGCGCCGACCGCATCATCGGCATCGACCTCAATCCGGCGAAAAGGGCGCTGGCGGAGACATTCGGGATGACCGATTTCATCGACCCGAACACGGTCGATGATGTCGTCGAGGCCATCGTCGACCTTACCGGCGGCGGGGTCGACTACAGTTTCGAGTGCATCGGCAATGTGAAGGTCATGCGCCAGGCGCTCGAATGCTGCCACAAGGGCTGGGGCGAGAGCATCATCATCGGCGTCGCCGGCGCCGGCGAGGAGATCTCGACGCGGCCCTTCCAGCTCGTTACCGGGCGCGTCTGGCGGGGAACCGCCTTCGGCGGCGCGCGCGGGCGCACCGACGTACCGAAAATCGTCGACTGGTACATGGAGGGGAAGATCAATATCGACGACCTCATCACCCATGTCATGCCGCTCGAGGAGATCAACACCGCTTTCGATCTCATGCACGAGGGCGAGTCGATCCGCTCGGTGGTGACGTTCTGACATCATATCCGGATATCCGACCGTCGGCCGCGGTGGCCGCGGGCAAATGCAGAAAGGGCCAGCACGCCATGTACACGCATACGACACTGGGGACGAACGATCTGGAGACGGGCCGCGCCTTCTATGACGCGGTGCTCGGCGCGCTCGGCGCGACGCGGGTGCGCGACATGGACGACCGGGCCAGCGTCTGGGCCTCGGAGATCGGGCAGATGTTCATTCTCTGCCGGCCGCGCGACGGCAATCCGGCGTCCGTCGGCAACGGCGTCACCATCGGCTTCATGGCGCCCTCGCGCGAGGCCGTGCACGCCTTTCACGAAGCCGGGCTCGCCGCCGGCGGGCGCGACGAAGGGGCGCCGGGACCGCGGGAATTCGCGCCCAATGCCTATGCCGCCTATCTGCGCGACCCCGACGGCAACAAGATCACGGCCCTGTGCATGAAGCCGGCGTGAGATATCGCCGGCGGGGCCGAGAGCAGGGGCAGCCATGAGCGCAATCGAGATCCTGTCCGAGCATCGCTCATACGGAGGCACGGTAAGCTTCTGCCGGCACATCTCCGCAGCGACGGGGACCGGGATGACCTTCGCCGTCTATGTGCCGCCGGCCGCGCAAGAGGGAACGGTGCCGGTCCTCACCTGGCTCGCCGGGCTCACCTGCACCCATGAGACCTTCATGATCAAGGCCGGCGCCCAGCGCATGGCCGCCGCGCTCGGGCTGATGCTGGTGGCGCCCGACACCAGCCCGCGCGGGGAGGGCGTGCCGGACGCCCCCGGGGGCGCCTACGATCTGGGGCTCGGTGCGGGCTTTTATCTCGATGCGACGGAAGAGCCCTGGGCACGGCACTATCGGATGGCGAGCTACATCCTCGAGGACCTGCCGGCGGCGGTGTTCGCGAATTTTCCCGGCGATCCGCAGGCGCAGGGCATATTCGGTCATTCCATGGGCGGGCATGGGGCGCTCACTCTGGGGCTCGGGAATCCGGACCGCTTCAAGAGCATTTCCGCCTTCGCACCGATCGCCGCACCGATGCGCGCGCCCTGGGGCGAAAAGGCCTTCACCGCCTATCTCGGCCCCGATCGTGAGGCATGGAAGGCGCATGATGCGACGGAGATCGTCGGCGGCGGCATCGAAAACGCCGCCATGCGACCGAAGATTCTCATCGATCAGGGGCTTGCCGATCCCTTTCTGGCCGAGCAGCTTCATCCCGACCTTTTCGCCGCAGCCTGCGCGCGGGTCGGCTACCCCTTGGAACTGCGCCGCCATGCGGGCTATGATCACGGCTATTATTTCATCTCGACCTTCATGGCGGATCATCTTCGCCATCATGCGGCCCTCCTCAAAGGGTGAGGAGAGGGGGCGATGCGGGCAGTGGAGCAGGCAGGCGATGGGGACGGCGGGCCGGTGCGCCGCGGCGCGGTCCCCGCGGCGGCCCGCCTTCTGCGCGCAGGAGGCGGCGAGGCGATCGAGCGGACGGTCGCCGCGGAGATGCCGACCGCACTCTCCTATAACGGTGTCGCGCATGTGGTGATGATGCTGACCCCGGCCGACTATTCGGATTTCGCGGTCGGCTTCTCGCTGTCGGAGGGTGTCGTCGCGACGGTCGACGAGATCGGCGCGGTCGATGTGCGTGCGAGCGAGGTCGGCATGCTCGTCGATCTCCGGATTCCCGACACCCGCTTTGCGGCTCTGCTCAAGCGCCGGCGCAATCTTGTCGGGCAAAGCGGCTGCGGCATCTGCGGCCTTGAGGAGCTCGAAGAGACACTGCGCCCGCTGCCGCCGCTCGACACGCGGCCGCGGCTTGACCGCACCGGCATCGCGCGCGCGCTTGCCGACCTGCCCCGCCGTCAGCCGCTCAATGCCGAGACGGGGGCCGTTCACGCCGCCGCCTTCTGTGACGTATCCGGACGCATCCGTGCGGTGCGCGAGGATGTCGGGCGGCACAATGCGTTCGACAAGCTGATCGGGCATCTCG
>CAZAEP010000155.1:0-6481 GCA_964484045.1 uncultured Sphingomonadales bacterium
GCATCGGCGGCACCGGCGTGCTGACCGTCGGCGCGCTTCTCGGCGTGGCGGCGCATCTCGAAGGCAGGGGCTGCTCGGTCCTCGACATGAGCGGGTTGGCGCAGAAGGGCGGTGCGGTGCTGAGCCATGTCCGCCTCTACCGCGACACGGCGGGCGAGCACAGCCCCAGGATCATCGCCGGCGGCAGCGATCTTCTGCTCGCCTGCGACGCCGTCGTGGCCGCCGGGAAGGAAGCGCAGCAAACGCTGGCGGCACGTCGCAGCCGGGCGGTCATCAACGCGGACATCACACCGGTCGCCGATTTCGTGCGCGACGGCGACATGGAATTCAGGACGCAGGCGATTCTCGACGCCATCACTCACCGCAGCCGCGACGATGCCCGCTTCATGCTGCCCGCGCGCACGCTCGCCGAAACGCTGATGGGCGACAGCATCGCCGCCAACATCTTCCTTCTGGGGTTCGCCTGGCAGAAGGGCTTCATCCCGCTCTCGCGCGCCGCGATCGAGGAGGCGATCCGGCTCAACGGGGTGGCGGTGGAGATGAATCTGCGCAGCTTCCACTGGGGGCGCGTCGCCGCTCACGACATGGCCGCCGTCGAGGCCCTGGCACGACCACCGGTGCCCACGCACTGGCGTTTCGAGCCGGAGAGCCTCGACGTGTTGATCGCCCATCGCAGCGAATTTCTTACCGGCTATCAGTCGCGGCGGCTGGCCGCCCGCTATCGCCGCCTCGTCGCGCGGGTCCGCGAGGCGGAAACGGCGCTGCCCGGCAGGGGAACGGCGCTGACACAGGCGGTGGCACGCAATTATTTCAGGCTTCTCGCCTACAAGGACGAATACGAGGTGGCGCGACTCTTCGCCGAAAGTGATTTCGAGTCGCGGCTCAAGGCGCAGTTCGAGGGCGATTTCCGCCTGAAATTCCATCTCGCGCCGCCGCTCCTGTCGCGCACCGACCCGGCGACCGGGCGCCCACGCAAGCGCGAATTCGGCCCGTGGTTGCGCAAGCTCTTTCCTGTGCTCGCAAAATTCAAATGGTTGCGGGGAACACCGTTCGACCCCTTCGGCTGGTCGGCCGAGCGACGGATGGAACGACACCTGATTGCGGCGTATGAAGAGTGCATCGAGGACATATTGGCGCAGCTCACAGCGGACAATCTTGAGATCGCCGTGGCGCTCGCCCAGATACCGGACATGATCCGCGGGTTCGGTCCGGTCAAGGCGGCCAATATCGCCGCGGCGAAGCGGAAGGAGAACGAACTCCTCGCGATGCTTCGCGAGCCGCCGCCAGGACGCGGTGACGCGATCGCCGCCGAGTAGGCGTATCATTACGAAGCTTGGGGACGCAGCCGAAGGTGACAAGAGCTGCGCGGTAACAGAAAGGGATCGTTCATGACTGTCTTCGCCACACGCGCCTTCAACAACCACGAGCAGGTGGTCTTCTGCAGCGATCCGATCACCGGGCTGCGGGCCATCATCGCCGTGCATTCGACCGTGCTCGGACCCGCCGTCGGCGGCTGCCGCATCTGGAACTACGCCGCCGCGCACCGCAACGCACCCGTCGACGTCGCCGAACGGCGAACCGAAGAGGACGCCATCTTCGACGTCCTCAGGCTGTCGCGCGGGATGAGCTACAAGAACGCCATGGCGGGGCTCCGCCTCGGCGGCGGCAAGTCGGTCATCATCGGCGATCCGGCGATCGTGAAGACGCCGGAACTGCTCCGCAAGTTCGGCGAATTCGTCGACCGTCTCGGCGGCCGTTACTATACCGCCGAGGATGTCGGATCGAAGCCGCAGGACATGGAGATCATCCACGAGGCGACCGACTATGTGGTCGGCCTCGAACACGGCGCCTATGCCACCGGCGACCCCTCGCCGCACACCGCCAAGGGCGTCTTCTTCGGCATTGGCGCCGCCGTCCGGCACAAGCTCGGCAAGGACAGCGTCGCAGGCCTGACGGTCGCCATCCAGGGCGTCGGCAATGTCGGCCGCGACCTCGCAGACCATCTGCGCGAGGCCGGAGCGAAGGTCATCGTCGCCGACATCTCGCGGGACAACGTCGACCGCGTTCTCGCCCAAGGGCCGGCCGAGGTCGTCGATCCGGCGCAAATTCACGCGGTCGAGGCCGACGTCTTCGCGCCCTGCGCCCTCGGCGGAATTCTGAACGCGAAAAGCATCCCCGAGATCAGGGCGAAGATCGTCGCGGGGGCGGCCAACAATCAGCTCGACGACGAGGACGCCGACGACTGGCGCCTGCGCCGGCGCGGCATTCTCTATGCGCCCGATTACGTGATCAATGCCGGAGGCATCATTTCGGTCGAATCCGAGGTGCATCGGGAAAAGCTCGACGAGGCCGAGCGCGCGCGCAAGGTGGCCCGCATCGCCGACACCTTGTCGCAGATCTTCGCCGAGGCCGATCGCGCCGACATGCCGACCGGACATATCGCCAATCACCTGGCGGAAAAGATCATCGACGAGCAGCGAAAGGCCATCGCGGCGGCCGCGGAATAGAGCGCCGGGCCGGCCACAGGGAGCGGTGAATGGGCTTTTATGAAAACCACGTGCTGCCGCATCTGATCGAATGGGCCTGCGCCGCAAGGCCGGTCGCCGCGCAGCGCCGGCGCATTCTCCCCGAGGCGGAGGGTCAGGTGGTCGAGATCGGTCTCGGCTCGGGCCACAATCTCCCCTATTACGACGCGGACAGGGTGAAGGCCGTGATCGGCGTCGACCCCTCGGACGCCATTCTGGCCAGGGCCGCCAGACGCGCCGCCGAGGTCGGCTTTCCGGTCGAGATGGCGGCGCTTGAGGGCGAGCACCTGCCCTTCGAGTCGGACTTCGCCGATACCGTCGTCGTCACCTACAGCCTGTGCACCATCCCCGATCCGGCGCAGGCGCTTTCCGAGATGCGGCGCGTGCTCAAACCCGGCGGACGGCTTCTCTTCGCAGAGCACGGCGCCGCCCCCGACGCCGTCGTCAGGCGCTGGCAGGAGCGGCTCGATCGCCTTTTCTGGCCGAAGATTTCCGGCGGCTGTCACCTCGCGCGGCATCCGGACCGGTTGATCGAGGCCGCCGGCTTCGGCTTCGAGCATATCGAGCGTGCCTATCTGCCGCAAACGCCGCGCCCCTTCGGCTTCAACTATCTCGGCGCCGCCCGCCCCCGTTGATCAGGGAAAGAAGATCAGCTTGATGATAAGCGCCACCACGGTGACGGCGAAGATGCGCCGGATGAAGGGGGCGCCCCTGCTGATCGTGGCACGGGTGCCGAGCCAGCCGCCGAAGGCTGTGCCGATCCCGAGCGCGACGCCGGCGCCCCAGGCGATCTCCACCCGGCTCGCGAAGATCGCCAGTGTCACCGGCGTGTAGACGAGAATGATGAAGACCTTGTGCATGTTGACGCGCACCAGGTCGAGCCCCATCACCCGCGCCAGAATCGGCATCATGATGAAGCCGACACCGATCTGGATGAAGCCGCCCCAGGCCCCGGCGCCGACCATCAGCAGATGCCCGAGCACGAGCCGCCGCGGCCGGGCGTCATGGGCGGAACCCACCGCCGCCTTCTGCGCCCGCTCCGAAAACATGAGCATGAGCACCCCGGCCATGATCGCCGCAAGAATGCGGTTGAACCACAGGCCGGCGACGGCGGTGCCGAGCCAGGCGCCGCCGACGGCGCCCGCGACCGCCGCCGCCGCAAGACCGAGCGAGAGGCGGAAATCGGAGAATCCGCGACGGCGAAAGGTGGTCACCGCGGTGATGTTCTGCATCAGGATGGCGATGCGGTTGGTGCCGTTCGCCACCGGCCCCGGCAGGCCGAGAAACAGCATCACCGGCACGGAAAGCAGCGATCCCCCGCCGGCGACGACATTGAGCCAGCCGGTCGCGACCCCGACCAGCGTCAGTACCGGAATGTGCCAGCTTTCCATCGCGCGCCGCCCCCCGGGCCTTTCCGCCGGACCTCTCCGGCGCTCCTCAGACGCTCCTAGAGCATGTTGCGATCATATGGAATCGATTCTGTCGCGCCGTGGCGGCGTCGGCCCCCCCGGCGGAATGGGCTCACATGACCGCAGCATGCCCTATCCGTGACGGCGGAACTGGTCGAGAACCTGTTGCGCGACCTCGTGCTCGCTGATCACGCCCCGGACGTCGCCGACATGCGGAACGCGATGGGTCTTGTCGGCGACGAGCGCGTGGCTGACGCCGTGCCGGCTCATCCGCCGCAGGACATCGACGAGAAGATCGGTTTCCCGGCTGAGGATGAAGTCGCGCACCGCCGGCAGCGGCTCCTCGAACCCTTCCGCCCGCAGGGCCAGCCAATGGCGATATTCGGTCGCCGGGATGACCGCGGAGACATGACGTCCGCGTGCGACCAGCAGATAGTCGGTCTCTCCCACTTCGCCCGCGGGCTCCACCTCGAGCGCCGGGTCGTCGAGGCGCCCGCGCACCTTCAGCATCCCGGTGATCGGGCTCATCACCTCCCTGGTGTGACGCACGAGAAACATGTTCGAGTGGCGATCCTTGGGGATGTGATGTCCGCGGCGCACCAGCTTGAGCGTATAGATGTTCTCGCTGATCAGCGCACGCCGGGTGCCGATCGCACAGGCGACGGCGATGATCGCGGGAACGATGACGCTGTAGTCGGCGGTCATCTCGAACATCATCAGGATCGCGGTCATGGCGGCGCCTGTCGCCCCGCCGACCACCGCCGCCATGCCGATGATGGCGAACTGTGCCGCATTGAGGCCGGCATCCGGGAAAAGAAACGCCAGCAGGCTGCCGAACGCGCCGCCCAGAGCCGCTCCGAGGAACAGCGACGGAGCGAAGACGCCGCCCGAGGCCCCGGCGGCGAGGCTCGTCGTGGTCGCGAACAGCTTGGCGAGAAAGAGGAAGAAGAGAAGTCCGACCCCGCTCATCTCGCCCAGCAGGATCGCCTGAATGGTGCCGTAGCCGACGCCGTCCACATGATAGTGCCCGGTCGTCAGCATGAGCGCGTACATGAGAACGCCGACACCGCCGAGCCCGACGGCCGCCCGCAGATAGGGATTCCGGAAGCGGTCCTCGAGAAGATCTTCCATGCCGTGCAGCATCCGCACGAAGCCGAAGGCGGCGATGCCGCAAAGGACGCCGAGCGCGATATAGATCGGCAGAAGCCACAGATTGGTCGGCAGCAGGAGATTGGCGAGCTCCGCGGTCGGGACCGTGAAGGCCGGCGCGATGCCGAACAGCATGCGCCCGACATAGGTCGCGGTCCCGGTGGCCAGAACCACCGGCAGAAAGGTGCGGGCGCTGATCTCGGGCAGCATCAGTTCGACGGCGAACATCACCCCGCCGAGCGGCGTGTTGAAGGTGGCGGCAATGCCGGCGCCGGCGCCGGCGGCAACCAGCGTGATCACCTGCCAGGTGGAAAGCCGGAATCCCTGGCCCATGGTCGAGCCGATGGCGCTGCCGATCTGGATGATCGGGCCCTCGCGTCCGACCGACGCGCCGCTGCCGATCGACAGTGCCGAGGCAATGGCCTTGACGAACACCACCACCGGCCGGATCCGGCCGCGCTTGTAGTAGATCGCGTCCATCACCTCGGGCACGCCATGGCCCTTGGCTTCCGGCGCGTAGCGACGAACGAGGAAGACCACCACCAGCCCCCCGAGCACCGGGGCCAGGATGACGAGCGCTCCCCACGGAGCCGGGGGTGTGAAGACATTGGCGTCATAGGCGAAGGAGACGCCGCCGGCGAAGAACAGATTATGAAAAAGCGCGATCAGACCGCGCAGCCCCGCCGCCGCGCCACCGGTCGCAATGCCGAGAAAGACGGCGAGCGTACTCAGGGTCAAAAGCGATACGGTCACCTCCCGTGCCGCGGCCGGCTCCCGTTTTCTCAGCATCGCCAATATGTGCCCCGTTTTTCGCCTGCAAACGCCACCACCCCGCCCCGGGAACACGGCTCCCCCGGTGACTTGACGCGCAGGTGGTGGAAACGAAAAGCGCGCTTTCACTAGCGCGCGTTCGCCGCCCATGCAAGGGGCGCCGCGCCGGGGGCAATGGGCTGGCACATGTTCGCCGGCATGCTATAGCTCTTCGCGAACACGCGGCGAAAGCGATCCTGTGAGCATGAGTTCCGATCCCTTCGATTTTTCCGGCTTCGATGCCCCCGCGACGAAAGCCGGCGCACCGGCCGAGCCGCCCTATCTCGCCGGTCTCAATCCGGCACAGCGGGCGGCGGTGGAGGCGACCGAGGGACCGGTGCTCGTGCTCGCCGGGGCGGGCACCGGCAAGACGCGGGTGCTGACGACGCGGATCGCGCACCTCGTCGCCACCGGTCGTGCCCATCCCGGCGAGATCCTCGCCGTCACCTTCACCAACAAGGCGGCAAACGAGATGGCGATGCGGGTCGAGCGCCTGATCGAGCGGCCGGCGGCAGGCATGGCGCTCGGCACCTTCCACTCGATCTCGGCGCGCTGGCTGCGGCGCCATGCCGAGCTCGTCGGTCTGAA
>CAZAEP010000156.1:0-6450 GCA_964484045.1 uncultured Sphingomonadales bacterium
CGAATCCTCATGACGACGGGCGGCCGAAGCGTTTTCGCCGCGGCCGCCGCAGCCTACGGTCAGGAGTCCGCGAGCGCCCGGATTTCGACCTCGACGTCCACTTCCCCGGCCCTGAGGAAGCGGAGGCGAAGCGGCAGCGTATCGCCGGGGCGAAGCGGTCGCCTGAGGCCCATCAGCATGATGTGAGGCCCGCCCGGTGCAAGCGTCACCTTGGCATGCGGCGGAATGTCGAGCGTCCCGACTCCGCGCATGCGCGCCATGCCGCCCTCGGTTCTGGTCTCGTGCAGATGCGCCGTCGTCGCCCCGGGGGTGGCGATCTCCACCAGACGATCGGCGCCCGCGCCGTCATTCTCGATGACCAGATAGACGGCCCCGTTGAGCGCCCCTTCGGGCGTCTCGCGCGCCCAGGCGTCCACCACCCGAATCGCGCTCTCGCGGGGCGCGCAGGCGACAAGAAGGAGCAGCGGAGCGAACAGGAGGAGCCGGAATCGCGCCATCGCAAGGCCTCGGAATGAACGTCGCGGGAACATCCTCAGCCTTGCACGAGACGCAGGTGCGGCACAATGCCGGAGCGACGCAAGGCCGCGCCCCGCCCGTCGCTTCCCGCCGCGCCGCCGGCGACGGCACGCGGGCCCCGCTGCGGCGGCGCCTCGTCAAAGCTCTGATTGTCGGCCATCAGGCGCACAAGCGCGCCCATCTGTTCCGGGCTCAAGCCATGAATGCGCAGCATGTCGATCCACCTTCTCCACAATGGTCGTCCCCGGAGCGCCGCACGATCGCTCCGGGCAGGTCCGGGCAGCTCCGGGCAGCTCCGGGCAGCTCCGGGCAGCTCCGGGCAGCTCCGGGCAGCTCCGCCTCCGGCATCTGCTGCCCCCGGGCTCCCTGCCCTCCGTTCCTGCTTCCCTGATACTTCTCTCATAATTGAGAATGCGTCGCAAGTGCAAATATCGGGGATAAACCGGATGCCGGGTCCGGGCGGGTTCCGGCTCAATTCCTGCGAAGGCTGTCGACGAAGCTCCGGAACAGGCCGCTGCTGTCCTGAGGGCCCGGCGAGGCCTCAGGGTGCTGCTGCACCGAGAAGAGGCGCCGGCGCGGTGACTCGAGGGCGCAGACGGTGCCGTCAAAGAGCGAAATCTGGCTCACCTGCACGTCATTGTCGGCGAGACTCTCGGCCCGGACCGTGAAGCCGTGATTCATCGAGGTGATGGCAACCGTCCCCGTGGCGAGATCTTTTACCGGGTGATTGGCGCCGCGATGGCCCTGGTGCATCTTCTCGGTTTCCGCACCGAGCGCGAGCGCGAGAAGCTGGTGTCCGAGGCAGATGCCGAAGATCGGCAGGTCGCTCTTCAGGAGTCGCCGGATGACCGGCACCGCATAGTCGGCGGTCGCCGCGGGATCGCCCGGGCCGTTGGAGAGAAAGATGCCGTCGGGCGCGAGCCCGAGGATCGTCTCGGCATCGGCGTCGGCGGGAACCACCGTCACCCGCGCGCCGGCATCGGCGAGCAGGCGCAGGATATTGCGTTTGACGCCGTAATCGATGGCCACCACATGGACATCCCCGCCGTCGGCCCGGCCGTGGCCGCGCCCCCGCCGCCAGGCGGTCTCGCGCCACTCATAGGGCGCCGATGTCGTCACCGCGCGCGCCAGCTCCATGCCCTCGAGCCCCGGCCAGGCGCACGCCGCCTCGAGAAGCGCCGGGATATCGAAGCGCCGGTCCGGCGCATGCGCGAGCGCCCCGCGCGGCGCGCCGCCGGTACGGATGCGCCGGGTCAGCCGTCGCGTATCGACGCCGGCGATGCCGATCAGTCCCTGGCGCGCGACCCACCGCGAAAACGACTCCGCGGCGCGCCAGTTCGACGGCGCCGTGGGCATCTCGCGCAGGACGAAGCCGCGGGCGGCGGGCCGGTCCGCCTCCATGTCTTCCCGGTTGGCCCCGACATTGCCGATATGGGGGAAGGTGAAGGTGATGATCTGACCGGCATAGGAGGGATCGGTGAGAATCTCCTGATAGCCGGTCATCGCGGTGTTGAAGCAGACCTCGCCGACGGCGGTGCCCGCCGCGCCCACACCCCGTCCCCAGTAGACGGCACCGTCCTCGAGCACGAGGACGGCCGTGGTCCCGGGACTTGGCGGTTGAATGGACGGCGCGGCGGCCATGAGGTCCCTTTGCTGCGAAGACGGCTTGTCACCGATGGCGCGAAACGGGTAAGCAATGCGGTCCCGATCCGGCCGGAAGGCGCCGCGAACCTAGACAAAGCACGACGCCGGGTCAAGTCGCGGAGATTCTGAAATCAAGCGACACTTCAAGGGGTTATAAATATCGACGAGGGATCGCCCGAAACCGGTGCAGCGACTCACAGTCGCCGTGCGAGTCGGAAAAGAAAGCAAGGGGAAGATGCCGTGACGTTGCGAGAGAGACTGAGCCAGGCGCTCAAGGAGGCGATGAAGGCCAAGGACAAGCGCCGCATCTCGACGCTGCGCCTCATTCTCGCGGCCATCAAGGACCGGGATATCGCCCGCCGCACCGAGGCCGACGCCCGCGACGACGACGTCATCATCTCGGAGATCCTCGCCAAGATGATCCGGCAGCGTCAGGAGAGCGCCAGGGCCTATGAGGAGGGCGGGCGACTCGAGCTCGCCGAACAGGAACGCGAAGAAATCGGGATCATCGAGGACTTCCTGCCGCGTCAGCTTTCCGACGCCGAGATCGACGCCGCCTGCGATGCGGCGATCGCCGAGGCCGCGGCCGAGAGCCTGCGCGATATCGGACGCTGCATGGAGATCCTGAAATCGCGCTATGCTGGACGCATGGATTTCTCGAAGGCCAGTCGCAAGATACGGGAGCGCCTGAGCGGCGGGTCTTGAGACGGGACCGTCATCGAGGGCAAGGATGAGCTTCTCGCCGCAATTCCTGGACAGCCTGCGGGACCGGGTCTCGTTGGGGGACCTCGTCGCGCGGCGCGTCAAGCTCGCCCGGGCGGGACGCGAACTCAAGGGCCTGTGCCCCTTCCATCGCGAGAAGACGCCCTCCTTCCACGTCGTCGAAGACAAGGGATTCTATCACTGCTTCGGCTGCGGCGCGCATGGGGACGCGATCACCTGGCTGATGGAGACCGAGGGGCTCTCCTTTCCCGAAGCGGTGGCCGAACTGGCCGGACGCGCCGGCATGGCTCTGCCCGCACCCGATCCCGACGCGCGGCGCAGGGAGGCGGCGAAAACGAGTCTCTACGACGTCATGGAGGCGGCGACGCGCTATTTCGAAGCGCAGCTCGGGCGCGCCGTCGGGCGGGCCGCCCGCGGCTATCTCGAAGATCGCGGGCTCAGCCCGGAGACGATCCGGACCTTTCGCCTCGGCTATGCCCCCGACGCCGGCGACGGCCTCGCGGCGGCGCTCAAGGCGCAAGGAATCGGGCCCGGACAGCTTCTCGCCGCCGGGCTCGTCAAGCGCCGCGACGACGGCTCGCTTTACGCCTGTTTCCGCGACCGCATCATCTTTCCGATCACCGACCGCCGCGGCCGCGTGGTCGCCTTCGGCGGCCGGGCGCTCAGCCCCGACACGCCGGCCAAGTATCTCAACAGTCCCGAGACGGCCCTCTTCCGCAAAGGCCATCTGCTCTACAATCTCGCCGCCGCCCGCCGCGCCGCGCTGGCGGCCGGCACGGTCGTCCTCGTCGAAGGCTATATGGACGTCATCGCGCTCGCCGGGGCCGGCATCGCGCATGCGGTGGCGCCGCTCGGCACCGCGCTCACGCCGGAGCAGCTCACGGAATTGTGGCGTCTGGCACCGGAGCCGGTGCTGTGCTTCGACGGCGATGCGGCGGGGCTCAAGGCCGCGGCGCGCGCCTGCGAGCGGGCGCTGCCCCTGCTCGCCCCCGGCCAGTCCCTGCGCTTTGCCCTCCTGCCCGAGGGGCTCGACCCCGACGATCTCGTGCGCCGCGAAGGACCGGCCGCCTTCGAAAGCATTCTCGCCGGCGCCCTGCCGTTCGTCGACATGCTGTGGCGACTGCTGGTCGAGAACGAGAACGCGGCGACGCCCGAGCGCCGCGCCGGCGTCGAAAAACGCGCGATGGCGATGATCGCGGGCATCGCCGACCCCAAGGTGCGGGACTTCTACCGGCAGGAATTCAGGGATCGCTTCTTTCGCCATTTCCGGGCCCGTCCCCGGAGCGGACGGTCGCGACGCGGCAGGAGCGGAGCGGTGTCGTCCGGCCTGCGCAATACCGCGCTGGCGCGGCGCAGCGATCGCGAGCCGACGCGGCAGCACGAGCAGCTCCTCATCCTTTTGATGCTGAACCATCCCGAGCTCGCGGAGAGCCATCTGGAGGAACTGGCCGCGGTGACGTTCACCGACAGCGCGCTTGACAAGCTGCGACAGGACCTCCTACTCACCCTCAGTTCGGCACAGGACCTTGACCGTGAGGCCCTGCGTACCCATTTGGCTAAGAACGGATTCGAAGGAATGCTGGCCCGGCTGGAACGTGCGCCGATCTTGCAGCCGACCTCAAGCGCCCGGCCGGAGGCCGCATTGCACGAAGCCGAGATCGGGTGGCGGCATGTCATGGCTCGTCTGCGCCGCATGGCGATCGAGCGCGAGATTGCTGCCGCGGAAGCGGCCTATCGCGAGACACAGGACGACGAGACCCTGTTGCGCCTGATCCAACTCAAAAGGGAATTCGACCGCGCCGAGGGAACGGAAGCCGAGGTCGGGGATGCCGGATTCGGATCCGCATGATCATGCGGCCGCATCCCTTCCCTTCGGCGGCAATGTTCCTCGCGGCGCGGCGGTGGTGCTTATGTGCCTCGCTTGAGGCGGTGATTGCGGAAGAGAGATGAAGAGCATGGCAACGGGCTCCGAAGCGACCGAGACCGCCGAGACGCACGAGGAAGGGGACGGCCCCATCCTCGACATGTCGGAAGCCTCGGTGAAGAAAATGATCACGCGCGCGCGCGAGCGCGGCTACATCTCCTACGAGGAGCTCAATCGCGTGCTGCCGAGCGAAGAGATGTCGTCCGAGAAGATCGAGGACGTCATGTCGATGCTGTCGGAGATGGGCATCAATGTCGTCGACGCCGACGAGCACGAGGAGGAGGGCGAGGAGAAGAGCCCGCCCGCCGCGTCGGAAAAGACGCCGGAACGCGACAAGACCGCCCGCAGCGAGGGCGAGGGCGCGGCGACGGAAGAGAGCGAGGAGCCCCAGGAAGCCTTCAAGGTCTCCGAGGTCAAGTCGGACATCGACCGCACGGACGACCCGGTGCGCATGTATCTGCGCGAGATGGGCTCGGTCGAGCTGCTGTCGCGCGAGGGCGAGATCGCCATCGCCAAGCGCATCGAGGCCGGCCGCGCGACGATGATCGAAGGCCTGTGCGAATGCCCGCTCACCTTCCAGGCGCTCGTCTCCTGGGCCGAGGCCCTGAACGAGGGCCGCATGCTGCTGCGCGACATCATCGATCTCGACGCCACCATGGGCGGCGGTCCGGGGACCCCGCAGGGCGCGGCCGACACAAGCGGGACCCCGCAACAGTCCCGGCCCGACAAGGCGGCGGCGGACGCGTCGTCCTCCGGCACGGACACCGACGGCGTCGCGGCGCCGGTCGGCCCGCGCGACGAGGATGACGACGACGAGGACGACGAGTCGAACATGTCGCTCGCCGCCATGGAGGAGCATCTCAAGCCCGAGACGCTGGAGAAGTTCGCCGCCATCACCGCGACCTACAAGAAGCTCGCGCGGCTGCAGCAGGCGCGTCTCGCCGCCGCCGCCGCGGGCGAGAGTCTGAGCCCGGCGAGCGAGCGCAAATATGCGAGATTGCGCAACGAGCTGGTGGCGCTGGTGCGCTCGGTGCATTTCAACAATTTCCGCATCGAGGACCTCGTCGACCAGCTCTACTCCATGAACAAGCGCCTGCTGGCGCTCGGCGGGCGGATGCTGCGGCTGGCCGAGAGCTACCGCATTCCGCGCAGCGACTTCCTGGCCGAATATATCGGCCAGGAGCTCGAGGAGGGCTGGCTCGACCGCGTTCGCGACAAGGACAGGAAATGGGCGCGCTTCGCCGAAGCCGAAAGCGAGACGATCGAGAACATCCGCGCCCAGGTGGCCGGAATCGCCGCCGAGGCGGGACTGCACGTGGCGGAGTTCCGGCGTATCGTCGCCACCGTGCAGAAGGGCGAGAAGGAAGCCCGCATCGCCAAGAAGGAAATGGTCGAGGCCAATCTCCGGCTGGTGATCTCGATCGCCAAGAAATACACCAATCGCGGCCTGCAGTTCCTCGATCTCATCCAGGAGGGCAATATCGGGCTCATGAAGGCGGTCGACAAGTTCGAGTACCGCCGCGGCTACAAGTTCTCGACCTATGCCACCTGGTGGATTCGCCAGGCGATCACGCGCTCGATCGCCGACCAGGCGCGCACCATCCGCATCCCGGTGCACATGATCGAGACCATCAACAAGCTGG
>CAZAEP010000157.1:0-6430 GCA_964484045.1 uncultured Sphingomonadales bacterium
GATGAGAACCATGCTCCAGCGAACTGCCGTCCTGCTTCTGGCTCTTGCCGTCGCCGCCTGCGCGGCGCCGCGTTTCGAGGCCGATGTCACACGCTTTTATGTCGATGACGTTCACGCCTTCGCGGGCAAGCGCGTGACGGTGAAGCCCGCGCGTCCCGATCTCGACGGGCCCGCCTTCGCCGACTATGCGGCGCTGCTCGGCGAAGCTCTCGGAAAACTGGGCTTCGTCCCCGCCGGCGAGGACGCCCCCGACTGGATCGCCGATCTCGACTACTCGGTGACCCCGCTCGCGACCGAGTCCGAAAGCGGCGCCCGAATCGGCATCGGCGGCGGACATTTCGGACGCCATGTCGGGGTGAGCGGCGGCCTCAGCCTGCCGCTGGGCGAAGACGAGCCGGACACCGTCTATTCGCGCCGCATCAGTCTCGCTTTCGTCGATGCCGCGAGCGGGACGCGCCTGTGGGAGGGGCGCGCGGTCTCGGTCGGACGGGCGAGGGACCTCAAGGCGGTGATGCCGCTGCTGATCGAGGCCCTGCTCCGGAATTTTCCGGGCGAGTCGGGAAAGACCGTCAAGGTCGCGCTTCCGGTGGTGGACCCCCGCCGGTAAACGCCCCGGGAGCCGGGAGGCGAATGCTGCCGGACGGACGGCGGCACGAACATCAAGGGGAACGGGATGATCGAGATCAGCAGCAATTTCGACGGCGGCAATATCGAGGTCAGGAAGGCGGAATGGGCGAACGACATCCGCCTCGGCATCCGTCGCGACAACAATTCGCATTTCTATCAGTGGTTCCATTTCCGCCTCACCGGGGCCCAGAACGCCGAGACGCGCATCACCATCGAGGGGCTGAAGGACTCGGCCTATCCCGACGGCTGGCAGAACTACCGGGCCGTCGCCTCCTATGATCGCCAGAACTGGTTTCGCGTGCCGACGGAGTTCGACGGCGAGTCGCTGATCATCGCCCATCGTCCCGAGGCGGACGTCGTCTGGTACGCCTATTTCGCCCCCTATTCGATGGAGCGCCATGCCGATCTCGTCGCACATGCCAATTGCCATCCGATGACCCGCGTGCGCTCTCTGGGCAGAACCATCGACGGCCAGGACATCGATCTCATCGAGCTCGGCAATGGCGGCGAGGGGGCGCGCAAGATCTGGATCGGCGCCCGGCAGCATCCCGGCGAGACGATGGCCGAATGGTGGATGGAAGGCTGCCTCGACCGTCTCCTCGATGGTGACGACCCGGTGGCGCGTGCGCTGCTCGAGAAGGCGCGCTTCTACATCGTGCCGAACATGAACCCGGACGGCTCGCGGCGCGGCCATCTGCGCACCAACGCCGCCGGCGTCAATCTCAATCGCGCCTGGAGCGATCCCTCCGAGGAGACGAGTCCCGAGGTCTTCTGGGTGCGCAAGGCGATGCACCGCATCGGCGTCGATTTCCATCTCGACGTCCATGGGGACGAAGCGCTGCCCTACAACTTTCTCGCCGGCTTTGAAGGCATTCCTTCGCTCACCGAGCGGCAGACGACGCTGTTCGGGCGCTACAAGGCGGCGCTCCTGCGCGCCAGCCCGGACTTCCAGACCGAGCACGGCTATCCCGTCGACGCGCCGGGTACGTCGGACCTCCGGAAGTGCACCGACTATGTGGCCGAGACCTTCGGCTGCCTCGCCATGACGCTGGAGATGCCGTTCAAGGACAATGCCAACGCGCCCGATCCGGTCCACGGCTGGTCGCCGCAGCGCTGCCGGCACCTCGCCCGCGCCTGTCTCGACGCCCTGCTCGAGGTGATCGACGATCTGCGCTGAGGGCGGCGACGCCTATTCGTCCTTGTCCCGTTCGAGCCCCTCGATCACGGCCGCGGCCAGCTTCTTGATCCGCGCCGGCGACATGCCCGCCTTCCTGAGCAGCTTGCCGAGATAGGCCGGCTTGCCGGTGTGGATCACCGCCTCGACGGCGGCGATGTCGATGCCGCTGCGAAAGGCGACGACGCTTTCGAAAAAGCGTATGCCGCCATGCCGCGTGACATCGATCAGCAGGCGGTCGGTGAGCGCGCCGCGCTCGTCGAGCTGACGGATGTATTCGTTGAGAGCGCAGCGGCTCGCACTCTTGACCCAACGCACGAGATTGGCCCCCGTCGCGGCGGCGGTGACGCCCTCCGCCTGCCGGGGGTCGAGACCGTGCCTTTCGATCAGTTCCGCGCGGCAGGCCTCGGAGATGCGCTCGATCAGTTGATGAACGACCTCGATGCTGAGATCGCTGCGCCGGGCGAGATACTCCATGAGTGCCTGATTGCCGCCGAATCGCTGCACGACCGTGGCGCCGGCCTCGTGCATCTCGGCACCCGGGTTGCGGACGAGAAAGGTGACCGAGCGCTCACCGCCGGCCTCGGCGATGGCCACGGCGACGATGCTCGGCACCTTCGAACGCCGGGCGATGGCGACCCGGCCGTGCTCCTCGAGCTCGCGGGCGAGCGCCGCGAGATCCTCGTCCGAAAAGACCTCGGTCTGGGAAAGGAAGGGCCCCGAGACATCCTCCACGTCACGGGCGATCCGCTCGGCGAGCTTGCGCGGCAGATCGGCCGCGCGGCGGAGCTCGAAGGCAAGCGTCTGGCGAACCGCGACGCTCATGTCCCGTGCCAGCGAGTCGGCGACCTCCTCCACCACGCGCCGTTCGTCCTGCGGGTGCTCGTCGGCCAGAAACAGGCCGACCTTGCGCGCAAGCACGACCTTTTCGAGCTGCGCGTGGCTCGCCGACGGCAGCGAGGTAAAATCGGAAAACTTCATGACCCGGCCACGTTAACACGAACGCACGATCACCGCAGTCTAGACGCGCGGCATTTAAGACAGTTTTGAGGAACGTGGTTAACGCGCGTTCACGTCTCGCCGGCGGAGAGGGCGTCGCGCACCTCCGGATGACCGCGAAAGGCGCAGATGGCGGCGACATACCAGGGAAAGGCGAGGCCCGCGCCGTGAAAGCCGACATGGCCCCCGCCGCGGACGAGAAGGACCGTCGCACGATCGCCGCCGGGCCAGGGGGCGCGACGATAGTCCGCGGCCGGGATCCACGGATCGTCGTCGGCATGGATGGCGAGCGTCGGCAGGCCGATCCTCTCGAGCGTCCGCATCGCGCTCTGCGAGCGGTAATAGGCCTCGAGGTCGCGAAAGCCGTGCGCCGGCACCACGAT
Organism: uncultured Sphingomonadales bacterium; assembly: GCA_964484045.1. GTDB lineage: Bacteria > Pseudomonadota > Alphaproteobacteria > Sphingomonadales > Rhodothalassiaceae > J134. The sequence continues at coordinate 3,184 of CAZAEP010000157.1, forward strand.
GGCGCGATCGAAATCGCTGATCCGGCGGAGAGCCCCCGGCACATCGATGCCGTCGCGGAAACGATGACGCCGGAGCCGGGCGACGAGGCGACGCTCGTAGATCCGGTTGCGCGGCGCCGCCATGCGCCGTGCCGTGGCGGCAAGATCGAGCGGCGCCGAAACGCTGACGATGCCGGCGAGATTTGCCGGCGGCCGCGGCTCGGCGGCGAGGCGCAGGAGCAGGTGCCCGCCGAGCGAAAAGCCGACGGCGACGACCTGCCGTCGCGGCCAGCGCGCAGCGATCAGCGCAAGCACATCGACGAGGTCGGCGGTGAGCCCCGCATGATAGGGCCCGCGACTGCACCGCACCGGATCGGCGCCGCGCAGATTGAGACGCAGGACGGCGTGGCCCTGTGCGATCAGCGCGCCCGCCGTCAGCCGCATATAGGCGCTGTCCTCGCAGCCGCCGAGCCCGTGGACGAGCAGGAAGAGCGGGCGACGGCGCTCCTCTCTCCGCGGACGGTCGAGGACGGCGGAAAGACGCCCGCACCGCCGGTCGCGCAAGGGAATCGCGAGCCGCTCGCGATGCGTTCCGGCGATCCCGGGCAGCGGAACGAGGCTGTTGCGCAGGGTCTGAAGGTCACCGCCGCGCCAGGGAAAGCGCGGCCGAAAGGGCGGAAGATCGCGCAGGAAGGGCGCGTTCGCGTCGCCATGAAGGCAGACGAAGCCGCCCCGGGGATCGCCGGCCGCGGGTCCGTCGCCGCGCACGGCCCTTCATTCCGTCGCCATCTCTTCCTTCGGCGGCGGCGGCATGGGCACGCCGGGCTCCCGCTTCGAGGCGCGAATGGTGAGCGAGGTCTTGACGCTTTCCACATTCGGCGCCGGCGTCAGCTCGGAGATGAGAAAGCGTTGAAATTCCGCCAGATCGCGCGCCACGATCTTCAGAATGAAGTCGATTTCCCCGTTCAGCATGTAGCATTCGCGCACCAGCGGCCATTGCGCGACCTGGCGCTCGAAATTCTGCAGATCGGCCTCCGCCTGGCTCTTGAGCGACACCAGCGCGAACACCGTGATGCCGAAGCCGAGGGCCTCCTGATCGAGATCGGCATGGTAGCCGCGAATGAATCCCGACTCCTCGAGGGCGCGCACGCGACGCAGACAGGGCGGGGCGGTAATCCCGACTCGGTCGGCGAGATCGACATTGGTGATTCGCCCTTCATTCTGCAGGGTTGTGAGAATTTTCACGTCCACTGCATCGAGTTTTACTCTTGGCATGGCCGACCGCTCCTCAGCTTGTCAGGTCGTATCGAAAGAAAAATTCGCGAATCCTATCGCATTTCGCGTATTGCAACTAAGAATATTATAAGCCTAACTCAGGAAATTGCCAAGTAACGCCCGGCATGAAGATGTGAGTTGGCGAACAGGGCCCGAGCGGGCAAAGTCTGGCATCTTGAAGAGGGGGGTGCAAGGCAGGAGGGTCGAGACTGCCCGATGTGGAGTGACGGCGAGCCACCATCGAGCGCGGCGGAGCTCGAGGCACTCGAGGAGCGCACCGCGCTTTTCGTGGCGCTCGCCGAGCGCCTGATTCACGGCGAAGCGGGCGACGAGCCGGAACGCCGGGCGCATCTGCTGCGGCTGCTGATCAGTCTCATGGCCGAGTCGAGGGAGAAGGCGCGCGCCGAGGTCATCGCCAAGGTCGCCGAGATGCCGTCGCCGCCCAAGGACGTGGCGCTCGCGCTGGCCCGCGACAAGGCGAGTCTGGCGGCGCCGCTTCTGCGCAAGGCGCCCTTCTCGCAGAACGAGCTCATCGAGCTCGTCATGCGCACCGGTCCCGAGCATCATATCGAGATCGCCAAACGGCCCGATCTGACGCTCGACATCTGGCTTGCCCTGGCGCGCGCGGCGGCGCGGCGGGCGCGCGCGCCGGAGACCGGCGAGACCGCCATCGACGAGGGGACGTCCCCCGCACGGCCGGAGATCGGGCCCCCACCGCCGGATCAGGAAGAGAGCATCACCACGGTGTCGATCAGCGATCCGGGGATCGCGGTCCCGCCTCTCTCGGAAGAGGCGTTCGAGCCCTTCTCGCCCGGGCCCGGGCCGGCCGCGCCGGCAGCTCCCGAGCCGCCAGCCGCCGCCGAGCGAACGGATGCCGACAGGACAGGGCGGTCGCCGGAGGCGACCCCGCCCCGCCAAGCCGCGACGGCGGCCGCGTCCACGACGGGCCCCTTGCGCATGGCCGCGCCGCTCGACGATCCGGGGCCCCATGGCTGGCGGTTCGAGACCGATCGCGAGGGTCGTCTGGTGCGCCTTTCGCCCAATGCGCGGCTGGCCTTCGGCGATGCCGCGGCGGGGCTCGTCGGCGAGCCGTTCGCGCAGGTCGTGCAGCTCCACAGCGCGGTGCCGAGCAAGGACGAGGTCGGCGAGGCGATGGCTCGCTGGGCGCCGCTGCACGACGTCATCGTCGAGACCATGGTCGGCGACGGTCCGGCGCGCCGCTGGCGCATCCGCGCCCGCCCCCGCTTCTCCTTCCCCGACGGCCGCTTCGAGGGCTATGTCGGAACCGCCATCGATCCCGACGCCGAGCCGACGAGACGGGCGCCGCCGAGGGACCCGGCGGCGCTGCTCGACCGCCTCGCCGCGGCGGCGGAGCGCCTGGCCGAAGCGGCGCCGACGCCGGAACTGCGCGACTATGCGCAGGCGATGATGGAGTGCGTCGAGGCGCTCAGGGCGATGCCGATGACGCCGCCGGACACCGGCGCAACGCGGCGTGCGGAGAGGAAGGGCTGAGGGGCGCGCCCCTTGCACGGCGTCTCCGACGTCTCTAAATATGCCTCCGGCTTGAGCCCCGCCGCTCATGGTCGTGTCGTCCTTCGCCCGCTCGCTCGACTCTCGCCTCGGAGACCTCCCTCATGACCGACAGCGCCGACAGCAAGGTCCTCATCATCGGCTCCGGCCCCGCCGGCTACACCGCGGCCATCTACGCCGCGCGCGCCAATCTCGCGCCGCTCGTCGTCGCCGGGCTGCAGCCCGGGGGGCAGCTCACCATCACCACCGACGTCGAGAACTATCCCGGTTTCGCCGAGCCGGTTCAGGGTCCGTGGCTGATGGAGCAGATGCGGCTGCAGGCGGAGAATGTCGGCGCGCGCATCGAGAACGACATCATCGCCTCCGTCGATCTGGGAAAGCGCCCCTTCACGGCGGTGGGCGACACCGGGCGCGTCTATCGCGGCGACACGCTGGTCATCGCCACCGGCGCGCAGGCCCACTG
>CAZAEP010000158.1:0-6424 GCA_964484045.1 uncultured Sphingomonadales bacterium
CAGATAGTCGAGCAACATCGTCCCTGCTCCGCGGCGGGATGAACGGACCGTGCCTCATGGCACGGTCTCCCCGATTGCGGCAAGACCCGGGCTGCCGGCAGGGGCCGATCGACGGCGCTGTTCGTCGCCGGCGCACGGATCGCGCTTCGAGACGGCCCTTGCGGGCCTCCTCGGCGCGAACGGAATTCTGACACCCCTCCGCGAACGCGAACCGACCGGAAAGACCGCCCGTTCGTTCTGATCCCGTCGAAGGAGGAACGGGGGCACGAGGGCGCCCTCCCGAATGGCCTGCGCTAGAACGAGTCCGGCGCGGCGACGCCGGCTTCGGTGAGAAGGCGTCTGAGCTTGGCGATCGCGGCCTGGCGCTCGGTCTGGTTCGCCGCATGCGACAGCGGTTCGAGAAAAGCGGGATCGGCGAGATAGCGCATGGCTTCGCTCTCGGCCGCCGCACGCGCGGTGCCGTTCGTGAAGCACCCCTCGGCGAGCATGGCGAGCAGATTCTCCCCTTTCCTGGCGGTGGAAATGTCGGCGGCCGCGAGGCGCTCGAGAATGCCGCTCGTCTCGACCAGCCTGAGACACAGTTCGTCAAGCCGCGCGGCGAGCCTGGATTTCTGGAGCTCGGGCAGGTCGGACGCGAGAACGCGTCGCTGCAGACGGGTGAGAAGCTGCAGTCGACCACGGATGTTGCTCGGCGCCGGCTTGATCCAGAACGCTTCATGGGCGCTCATGGCGACCAGCGGAAGCATGTATTTGGCAAGCGTGCGCCGGTTGGCCTCGCCGATGGTGTGCCGTTCGAGATCGAGCAGGCGGGTGAGCTTTTCCGCCGGCGTCGGCGCAAGCGCCAGAAAATCCCCCAGGGACTGCGGGTTGAGAAGCCGCGCGCAGCGATCCTCCACCAGCTCCGCGAGCGAGACCGTCCCCAGCCCGCCGGCGACCGCCTCCCCGAGGGCGGCGGACAGACGGCCGAGGGCGGCGAATTCGCCGATCAGACCCTCTCTCGTGAAACGGCGCTTGGTGTTGAGTTCATAGACGATGTGCTCGCGCAGCACGTCGCAGCTTCGCGGCAGGAGCTTCGCCTTGAGAAAATCACTCAGAACAAGCGCCTCTTCGGCGGCCTCGTGATGCTCCCGCAGGTCGCCGCGAGCCAGGGCGGCGATGCGCTCGAGACGGTCGATCAGGGCTTCTGCGGGGAGAAGGGTCTGCACCAGGCGACGATGCTGAAGCTGCTCGGAGATGAACAGGTCGAGGACCGTGAGCGCCCATACCGGATGGTCGAAGCGCATCAGGCTCAGAAGCCGGGCCAGCTTGGCGCGTGTTCCTTCATGCTCCCGGAGATCGTCCGCAAGCGCCATCGAGAGCAGAAACCCCTTCCTCTTGAGCGGCTTCATGCGGGCGATGAGGTCGGCGAAACGCCCCTCGCCGATGCGTGGCCGGCCGCCGTCCTCGGCGCGCTTGAGCGCGACGACGGCGTTCGCGATGACTCCCTGGATCTGCCGGATGCGTTCGGCGACCGGCTCCCCGGTCTCGCGCACCTGCGCCACGGCAACGCGCTGCACGGCCTGCAGCAGGTGCGTCCCCGCGGCCTCGACGCGGCGGTAATTGTCGAGATTGTAGAGAATCTCGACGGTGGTCAGTTCCATGCTTTCAAGCAACCGCGCCAGTCGTCGGGTGATCTCGCGCCGTGCCTCCGGCCGGTAGAGGTCGGCACCGCTCTTGCAGAAGACCGCCGGCTCGTCGGAATCGTGTCTGGAGGACTTGCGCTTCTGCCCGAGATGGAGAATCTCCAGCGAATTGTATTCGCCCTTCGCCGGGTCATAGCGCTCGCGCAGCACCCGCACCGCCTGATAGGCCCCGCTGCGATACGCCCGTTCCGCCGCGCCGGAGGCCTCTTCCCGGGTCTCCAGGAACTCGAGCAGGACCCAGTGGTTTTTCTTGAACCCGTGAACTTCGTAATGCGTGTCGCGCTGACGCCGGGACCGTCGCATCGCATGACCCTACCGCTTGCCGCTGCGCCAGCGATCGATGACGGCGGGGACGAAGCCCGGGTCCTGACCGGCCCAGGCCCAGTTCGTCGCAAAGGCCGGATCGGCGCTCGAGGGACGCTTCGCCGCGTCGAGATGATCGAGATAGACCCGCATCGGCGCCGCGACGCCTTCGCCGGAGAGAATGCATTCGCGGGTCTTGAGCGCCGAGAGACTCTGCAGAAAGGCCGCGCTGCCTTCGGGCAGGGCGCTCGCGACGAAGGCCGCATCGCGCTCGTTGTTCATGCGCATGGAGAGAATCGTTCCGCACTGCGAGAGCACCGACTCCGAAATGTCCGAGGGACGCTGCGAGACGAGACCGAGCGCAACGCCGTATTTCCGCCCTTCCTTGGCGATCCGCTCGAGGACGCGTCGCGCCGAGTCGAAACGCGGATTCTGCTGCCGCGGAACATAGCGATGCGCCTCCTCGCAGACGAGCAGCAGCGGTCGCGCCTCGTCGCTCTTGCGCGACCACAGGGCGAAATCGAAGACCATGCGGCAGAGCACCGAGACGACGACGTCGACGATGTCCGAGGGAACGCCCGAAAGGTCGAGCGTGGAGACCGGCTTGCCTCCGCCCGGCATGCGCAGGATGCGCGAGATGATGTCGCCGAAACTGTCGCTGATCAGCATGCCCGAGAACATGAAGCTGTAGCGGTCGTCCGAACGCAGCTCCTCGATCTTGTGCTTGAGGCGCAGGAACGGCAGATGCTTCTCCGGCTTCTCGAGCCGCCCCATCTGATCCTCGAGCTCGGCGGTCAGGTCGGAGAGCTTGTAGGGGATCGGCGTGTCGACCGTGATGCGCGCCGCCGAAAAGCGGCGGTTTTTCTTGCGCGCGGCAAGGAGCGACCGCTTGAGGATATCCACCTCGACCTCGCGTCCCGCCTCGCGCGTGCCGACGAAGATCTCGACATGCTCCTCGAGGTTCATCAGCCAGTAGGGAAGCGACAGGGTGGTCGGATCGAAATGCTCGCCGATGTCGCGGAAGGCGGTGGCGTATTCGTTGTGCGGATCGAGGATGAGAATATGGCCGCCGGGCAGGTTCTCGACGAGGCGGTGGATGATGAGCGCGACGGCGCTCGACTTGCCGGTGCCGGTGCTGCCGAGGACAGCGAAATGCTTGGAGAGGAAATTGTCGATATGCGCCACCGCGGGGACCGAGGTGGGATAGATCGTCCCCAGGCGCAGCCCGGGGCTGCCATGGGGCACGAGGAGCGACTCCATCTCGGCGTCGGACACCGAAAAGACGGGGTCGCCCGGAACCGGATAATGGGAGATGCCGCGCGACAGCGTGGGCGCGCCGCCGTCACCGGACGCCTCGGCATATTCGCCGAAGAGATCCATGCACAGATGAGGCGCGCCGTCGCGGTGCTCGACGGCCCGGATATGGCCATAGACCCGGTTCTCGCCGGCGGCGATCTTGACGATGAGTCCGATCCGCCCGAGCCCGGCAAGATCATGGTCGTCGCACAGCCGCGCCGCCGCCGCCGCGCCGCTCACCTCGACGATCTCCGCGAGCGGGGTCGAAGACGACCCGCTCCCCGGAACCGACCGGTTCTCGACCCCGTCTGGAAAATCGTTCACATCGTCTCCCGTTGGCATATGTGCATATCGGCGCGGGCGCGCCCCAGACTAGAGCGCTCCTCTTTAAGAATTTCTTTCAAAAGCTTGAAAAAAGCCGGCATTTGTCCGCATCCGTGGGCCTCGGAAGGCGCCCGTCGATGCGCCGTCCCCGGGCGCCCCCCTGTGCGCCGCGCGTTCCGCCTGCTCAGCGTCTCTCGCCGAGATAGTGGCAGACCACGTGGCGACGGCTGCCGCGGTCGCGATGCTCGAGCAGGAAGACCCCCTGCCAGGTTCCGAGCACGGGCCGACCGGCCCGCACCGGGATCGCGAGATGGGCCCCGGTCAGCATCGCCTTGATATGCGCCGGCATGTCGTCCGGGCCCTCGGTGCGGTGCCGGTAAAGCCGCATGTCCCGCGGCGCCAGCCGGTCGAGCGCGTCGAGAAGATCGCGTCCGACATCGGGATCGGCGTTCTCCTGAATGACGAGCGAGGCCGAGCTGTGGCGGCAGAAGAGCGTCAGAAGCCCGTCTGCAGCCGCGATCGCTGCGAGCCAGTCCGTCACCGCCCCGGTGAGCGGATAGCAGCCGGGCCCGGAGGTCGTGACGTGGAGCTCCTTTTGCGCCTGCGTCAGCATCGCGAATCAGGGCCCGGGCCGCTCGAGCGGCTTGAGGCCGCGGACGACGGGGTCGGACAGCGCCCCATAGGCGATCTCGGCGATGAAGCGCGAGCGGCAGGGCCCCTCGGGCGGCGGCCCCAGACGGCGCAGGAGTGCGCGATCGGCGGCCGAAAGCGCCAGCGTCGTCGTCGCGAGGCGCAGGTCGAAGCTGACCCCTTGCGGCCCGTTTCTCACGCCGACGATGCCCTTTGCGACCGCCGCGCCGGGATGCCCCTGAAGGCGCGGCAGAAGACGCCCCGGATCGCGTGCGAGATCGCTCAGGAGCAGGGGCGCCTGCGTTCCCTGCGGCAGGGTGCCGGCGAGCGCGGCGACATGCGGGCCCTCCGCCTCGACGAGAACATAGGCCCGCCTTGCCGGTGCGACGCGGGCGGACTCGTAGTCGACGGCGAAGCCGAAGGCGGCCAGACGCTCGGCCAGCGGCCGGGTTTTCCCGGACGGCATGTATCGGCCAAGGGTCCTGAGCCTGAGCGGTGCCCGCCGGCCCAGCAGGGCGACGAACAGGCCGTCGCCTCCGGCATCGCTCACAAGCCGGCATTCGGCGAGTACGACCTCGCCGCGCGACGGCCCCCAGCGATTGTAGCCGGCAAGAAGGAGCAGACCGAGATTTGCGAGGGCGAAAATCCCGAGCGCGACGCGCAGGCAGATATTCATGGCTCCTCTCCCGCATTCCGCCCATTCACGAAACGCGCATGCACGAGACGCATGAGGCCATAGAGGACGCCGAGGCTCAAGAGCAGGAGAAGCATCCCGACCGAGGGCGGCAGCACGTCCTCGAGCCAGGCCTCGCCGCGTTCGACCGCCAGGAGCCACAGGAGAACGAGCCCGCCATAGGCGCTCTCCGGCCGGCGACGATAAAGGCCGCCGACAAGAAGTACCGCGAAGACGAGCATGGCAGCGATGGCGTAGAGCGTCGCGACCTGCGCCGCGTCACCGCCCAGCATGCTCGTGCCCGGACGCGCCAGCAGCAGCAATGCGGTCCCGGCGAGCGCGAGCCCGGCGACGCGCCAGGAAAGCCCGATCGCAAGCGGCCAGCGCGGCATCGCGCGCCCGCCGCCATAGGCGACGACGCCAAGGACCAGGAAAGGCTCGAGACGGTGCGCGAGAGCCGCCGCCACCGCCCCGTCGGCGAGCGCGACGAGAGCGGCGAGGCTCGCCGCGGCGGTCGCGACGCCAAGGCCGGTCAGGGAGGCGGCAAGATGGCGGTGCCCGAGCGCGGCGGCGAAGGCCCCGGCCGCGAAGGTGATTTCGAATCCGGAGGGGTGGTTGACGATCACCGCGAGGAGGCGAAGATCGATCAGGAAGGCGAAGACCGCGAACCAGGCCGCGAGCGTGACGAACCAGCGGTCCCGCCCCGCCGCCGCGAGCGCTTCGGCGAGAAAGACCAGCGCCGGCGGCATCGCCATCGCGATGAGCCCCTGCAGCCAGGTCGCAAGCCCGCCCCAGACGCGATCGAGAAAGACGAGAAAAAGCCCCGCCAGGGTCATGGCGCCGAGGGCTGCCGCAAGCCGCATGGTCCAGGGAGCCGAGGGGCGCGCGGGTCCCCCGACCCCCGCCTCGGCCTCGAGATCGCGCAGGACCTCGTCGTGATAGCGCGCGATGGCGCGTTTCGCCGCGGCGTCGAGCCGCAGGATCCCCATCGCCTCGAGCCGGCGCGCTTCCTCGCGGAAGCCGGCGATGGCGCTCAGGCGTTTTTCGGCATCGCGGTCGGTCATGGCGCTTCAGTCGTCGAGATCGTCATAGTCCGGCGCGCGTCCGCCGAGAGCCGCCGCCGCGCCCTTCATCACGTCGGCGCCCGGCAGCATGCCGGCGTTCCAGGTGGCGACATAGTCGAGACCGTCGGCGACACTGTGATCGCGCGCATGGTTGAGGACCTGCTTGGTGCCGGCGATGGCGAGCGGGCTCTTGCCGGCGATCGTGCGCGCCATCTCCATGGCCGCGGCGATGGCGTCGTCGCGGCTCGGTGCGACGCGGTTGACGAAACCGTAATGCGCGGCTTCGGCGGCCGTCATCTCGCGCCCGCTATAGGCGAGTTCGCGCAGGATCCCCTGCGGCAGAAGATGCGGCGCCCGTTGCAGCGTGCCGACATCGGCGACCATTCCGATATTGATCTCCCGGATCGCGAAGCGCGCATCGTCGGACGCGTAGCGCAGATCGCAGGCGGTCA
>CAZAEP010000159.1:0-6367 GCA_964484045.1 uncultured Sphingomonadales bacterium
TCGCTGATCTCGAACAGCACGCGACCCGCTTCCACGAGCTCGCCGACGACGAAGGCGTCGCGGATGACGACCCCGTCCTGCGGGGACAGGAGCTGGAAGGTTCCGACCGCCTTCGACGCATCGCCCTCGTCGAGAAGCGCCGCGATCTGCTCGCGTGTCATGCCGTAAGCGAGGAGCTTCGCCCTGCTTTGCGCGGCGGCCACCTGGGCTTCCACATAGCGACGCTCGGAGACCACCTCGCGGCCCAGCTTCCTGACCCGGCGCCACTCGCGATCGGTGACGATGAGCCGCCCCTGGGCATCGGCCACCGCGACGCTCGAGAGCGTGACGAGCGGTTGGCCGGCTCGCACATGATCGCCGAGCCGGGCGTGCCGCGCCATCACTTGGGCCGCGATCCGCGGGGTCACCTGCGAGGAATTGTAGAGATCGCGCATGACCTCGCCGGGAACGCTGAACTCGGCCGTCAGCGCATGGCGACCCACGACGGCCGTCTCGATCCCCCTGGCCTGCCGCTCCGCGGCGCTCATTTCGAGAGCCCCCTCCCCGTCATGGTCGGCATCGGCGTGCGGCTGTTCCGGCAACGTGCCGGCCGTTCCGGTTCCGGGCGGAGTCGAATCCCCGACGAAGACGAACGCCGGGCCGGCAAGGATGACCGATATGCCCGCCAGGGCCGCGGCCCATTTCGTTGTCCTTCTCATTGCATGGTCTCCAGCCAGTCCTCGAGCCGTGCCGTCGCATCGAGCCAGTCGAACCAGGTCGTCCACAGACGACCCCGGAGCTCGACCCCGGCACTCTCGGTGGCAAAGGTCTGATTGAGTTGGATGATGTAATCGACGGCGCCGATCTCGCCGCTTCGCCAGAGTCGCTGCAGCAGCCTCCGCTGCTCTTCGAGCGGCGGTGTGCCTTGCCGACCCCAGGATTCCCAGGCTTCGAACGCCTCGCGATACCGCTCCAGGCTTGCCGCCAGCCGCGCCTCGATCCGGCGCTCGAGATCATTGTAGTCGCGTTCCCTCGCGATCCAGGTCGCTCCCGCGGCGTCGACCTCGGCGCTGAACGTATTGCGGACGAAGAGCGGAATCCTCAGGCTGACCCCGAAAAGCGTCGTCGACTCGCGTGCGAACGCCGGCCCCGTTCTCTGTCTGCCGACGCCGAGGCCGAGCGTCGGATCGGGCACCCGGTTGCGTTTGGCGAGCCGAATCCGGAACCGGGCGGCCCGGACGTCCGCCGCGGCCAGTCGCAGTTCCGGCAGGGCCTGGCGCTCGATGCCCGTGATCGACGGCGGGGGTGGCGGCGGGTCCGCGATCAGCAGCGGCTGCAGGGGGGGAACGAGGGCGGTGACCGCCCGAACGCGCTCCGTCGCCGAGGAAAAGTCGGCCCGGCGCGCGCTTTCGGCGACACGTGCCTCGGCCAGCGACAATTGCGCCGTCAGAAGCTCCGCGCGCGGCAGATCGCCGGCCCGGTTGCGCCGCTCGGCGAGCGCCAGAAAGTCCCGGTTCAGCCGCACGCGGCCTTGCGCCAGATCGAGGGCGCGCCGCCCGGTCTCGTAGGCCGCAAGCGCCCTCAGCAGCTCCCCGACCACGGCCTTGCGGGTGAGGGCGAGAGCGGCGCGGGCGCGCTCGACCTCGGCATTCGCCACGCGTGCGCGCGCCCGACGCTTTCCCGCCCAGTCGAGGGTCTGGGAAAGCCCCACCTGCCTGGTGTCGTCGAGGGCGTCTTCATAGCCCAGCTCGATCTCGGGATTGTAGAGCGGGCGCGCCTGGCCGCGTGCTCTGGCGCGTGCCGCCTCGAGTTCGGCTTCCGCGCGCCGGATCGCCGGATGGTCGGCGATGACCCGGGCAACGAACCGCCCGAGTGCGGTTGCGGGCGGTTCGGCCGCGGCGGCATCCGCCGGCGGCCGCGCGATGGCGAAAAGCATGATGAGGGCGCAGAATAGCGCAGATGTTCGTTGTCTCATTCATGGAACTCTCATGACAGGGTCACGGCGCCGCCATGCAATCGCGCCCGACGGAGCGATCGGTCGGCGGGTGGTCGAGGAGTCAGAAGAGTTCAGGCGTCGGGAGGGGGAACGGGCGGGCTCTGGGCCGTGATGTTCCCGCGCGTATCGCGACGCAGGAGAGCCGGCCCGGTGAGCGCGGCCTTCACCTCGATCCCGGGCGCCGCGCAGACCGCCATATGATGCAGGCTGTGGCAGCCGCAATGGATCTCGCAGCCATCGAGGGGGGCCTTCCCCTGATCGTGATCGCTCTCGCTATGGACGGCCGGGGTCGTGATCGCCGCCGCATCGACGACCGCGATGTCGACGAATTGCACGACGACAAGGAGCGCCATCATCAGCCATGCGAGAGATTGTCTCATTCCGTCCGATCCTGGCCGTACGCGCGCCTGTCCGCGCGGCTGCGGCTCGTGAAACGCGAAAACGGGGCTTTCCCGCGTCATTGCGACTCGCTGCGGCAGCCTATAACATCTACAGCCACTGTAGAAACAAGCTCGAAACGGAATTGTGGGGCGAAAATGTTCACCATCGGTCATCTGGCCGGACGCACCGGCGTAAAGGTCCAGACCATCCGTTATTACGAGCGGATCGGTCTCCTGCCCGAAGCCCCGCGCTCGGAGGGCAATCGCCGACTCTATCATGAAGGCGACATCGAGCGCCTGGCCTTCATCCGCCATGCCCGTGCGCTCGGCTTTTCGCTCGAGGCGATCCGCGAACTCCTGAGTCTGTCCGACGACCCCGAGCAGTCCTGCGCCGCGGCGGATGCGATCGCCCGCCGGCAGCTCGATCAGGTGACGCGCCGCATCGCGCAGCTCGAGGCGCTGCGCGCCGAGCTCGGGCGGATGATCGAGCAGTGCCGCGGCGGCCGGATCTCCGATTGCCGCGTCATCGAGGTCCTCGGCGATCACGGAAAGTGCGTGTCGGACGCGCACGAGATGTCGTGAACGCCGCCTTCGCCATGACAGGCGGGGTGACTGACGGACCGTCCCCGTTCAGGCCCTCGCCAGGCGAGATCCCCTGCGCCGCAGGAGCGCCAGGCCCAGAAGGCCGCCGGCATACAGGAGCCAGACCGCCGGTTCGGGCACCTCGGCCTGTACGACGGTGAACGAGCAGGCGGCGCTGAAAGGCTGGACGAAGGGGCACGCGTCCGACCCTTCGATCTGGAAGCCGTTGGCGACGGTGTCGTTGAACAGCAGCCTGTCGCCGATCGTTCCGAAATTGATGAAGGACGCGCTGCTGCTCGGCGGACGGCCGGGAATGTTGGCGTCGATGAACTGACGGAAGCTCAGGTCATCATTGAAGATCACCCCTTCCTCGGTCGTGAAGACGACCGGCGAATGATCCGACAGCGTGTACGTCCTGCCCAGAATCGAAAAGGAGAGATCGAAGAGATCGGACATGACGACGAATTTCGATCCCGCCGGCGCCTGATTCGCCGGATTGACGCCGCTGACGTCGAGGGCGGCATCGAGCACCGAGCGCTCGACCGACAGAAAGCCCGATCCGACCTGCGTTCCATCCGACTTGAAGAACGCGAAATCGTAGATGAGAGGCGTGGCCTGGGCGGATCCGTTCGGACCGCAAGCCACGAACATGCCAAGCAGAAATGCTGCAACGAGAGAAGGTGAACGCATTCTGATACCTCCCGGTGTCGTTTGTGGAAGACTGTGCCCCATGTGAACATATCACAGTCTTGTGCCGGATAACAAATCCCAACGTGTCGACCCATACCGTCTTGACGAGGACTGTTGGAAAGAAACGTCATCACGCGCGATTAGTGGTGATTTCGCAGGAACCAGGATTCTGGACCTGTCTCATGACCATCGACGGCCTGCCGCAGAGAACAGATGGACTATATGCCCCACATCTTGAAGACGGGGCGTCGACGTCACATCTCGGCAAAGGAAGACGCGCATGCCCGAAGGGGGCGTCCTGCTCGAAGGAGAGGAGAGATGGCCGTACGCGAACTGGGCAAGGGAGAGTGGAAGAACTATTTCGACCGGATATCGCACGCGCTTGTCGGCAAGCGCGCCCTGATCGAGGCCGCCTCGCTGCGTCTCGGCGACCAGGTGGTGGCGGACCGGGTCCCGCTGGTCGGCATCAGCTATGATCCGAAAGACGATCTGGTCGAGATCGCGCTCGAGGGGCTTGACCATCTGATCCCCGGGCCGCGGGTGATCTTCGTCGATGAGAACGGGGGCAGGCTCGGCTCTCTCGAGATCGTCGATGCCGAGGATCAGCGTCAGATCGTCCGCCTCGCCGACCCCCTGATGCTGCCGCCGCCGGAACGATAACGCCCCGACCTTCCGGAAGAGGCCCGGGCCCCGGTCGCCGGCGGGCCGCCCGACGGAAGTCCCGATTTCAAATCGCGTCCGAATCGAGGCGGACTTGACCTCCCCGTCCTCTCCTGACATTTCGTTCACGTGCCGTGGCGGCCCCTTTTTGTATCGGAGATCTGCGTCCCATGAACCGGACACCGGGCATTCTGTTCGCCCTGATGCTGGCGGCGTTCCATTTCGACCTCGCGCTTCCGACGCCCCCCGCCGCGCATGCCGCCCCCGCCGGAGAGGAGAAGGCCGGAAAGGCCTGCCTCATCAAGGGCAATATCAGCCGCAGCGGTGAGCGCATCTATCATGTCCCGGGCGGACGCTGGTACGACGCCACGCGCATCGATCCCCGCAAGGGCGAGCGCTGGTTCTGCACCGAAGCGGAGGCGCGCGCGGCGGGCTGGCGCCGCGCCAAGCGCTGACGCGCGTCATCCTGCATGGCCTGCCTGATACCGGAACGCACGGGCCAGGCTTCGGCCGCCGCCACAAGAGCGGGAGCAGATGCAGATACCGGCCGTCAAATTCGACGTAGCGGCACGAGATGCCCGCAATCGCGCTCTCGGCCGCGTTCGACTGACGCCGCACGTCTTCCCGATTCGTTTCGCGCTGCCGCCGCCGGCAGGCCCCCCTCGGAAGGAGCCGGGCGCCGATGGCGCGGCCGTCGACGAGTCCGGACGCATCCCGGCCCGAGGCAGACCGTCGCCCCTCACCGCGGCGCGCCATGCACTGGTGGGCAGGCCGCCTTCGGGATGCTAACAAGCGATGTAGGAAATCGCTTGCTGGCGACCAGGCCGGGAGTGTGTCGAATGAACCGTTCGAAGACCGCGATAAAACAGCGGGAGCTGCCCGCCGATCCGCGCATCGGCATCGCGCTCGGCAGCGGCTCGGCGCGCGGCTGGGCCCATATCGGCGTTCTCGAGGCGCTCGCCGAGATGGGAATCCGCCCCGGTATCGTCACCGGATCCTCGATCGGCGCCTTCGTCGGCGCCGCCTATGCCAACCACCAACTGTCCGACCTCGCGGACTGGGTGCGGCGGCTTACCTGGCGCGGCATCCTGTCCGTCATGGATCTCTCGCTGCTCGAGGGCGGGCTCCTGAAGGGCGCCGATCTCATGCAGGTGGCGCACGCACATATGGGCACCACCGATATCGAGGCGCTGCCGCTCACCTTCGGCGCGGTGCCGACCGAGCTCCGGACAGGGCGCGAAGTCAGGCTGCGCAGGGGGCCGGTGATCGAGGCGGTGCGCGCCTCGATCGCGCTCCCCGGGCTCTTCACGCCGGTCGAGCACGAGGGGCGCTGGCTCGTCGACGGCGGGCTCGTCGATCCGGTGCCCGTGTCGCTGTGCCGCGCGCTCGGCGCCGAGGTGGTGATCGCGGTCAATCTCAATGGCGATATCGTCGGCAAGCGCGACCGTCGCCGCGCGCTCGCCGCCGGGCGACGCAAGGAGCGGAACGGCGATGCCGCAGGCGGCGGCGAGGAGGCGGCGGCAACGCTCTGGGAACGTCTGGCGGAGCAGTTCGCGAACAATCTCAGTGCGCAAAGGGACGTGCTCATGGGGCGCGTTCTCGGCCGGGCGCGCACCATCCCGCGCATGTTCGAGGTCATGGCGGACGCCATCAACATCATGCAGGACCGCATCACCAAAAGCCGCATGGCCGGCGATCCGCCCGAGGTCCTGCTGACACCGCGCCTGGCCTGGCTCGGACTGATGGAATTCGACCGCGCCGCCGACGCCATCGCCGAGGGTCGCGCCGCAGCCGAACGCATGCGCCCGATCCTTGAGGAGATGATGGCCGGGCTTGGCGACCCTATGGAACCAGCGTCTCGAGAACCGACCTGAGAACGAGGGCGTGATTGCGTTCGGCGTCACGCACCGAATAAAGCAGCGTCATCGGGCGCGCACCGGCGGCGGCGAGAAGCGCCCGCAGCGCCTCTTCCCGCCCGGCGAGCTCGGCGCGATAGCGGGCGGCAAACCTGTCCCATTCCCCGGGATGGGCATGGAACCATTGGCGCAATCCCGTCGAGGGGGCGAGCGCGCGGGCCCCG
>CAZAEP010000160.1:0-6345 GCA_964484045.1 uncultured Sphingomonadales bacterium
GGATGCCGGCGCCGTCGCCGGTCTTGCCGTCGGCGTCGACGGCGCCGCGGTGCCACACCGCCTTCAGGGCCGCGATGCCGGCCTCGACGACGCGCCGCGAGGGCTTGCCGTCGATGGCGGCGACGAGACCGACGCCGCAGGCATCGTGCTCGTCGGACGGGTCATAGAGCCCGAAGGCCGCAGGGGGGCGGACGGACGTTCCGCCGCGATCTGTTCTGTCGGTATCTGCCGTCACGATCGAATTCCTCAACCCGTCGCCATCAGTTCGGATGTCGCGCCGGCCCCGTCTTCGCTGCGCGCGCGGCGCTCGAGATAGCGGTCGATGGCCGCGGCAGCCTCCTGGCCGTCGCGGATTGCCCAGACGACGAGCGAGGCGCCGCGGACGATGTCGCCGGCGGCGAAAACGCCGTCGATCGAGGTCATCTTCGTCCGGGGGTCGACGCGCAGGGTACCCCATCGCGTGGTCGCGAGATCCGCGGCGGCGAAGGCCGCGGGCAGGTCCTCGGGATCGAAACCGAGCGCCAGAATGACGAGATCGGCCTTGAGGCTGCGGCTCGAGCCCGGCACCGGCTCGGGGCTCCGCCGGCCGGTGGCGTCGGGAGCGCCGAGGCGCATGCGGTGGACCCGCACCGCCGATACCTTGCGCCGCCCGAGAAAGCTTTCGGGCGCCTGCAGCCATTCGAAGACGATCCCCTCCTCCTCCGCGTTTTCCACCTCGCGGGCCGAGCCGGGCATGTTGGCGCGATCGCGGCGATAGAGGCAGATCACCGATTTCGCCCCCTGGCGTCTGGCGGTGCGAACGCAGTCCATGGCGGTGTCGCCGCCGCCGACGACCACCACGCGCTTGCCCCTGGCGTTGTAGCGCGCGGCCTCGGCGGCCGGGATGTCGTCGCCGAGCCCGATACGGTTGGCGGTGATGAGATACGGCAGCGCGGGCACGATATGGTCGAGCCCGACGCCGGGCGCCTTGAGTTCCCGCGCCTCGTAGGTGCCGACGGCGATGAGCACCGCGTCGTGGCGCGCGCGCAACTCGGCGAGCGTGGCGTCGCGTCCGACCTCGAAGCCGAGCTCGAATGCGATTCCGGCGTCGATGAGACGCTGCGCGCGCCGGGCGACGATCGCCTTGTCGAGCTTGAAGTTTGGAATGCCGTAGATGAGCAGGCCGCCGATGCGGTCGTGCCGGTCGTAGACGGTGACGCGATAGCCGCGCCGCCGCAGGTCCTCCGCCGCGGTGAGCCCGGCGGGCCCGGCGCCGATGATGCCCACCGAGGCGTCTTTCTCGGCATGCGGGCGAATGGGCTCGACCCAGCCGCGCTCCCACGCGATGTCGGTGATCTGACGCTCGACGGCGCCGATGGTGACACCGCCGAAGTCCTTCTCGATCACGCAATTGCCCTCGCACAGCCGGTCCTGCGGGCAGATGCGGCCGCAGATCTCGGGCAGCGCGTTGGTCGCCGAGGAAAGCGCATAGGCTTCCTGCCAGCGCCCTTCGGCGGCGAGCTGCAGCCAGTCGGGGATATTGTTGTGGAGCGGGCAGTGGATCTGGCAGAAAGGCACCCCGCACTGCGAGCAGCGCGCGGCCTGTGCGCGCGCCTTGCCCTCGACCCAGGCGCGGTAGATTTCGTCGAAATCCTGTGCCCTGAGCGGGGCCGGCCGCTTGTCCGGCATTTCCCGCATGAGCGTAACGAACTGCAGCATACGCTGCGGCACGGCATGTCTCCCCTTCCGGCGACGCCCGAGGCGCCGTCTGCTGTTTCCGTCGACTCTGTCGTGTCACGAAGACCGCTTTGCGCCCCGAAAACGGGCGCAAAGGACGCCGAACGCGCACCTCTTTCCCCCGCATCGCCCCCGAAAGCGTGGAAAGAGAGTATATCTTATCATCATAATTCCGGTATTTGGAGCACGAATCTGTCGGAAAGACAGGAATGCTGCCACGATAATATTTTATGGTTAAGTCGTTTCGGGCGATGGAGCCACAAGTGCGGCGGTGGAGCTGCGACGCCCCGGTGTCCGTTCCGGGTCGTTCCGGGAGCCTGGCGGGCAGGAAGGGGTATGGGAGGGGGCGGCGGCGGATGCCGCCCCCTTCCGGAAAACGCGCTATTGCGCCGCGTCCGCTCTTTGCCTCGTCATGCCGGCGAGCGGGTGCTCGGGCGGGCAGCAGATGCCGGCCTGGGCCGCCTTCGCGGAAACGAAGGCGCTTGCGTGATCGATCGCGGCGGCCACCGTCGTCTCGGCGATGTCGAGGATCCAGGCGATCTCCTTGTTCGGCATGCCTTCGATCTCGTGGAGCAGCAGGGCGCGGCGCCAGGTGATGGGGAGATCCCTGACGATCTCGATCATGTATCGCCGTTCGGCTTCCTCGACCTCGGAATCGGGCGGCGGGACCGATTCGTCGGCGATCACGTCGACAAGCTGCAGTGCCGCGTCGGGCTGATAGAATTCGTGGAATTCCTCCCCCACCATCGCTTCCGCCAGATCCTCGGCATCGGGCGCCGGCGGCGCCTCAAGCGACAGCATCTCGCCGAATTGCCGGCTCGCCGCCACTTCATGGTCGATGACCTTGAACAGCGCCCGCAGGAGGCGGCGAAAGAGGGCCTCGTCCTCTTCCTGCGCGGTCCACGCCCCCTTGACCGTGGCCAGGGTTTCATCGACGACATCGCGCAGCGATGGATAGTCCGATGGCAGATCGCCCGCGGCGCGGAGATAGGCCAGTTCGTGCCGGGCAACGCGTTCGAGACGCGCGAGCAGGTGATCGAGACTCCGTTGTGCCGCGCGCGCGACATCACCGGGCAGCGCCGCGATCCTTGCCTTGAGTTCGCGCAGCCGTTCGCGCCGTGCCTGGCGACGATATTCGTCCTGTCTGCGCAGGCGGGAGAGATGCCGTTCGGTCTCGCGCAAGAGGCGCTCGAGCGTCGTTTCGAGGACGGCCCGAATATCCTTGCCGGCGGCGTTGGCGGCGACGATCCGCTTGCCCGGCAAGGGCAGGTGCAGGCGTACGCCGTATTTCTCCGCCCCCTTCTTGCGGCGCGTCAAGGTGCCGATGAGCGTCGTTTCCCCGCCGCCGCTTTTCGCCAGCTTCGGCGCGATATGCCGGTTCGCCCAGTCCCGGACGAGGGCCCTCAGGTCCTCGTGGCTCTCTCTCGCGATCCCCTCGAAACGCAGCTTCACGTTCATTGCGATGTCTCCTTTTCCGGTACGGGGCCCGAAAGAGCCATGACGAGGCTCCGGTCCTGAGCCGGACATGCCGTCGGGCAAAGGACTTGGTGTCGGATCCGCGACTTTCAACCCCGGCACGGTCGCACCGGTCCGTCCGCTTGCGGGACTTCGGGCGCCTGGTGTAAGCCAAGCGCTCGTGATCCCGGACGCCCCGCGCCCCCTTGTCTGCGAAAGGAGCCCATGCCGCTTTTTCATCTCCTCGTTCTGGCGCTGGTGCAGGGCGTGACCGAATTCCTGCCCATCTCGTCCTCGGCGCATCTCATCCTCGTTCCCGCGCTCGGCGGCTGGCCGGATCAGGGCGTGCTCATCGACATCGCCGCACATGTCGGCACGCTGGCCGCGGTGCTGGTGTATTTTCGCCGCGACACGGCGGGGCTCTTCTGGGCCGCGCTCGGCAGCCTCGGCGTACGTCCGGCGCGGCGGCGGGTGGCGGGGACGGGATATGTCCAGCTCTTCTGGAACCTCGTCGTCGCCACCCTGCCGGTGGTCATCGCCGGGCTGGCGCTCACTCTCACCGTCGGCGAGGCGGCGCTCCGGCGTGCCGACGTGATCGCCTGGGCGAGCATCGGTTTCGGCCTCCTCCTCTATGTCGTCGATCAGCGGGCGCCGCAGGAAAAGGCGATCGAGAAGATGGCGCTGCGCCCGGCGCTGCTCATCGGTCTGGCGCAGGTGCTGGCCCTGATCCCGGGAACGAGCCGGGCCGGCATCACCATGACGGCGGCGCGCCGACTCGGCTACACGCGGCCCGAGGCGGCACGCTTCTCCATGCTGCTGGCGATCCCGACGATCCTCGCCGCCGGGACGCTGGGGGCGGTCGAGCTCGCCCGGACGGGGGTCGACGCGGCGTGGGCGGACGCCGGCCTCGTCGCGGGGCTGGCCTTTCTCGCCGCACTCGCGGCGATCCACTTTCTCATGCGCTGGCTGCAGCATGCGAGCATGACGATCTTCGTCCTCTATCGCATTGCCCTGGGCGCGGCGCTGCTTATCTGGGTGGTATGAGCGGTCGCCTGCGGTCTTCGCGGGCGGGCGACGAGATGCTAGTCTGAGCGGGCGCAGTTGAACCGACGGGAATGTGACACGGAACATGCGAGGACGACGCGCGAGCCGCGATTTCGGATTTCCCCGCTGGGGCGGCTACGGCCGCGACAGCGACGCCGTGCATGTGCGCATGTGCGATCATGTCGGCTGCAGCGAGGCCGGCGAGCATCCGGCGCCGAAATCACCGCGCTCGCGCGAGCGCTGGTACTTCTGTACCGCGCATGCGGCGGAGTACAATCGCAACTGGAATTTCTTCACCGGCATGAGCGAGGACGAGATCGAGGCCTTCATGAAGTCCGAGAGCGATCTCGGTGGCGCCTATCGCAGCTCGGCCACCTATAGCTGGGGCGGCGCCGCGGACGCCGACGGGCTGACTCGGGTCGAGCGCGACGCCTTCGCCGCGCTCGAGCTCGAGGTGACGGCCACGGCGGCCGAGATCAAGGCCCGCTTCCGCCATCTCGCCAAGAAGCACCACCCCGATCGCAATCCCGGTGACAAGGCGGCCGAAGAACGCTTCCACCGCGTCCGCACGGCCTATGAAATCCTGCGTCCGCGCCTCAATGGCGGGGGCTGAGGGGGGCGGGGGCCGAGGGGCGCGACGGGCCCCGTCCCGAGGCAGGGCGCAAGCGGCGCTGCGACGCTCGATCCCGCGGGCAGGGCGTGTGCCGGCCGGGTTGCAACGCGCCTGGCGGAGAGCACCGGGCGGTAGATCTGCTTTTCCGCCTCGGCGATGAGGACCCCGGCGAAGCTGCCGAGAAACGGTCCCGCCACATGCTCGGCGATGGCGAGCGCCTTCGGCGTCGCGAGCATGGAGACGGGCGGCAGATAGAGCGCCCCGAGAATGCGCGAGGCGGGCAGGAGGTGGCTTGCCAGGGTCTCCCGGATCTGGCGGCGGCTGTAGGGCTGGCCGGAGCCGAAGGGTGTCCGCTCGGCGCCCGACCATATGGCGCGCCGGCGCGGCACGACGATGATCGCCCGTCCGCCCGGCGCCAGAATGCGCCACACCTCGTCGAGAAGCCCGGGTGCGTGATCGGCGACCTCGAGCGCGTGCACGAGAAGCACGCGGTCGAAGGAGCCGTCAGGCAGCGGGAGCTCCTGTTCGGCGACGAGCGCGGCGGCATTCCGCTCCGCATGCGGCCACTGGATGACGCCCTGGGCCGCCGGCATCAGCGCGACGCGGCTCGCCGCCTCCTCGCCGAGGCGGTCGAGGATCGGCGTCGCATAGCCGATGCCGGCGATGTGGCATCGGGCGAGAGACGGCCACAGACGACGCACCTTGCCGGCGAGGATGTCGGCGACGGCGCGACCGAGCGGCCGCTGGTAGAAATTGCGCAGGGCGATGACATCGGGTCGCACGGAGACGTCTCCTCCCGGGAGCCGGGGCGGCACCTCGACGGCCGCGGCCGTCAGTACATGTGCTGGCCGCCATTGATGCTCAGCGTCGAGCCGGTGATGAACGCCGCCTCCTCGACAACGAGGAAGAGCACGCCGCGGGCGATCTCCTCGGGCTTGCCGAGGCGGCCCACGGGAATGCGCGCAACGATCTTCTCGAGCACGTTCTCGGGCACGGCGGCCACCATGTCGGTGTCGATATAGCCGGGGGCGACGGCATTGACGGTGATGCCGTATCGCGCGCCTTCGAGCGCCAGCGCCTTGGTGAAGCCATGGATGCCGGACTTCGCGGCGGCGTAGTTCACCTGCCCGTACTGGCCCGCCTGGCCGTTGATCGAGCCGATATTGACGATGCGTCCGTACCGACGTTCGCGCATGCCCGGGAAGACGGCCTTCGCCATGTTGAAGCAGCCGCCGAGATTGACGTCGATCACCTTCTGCCACATGTCGTGGTCCATCCTGACGAGCGTTGCATCGCGGGTGATGCCCGCATTGTTGACGAGCACGTCGATCGGGCCGAGGTCCCCGGAGATCGCCGCGCAGCCGCGCTCGCAGGCGTCGAAATCCGACACGTCCCAGCGATAGACGGGGATCCCCGTCTTCTCGTGGAACGCCCGCGCGCGGACATCGTTGCCGGCATAGTTGGCGGCGACCGTGAAGCCGTTCTCCTTCAGCATGACCGAGATCGCGGCACCGATG
>CAZAEP010000161.1:0-6242 GCA_964484045.1 uncultured Sphingomonadales bacterium
ATATCCCCGTCCCGCGCTCGATCTACGCCGGGGTGAAAAAGCTCGCGCCGGGGCATCATCTGACGCTCGTTCGCGGCGGTGGAGAAGCCGTGCCGCGTCAGTACTGGGATGTCGGCTTTTCGCCGACGACGTCCGCGCCGGCGCCGGGCACGCTGGAAGAGGCGTTGCGGGAGCGGCTTCGCGAAGCGGTCGCCGTGCGCCTCGTGGCCGACGTCCCGCTTGGCGCCTTTCTCTCGGGCGGTGTCGACTCGAGCGCGGTCGTGGCGATGATGGCGAGCGTGCAGGAGGATCCCGTCGTCAGTTGCAGCATCTCCTTCGGGGAACGCGAATATGACGAGTCCCGGTACGCCGCCATGGTCGCCGAGCGCTTCGCCACGCAGCATCGCAGTCGTCGCGTCGACGCCGACGATTTCGATGTCATCGGGTTGTTGCCGCGGGTTTATGACGAGCCCTTCGCCGACAGTTCCGCGCTGCCCACCTACCGCGTCTGCGAAGAGGCGCGGCGGCACGTCACGGTGGCACTGTCGGGGGACGGCGGCGACGAGGTGTTCGCCGGCTATCGCCGCTATCGCTGGCATGAATACGAGGAACGCGTGCGGCGTCTGATCCCGCAGGCCGTGCGCGGTCCCGTCTTCGGGCTTCTCGGGCGCCTCTATCCGAAGCTCGACTGGGCGCCCAAGCCCTTGCGCGCCAAGTCGACCCTGCAGGCGATCGCGCGCGGGTCGGCGGACGGCTATTTCCACAGCGTGTCCGTGCTTCCCGACGGCGTTCGCGATCGTCTCTATTCCGCCGATCTCAGACGCGCCCTTCAGGGCTACCGGACATCGGAGCTGTTCCGGCGCCTGCTCGACACGGCGCCGGCGCCGGATTCCCTGTCGAGGATTCAGTATCTGGACTTCAAGACCTATCTGCCCGGCGATATCCTGACCGAGGTCGATCGGGCGAGCATGGCGCACTCGCTCGAGGTCCGCGTGCCCATTCTGGACCATCAGCTCGTGGAATGGGCGGGACGCATTCCGTCACATCTGAAGCTGCACGGGAGGGAAGGAAAATTTGTCTTGAAAAAGGCAATGGAATCGCTCCTCCCGCACGAGGTTCTCTATCGCGACAAGATGGGATTCGCAGTTCCGCTTGCAACATGGCTGCGCGGTCCGCTGGCGGATCGCCTGGACCGGACCGTCGCGCACGGCATTCTCAGCGACTGCGGGCTGTTCGACAGCGACGCCGTCCGGCACATGGTGGCGCAGCACCGGTCGGGGGTGCGGGACTACAGCGCCCCGCTGTGGGCCCTGCTCATGTTCGCCGGGTTCCTGGAAGACGTTCACACCCGACCCGTCGCCGATGCGTCCGCGCTGCGGGCGCGCGCCTGAGCGGCCGGCCCCGTGCGGGTTTCGCGGAAAAACGCATTCACTTGCGCGATCAACCCATGCGGCGGTTGCATTTGCAAGAGGTATGCGGCTATGGAGTCGCCATGTCGGGAGAAAACGTCGCACTCCGGTCTTGCGGTCGCGAATAATTAACGAAAATTTTCCGATACTCGACCGCGACATTGGGGACTACACGTGGAGAGGCATGACAAGCTCGCGATTTACGCGTCCGCTTGCGATTCTGGCGATCACTGAATGCCTGATTCTGTGTATCGCGATCATCGTGAGCTGGGACCTTCTGCTCAATGGAACGGGCAGGGTTTCGCTGCTGGAGATGGTCCTGCGGGCAGTTCTTTTCTGCGCTCTTTTCGCGGCGATGATGTTTGCGCTCGGGCTCTACAGCGGGCAGGCGCTGACCGGGCTGGGAGATCTTCTCCTGCGGATCGCGCTTGCCTTCTTTTTCGCCTATGCGTTCTACGCCCTTCTCGTCTATCTCGTGGGCGAACTGCGTCTGCCGGCACGTGTCCTGACGCTTGCGCTCGTTCTGGCGGCGCCCGCCGTCATTGCGGCGCGCCTGATCTTTCTCCGGCTCACCGATCTGGCGCAGCTCAAGTCGCGCGTGCTGGTGCTCGGCACCGGCAAGCAGGCGCGGCGGATTCAGCAACTGGAGCGCAACGACCGCTGGGGCCGCTTCTCCATCGTCGGCTTCATCGCCCTCGAGGACGGCAAGCCGAAGGTCGATGCCGGGCGTATCCTCGTCATGCCGGAGGACCTCGCGACCTTCTCGCAAGAGCATCGTGTCAACGAGATCGTTCTCGCGCTCGAGGAACGGCGCGGACAGACACCGCTCGCGCCGCTCATCGGTGCGCGCCTCAATGGCGTGGAAATCACCGACTATCAGTATTTCTGCGAAATGGCGGAGGGACGTGTCGATCTCGACGCCTTGCGCCCGAGCTGGTTCTTCGACCCCCACGGCTTTCGCTCGGGACGGCTTGACCGGATCCTGAAACGCGTCTTCGACATCGCGCTGGCATCGGGCCTGCTTCTGTTCACCCTGCCGTTGCTGCTCATCACCGCCATCGCCATCCGCGTCGAGAGCCCGGGACCGGTCTTTTTTCGACAGGAGCGCGTCGGAAGAGGCGGCAGGTCCTTCATCCTGATCAAGTTCCGCTCCATGCGCTGCGATGCGGAATCGGCGCAAGCGCCGCAATGGGCGCAGGAGAAGGACCCGCGCGTCACCCGCGTCGGCGCCGTCATCCGCAAGACCCGCATCGACGAGATTCCGCAGGTGTTCAATGTGCTGCTGGGCGACATGAGCTTTGTCGGTCCGCGCCCCGAGCGCCCCTATTTCGTCGACATGCTGGCCGAGCACATTCCGTTCTATCGCGAGCGCCATGCGGTGCGGCCCGGCATCACCGGCTGGGCGCAGCTCAATTACCCCTATGGCGCCTCGATCGAGGATGCGAAGGAAAAGCTGCGTTACGACCTCTTCTACGTCAAGCACTTCCGTATCGTTTTCGATCTCAGCATTGCGCTTCAGACCGTGCGCGTGATCCTGTGGCCCGAGGGCGCGCGGTAGCGGGTCCCATGAATCAGGCCGGACCGATTCGAATCCTGCATGTCATGCCCAGTTGGGGGGTGGGCGGCGTGCAGGTCCGCATCGTCGATATCGCATCGCGGCTCGGGGAGGGGTTCTCGCATCGTGCTCTCGGCCTCGATGGATGTTACGACGCCCTCGCGCGCACGCCGGCGGGCGTCGACTTCGCCAGCGCCGAATTGCCGGGGCCGCCCCCGCGCGGCCTCCGGGCGAGCCTGCATGCACTCTCCGCCCTGCGCGGGCGGATGCCGCTCGATCTCCTGTGCACCTACAACTGGGGGGCCATGGACTGGGCGCTGGCGGCGCGCCTGCAGCGACATGCCCCGGCGCATCTTCATTTCGAGAGCGGCTTCGGTCCCGAGGAGGCGGCGCGACCGCTCCTGCGCCGGAGCCTCGTGCGGCGGCTGGCGCTGGCGCGTGCGCGGGCGCTTGTCGTGCCCTCGATGACCTTGCGCCGCCTCGCATGCGCGCATCGCTGGGCGAGGGCCGAGCGCATCCGACTGATCCCCAACGGCGTCGATACGGCCTTTTATGCGCCTCCGCCGCGTCGCAGGACGACCGCTGATGCGCCGCTCCGGATCGTCTCCGTCGCCCCGCTGCGGCGGGAAAAGCGCCTCGATCTGCTGCTGCGCATGGTCGCCGTGCTGAGCGCCGAGCGCACCTGCCGCCTCAGCCTGGTCGGCGACGGTCCCATGCGGGGGCAGCTCGAGGAGCTGGCGGCGGATCTGGGGATCGCCAAGCGCGTGCGCTTTACCGGAACGCTCGACGACGTTCGTCCCGCTCTGCAAGGTGCCGATATCTTCGCCATGACGTCGGAGACCGAGCAGATGCCCAATGCGCTCCTGCAGGCGATGGCGTCCGCCCTGCCGGTGGTCGCCTTCGCGGCCGGAGACGTGGCGCGCATCCTGCCGCCCGAGCAGTCCGCTTTCGTGCGACCGCAGGGCGACGAGCGCGGATTCGTGGCGGCGCTGCGCGCGCTCGCCGACGCCCCGGAACGGCGCCGCGCGCTTGGCGATGCGAACCGGCGGCACGCGTGCGCGACCTACCCCATGACGCGCATGGTGGAGGCCTATCGACGGCTCTACGAGGAGGCGGTCGGGCGATGAGAATTCTGCTCTTCAGTCAACTCTACCCCAATGCCCGTCAGCCCTATCACGGCATTTTCGTCGAAAACCGCCTGCGTCATCTGCTCGCCATGAGCGGCTATGAGGCGCGCGTTCTCGCTCCCGTGCCCTGGGCGCCGCCGCTCATCGATCGTCTCGCGCGCTATCGCGGGTTCCGCGGCGTGCCGCACGAGGAAGAGCGCCACGGCATCCGCATCGATCATCCGCGCTATGTGGTGATCCCCAAGGCGGGCATGAATGTCGCGCCCTTTCTGCTCTATGCCGCGGCCCGCCGGGCGCTCCGGCGCATGTACGCCGCCGGCGAGCGTTTCGATCTCATCGACGCCCATTTCTTCTACCCCGACGGGGTCGCCGCCGCCCTGCTGGCGCGGGAGTTCGACCTTCCCTTCACCGTCACCGGTCGCGGCACCGATCTCAATCTCATTCCCCGCTACCGCGTGCCGCGGGCGCTCATTCGCCGGGCCGCGTCGCGGGCTGCGGGACTGATCACGGTCTGCGCGGCGCTGGCCGACGACCTCGCCGCGCTCGGCGTGCCGCGCGAGCGGGTCGCCGTATTGCGCAATGGTGTCGATCTCGAGATGTTCCGCCATGACGAGGCGGGCGCGGCGGCGCTTCGCCGGCGCCTGTCCCTGGAGCCGCCGGTCTATGCCTCGGTCGGGCACCTCATCGCACGCAAGGCGCATCACCTTGCCATCGAGGCCCTGGCGGAGCTCGGGGCGGGCTCGCTGCTCATCGCCGGCAGGGGGGAGGCGGAGAAGCACCTGCGTGCCCGCGCCGCGGCGCTGGGGCTTGCCGATCGCGTCCACTTCCTCGGCGGCGTGCCGCATGCGGAGCTCAAGGCCGTCTACAGCGCCGCCGATCTCCTCTTTCTCGCCTCCACGCGCGAGGGCTGGCCCAATGTTCTTCTGGAGGCGCTCGCCTGCGGCACGCCGGTGGTGGCGACCGCCGTCAACGGGTCGCCCGAAGTGGTGCGCGAGCCGGTGGCCGGCGAGATCGTCAGCGAACGGAGCGGTGCGGCGCTCGCCGCGGCGGCGAAGCGGGTGCGCTGCCGCGCACCGGACCGGCGAGCCGTGCGGCGCTACGCCGAGGGCTTTTCCTGGGACGAAACGAGCCGCGGGCAGATGGCGCTGTTCGAGCGGATCGTCGCGCAGGCCCGTCCCGGCAGGACGTGAGTCTTCGATCTTGTGAATTGAATCCGCGCTCGGCATGATGCGCGGATGTTTCCGATCGCGACCGCCGTTCCCTATCGCTACCCGCCCTTTGTCACCTGGTCGTTGATCGGGGTGAACGTCCTCATCTTCCTCTTCCAGAATTCCCTGCCGCCGGCGGCGCAGGCGGCGTTCGTGCACCAATTCGCGCTCATTCCCGCACGCTATGCGCAGGACGGCATGGACGCAGGCGTTCTTCCCTTCTTCAGCAACATGTTCCTGCACGGCGGCTGGCTGCACATCCTCGCCAATATGTGGACCCTCCATCTCTTCGGTCCGGCGGTCGAGGACCGCCTGGGCAAGGGCCGCTTCCTGCTCTTCTATCTCCTGTGCGGTGTCGGCGCGAGCGTCGCGCATGTGCTGGTCAACCCCGGGTCCACCCTGCCGGCGCTGGGCGCCTCGGGGGCGATCGCCGGCATCATCGGCGCCTATATGCGCCTCTTTCCGCTGGCCCGAATCATCGTCCTCGTGCCCATCATCTTCATCCCCTATTTCTTCGAACTGCCGGCGGTCCTGTTCGCCGGACTGTGGTTCCTGATTCAGCTTGTCTCGGGCATCGGCGCCATGTTCGCCGACGCCAATGTCGGCGGCATCGCCTGGTGGGCGCATATCGGCGGCTTCGCCTTCGGCTGGCTGGTTATCCCTGTCCTCCATCGGTCCGCGCGCCATCACCGGCCCTATGCCCGCGACGAGGGCGTGTTCGGATTCTCTCCCACCGGATACAGGAGATAGACCGTGAACTGGATGGACCTGATCTGGCTCTTCTTTCTTCTCTCGGCGCTGCAGCCGGTGCTGCATCAACGCATGCTCGAGGCCATGCGTACGCGCAAGATCGCGCAGGTCGAGAAGGAGCGGGGCTCGCGGGTCATCCTGCTGGTGCACCGGCAGGAGACGATGCGTCTGCTGGGCTTTCCGCTCATGCGCTCTATCGACGTTCACGATTCCG
>CAZAEP010000162.1:0-3380 GCA_964484045.1 uncultured Sphingomonadales bacterium
CTATCCGCTGGCCATTCTCATCCGTCACGAGATCGTCAATGACCGTATCGGCGACGTCCCGGTGGCGGTCACCTACTGTCCCCTGTGCAATGCGGCGATCGTCTTCCGGCGTGAGGCGCAGGGCCGGGAGCTCGAATTCGGCACCACGGGCAAGCTCCGGAACTCCGATCTCGTGATGTACGACCGCCAGACCGAGAGCTGGTGGCAGCAATTCACCGGCACCGCCATCGTCGGCGCGCTTCTCGGCGCCAGGCTCGAACGCCTGCCGGCGCGGCTCGAAAGCTTCGCCGACTTCCGGGCCCGTGCGCCGCAGGGCCGCGTTCTGGCGCGTCCCTACAGTCGCCTCGGCGGCTACGGCACCAACCCCTATCGCGGCTATGACAGCGCGTCGCGGCCCTTCCTCTATGACGGTTCGCTGCCCGAGGACGTGCCGCCCCTGTCGCGCGTCGTCAGCGTCGGCGATCGCGCCTGGGCGCTTCGCCTCGTGCGCGAGGCGGGCCGTATCGAGACCGCGGACGGTCTCGTCATCTCCTGGCGGCCGGGGCAGGCGAGCGCGCTCGACGCCTTCGAGATCGCAAAGGCCCGCGACGTCGGCACCGTGGTGGTGCGGAGGCGGACCGACAGGGGCCTCGTCGACATCCCCTACGGCGTCGATTTCGCCTTCGCCTTCCACGCCTTTCACCCCGACGCGCGGATCGTCACCGCACTCGATTGACGCGGTCGGTTCAGCCGACGACGCCCGCCTTGCGCAGACGCGCGATCTCGTCCGCGTCATAGCCGAGCTCGCCGAGGACCGCGTCCGTATGCTGGCCGAGCATCGGCGGCGGATCGCGATAGGCGATCGCGGTCCCTGAAAAGCGGATCGGATTGGCCACCGTCGGCACCCGGACCCCGAGCGGGTGATCGAGCTCGACCCTGAGCCCGCGATGAATCGCCTGGGGATGGGCGAAGGCTCCGGCGATGTCGTTGATCGGACCGTGCGGCACGCGGGCGCGCTTGAGGATCCGCAGCCATTCGTCGGTCTTCCTGGCACCCATGCGCCGGGCGATGATCCCGACAAGTTCCTTTCTGTTCCGCACCCGCGCGGCATTGGTGGCGAAGCGGGCGTCGGCGGCGAGGCCGGGCTCTTCGATCGCCTCGGCGAAGCGGGCGAACTGCCGGTCGTTGCCGACGCAGACGATGATGTGGCCGTCGCGCGTTGCGAAATCCTGATAGGGCACGATATTGGGATGTGCATTGCCGCGACGGTGCGGCACCGTGCCGCCGACGAGATAGTTCATGTTCTGGTTGGCGAGCCAGCCGAGCTGGGTATCGAAGAGCGCCATGTCGATGTGCTGGCCGTGGCCCGTCTTCTCGCGATGGGCGATCGCGGCGAGGATGGCGATCACCGCGTACATGCCGGTGGTGAGGTCGGCCACCGCGGTGCCGACCTTGGTCGGCGGGCCGTCTTCGGGGCCGGTGATGCTCATCAGTCCGGCCATGCCCTGGATGAGGAAATCATAGCCGGGCTCGGCGGCCAGCGGGCCGTCCTGGCCGAAGCCGGTGATCGAGCAATAGACGAGCCCGGGATGGAGCGCGGCGAGGCTCTCGTAATCGAGGCCGTACCGCGCGAGCCCGCCGACGCGATAATTCTCGATGAGGGCGTCGCTCCGTCGCGCGAGCCTCTTCACGATGGCCTGGCCTTCGGGGCGTGCGATATCGATGGCGACCGAGCGCTTGCCGCGATTGGCGGCGAGATAATAGGCGGACTCGCGACTGTCGTTTCCTGCGGCGTCCTTGAGGAAGGGCGGGCCCCAGGCGCGGGTGTCGTCGCCGCTTCCGGGCCGCTCGACCTTGATCACCTGTGCCCCGAGATCGGCGAGAATCTGCCCCGCCCAGGGACCGGCGAGCACGCGACTGAGATCGAGAATGGTGAGATGGGAAAGCGGTCCGGTCATGGGGCGGCAGGCTCCGCGAGATCGCCATCGAGGTCAAGACGCCTTTGCGTGCCTCGCGAAAATCGCCTCTTCTCGTGGCGCCGGGAGCAGGATAGGATCGAGCAGATCGCGAAACCGAGGGGAGGATTCGACATCATGTACGCAGCACCGAACGCAGCCGGCGCCGCGCGGGGGGGGCGGCGATGACCGGGACCCTGCAACCCCATGCCATCGGGACCCTGTTCCGTCGCGCCGGTACCATGGTGCGCGCCAATTTCGAGCTTTTCATCCTGCTCGCCGCCCTGTGGACGGTTCTCAACACGGCGGCGGCATGGCCGATTCAGCGGAGAATGACGGCGTTCCAGGCCGAGATCCGGGGCGCCACGGACCCGCAGGTCGTTTGGCCGGCCCTTGCCGACATCCTGCCCTGGATCCTTGCACTGCTGGCAATCGGGGCGATTCTCTTCGGGATCTTCACGGTGATCTGGGTGCGTGCCGTCGCGCGCGGGCGGAACACCGTCTTCGCCCCCGGCTTCGGCCGGCGCGTACTCGACGTGGTGGTCCGGTATCTGGCGCTTCTCGGCCATTCCCTTCTTCTCGCCCTGGCGATTCTGCTCGCCCTCCTTCTCCTCAAGGCCGTCAACGGCCTGAGCGGCGCCCTTCTGGGCGCGGGGGCGGCGGCGGGGATCAAGATGGTCCTTTCGGTCCTCTTGGGCCTGGCCAGTCTCATTGCCTTCTTCGCGCTCGTGTCCGCCTTCCTGGTCGCTTCCGCCGGTGCCGTCCTCGAGCGCCGGCTGCCGCTCTTTCTCACGACGCGGGAGCTGTTGCGCGCCCATCGCAGGTTCATCGTCGCGTTCCTGCTCCTGCTCCTGCTCGCCGCGCTCGCGGTGCTCGTCATCGCCTTTGCCTTCGGGGCCGAACCCGACGCACCGCAATCGCTGTGGCAGAGCCTGAGCAGCGGCTTTGTCGGCTCCTGCGTCAACCTCTTCGCTCTTGCCATGGGGCTCGTCGCGCTCGATGACCGCGGAAGCGCGACGGAGAACCTGGAGCCGGCCTGACTCACGCCGGGAGCGGCCTCGCCAGCCCGGGATCGTCGCCGGCCACGTGGTTGACGTGTCTCGAGACCGGGTGGAATTCGTACGCCGCGCCCGGCGGTTCCGCGAGCGCTTCCATCGCGGGCGGCGGGCCGGTGAGCCAGCGCGCATGGCTCGCGCGCGCCAGCACCAGCGGCATGCGGTCGTGCAGCGCGGCGAGCTCCGGCCGGGCCGGGCGCGTGAGGATGGCGACGCTCACGACCGCCGGGCCGCCGCCGGGCGGCTGCCAGCGCTCCCAGATGCCGGCGAAGGCGAAGGGACGTGCCGCGGGATCGCGCAGTCGGATCAGATAGGGTTGCCTGCCGTCTCCGGCGCGGCGCCATTCGTACCAGCCGTCGGCGGGCACGAGGCAGCGGCGGTTGCGAAAGGC
>CAZAEP010000162.1:3480-6235 GCA_964484045.1 uncultured Sphingomonadales bacterium
GGCGCCATTCGTACCAGCCGTCGGCGGGCACGAGGCAGCGGCGGTTGCGAAAGGCCGGGCGTCCGGCGACGGTCTCGGCGCGGGCGTTGATCATCGGGCGTCCTGTCGGCGGCGTGCGCATCCAGGACGGCACGAGCCCCCAGCGCATGAAGACGAGCGCCCGTCCGCCATGCCCGTCCGCCCGCACCACGGCGATATCCTGCGTCGGCGCGATATTGTGGCGCGGGGCGAGATTGCTCGCGACCGGGCCGGGATCGAAGGCCGCGCGCACCGCCTCGAGCGGCGAGGTGAGAAGAAAACGCCCGCACATGCTCCCTGCCTTTTTCCCGACCGCGATACGTTCTAGGCTCGTCGAATGACGGAGTCACGCGACTATCCTGCACGCCCCATCATCGGAGTCGGCGCCGTCGTCTTCAAGGGCGATCACGTGCTCCTCGTGCGTCGCGGCAGGCCGCCGCTCGATGGCTCCTGGAGCCTGCCCGGCGGCGCGCAGGAACTCGGCGAGACGACGAGAGAGGCGCTCCGGCGCGAGCTCGACGAAGAAACCGGGGTCAGGGCCGATATCGTGGCGCTGCTCGACGTCGTCGATTATATCAGCCGTGACGACCGCGGGAGGACGCGGCACCATTACACGCTCATCGACTATCTCTGCCGCTGGCGGAGCGGTGTTCCGCGCCCGGGCGGCGACGTCCGCGCCGCCGAATGGTTCACGCTCGCGGCGCTCCCGGCGCTTGATCTGTGGGACGAAACGGCGCGCGTCATCCGCCTCGGTGCGACGCGTCTCGGGTGCGTCGGGGAAAAGGAGGAGAACGCGGGATGAGCACGGCATCGCTCGACGTCGACGTGCTGCTGTTCGATGTCTTCGGGACGCTGTTCGATCATGATTCGGCGCTCGGGGAGGCGACCGCGACGCTCGGCGAGAAGGCCCACGCGCTGGCCCGCCTGTGGCGCGACAGGCAGCTTCAATACAGTTGGCTCAGGACGCTCATGCATCGGCCTGCGGATTTCCGCCAGGTGACCGAGGAGGGGCTCGACTACGCGCTCGCGGCGCTCGATCTGCCGGCGGAGCTGAAGGCGCCGCTGATGGCGACCTATCGCCGCCTCGCGCCCTATCCGGAGGTCGCGGACGCGCTCGCCGATCTTGCTGCAACCGGCCGGCCGCTCGCGATCCTCTCGAACGGCAGCCCGGCGATGCTCGAGGCGGTGGTGCGGTCGGCGGGGTTTGCGGCGCGCTTCACGGCGCTCCTTTCGGCCGCCGACGCCCATGTCTTCAAGCCGCATCCGCTCGTCTACCAGCTCGCGGTCGATCATTTCGGCATCGAGCGCGCGCGCCTGTGCCTCGTCTCGGCCAATGGCTGGGACGCGGCGGGTGCGGCCGCCTTCGGCATGAAGGCGGTGTGGGTCAACCGCAAGGATGCGCCGGGCGAGCGCCTGCCCGCCCGGCCCGATGCGGTGATCGCGAGTCTTGCCGAGCTTACGCCTTTGCTGGCCTGACTATTCGGCGGCGTTCTCGCCGACCGGCGGCGTCCAGCGCAGGACCGGCCGGCGCGCGGCGCGGGTCTCGTCGAGCCGGCGGCGCGGCGCGTGATGCGGCGCGCCGGTGAAGCGTGCGACCTCTCCCGCCCGGACGGCCTCGGCGAGCGCGCGCATGGCGGCGATGAATTCGTCGAGGCTCGCCTTCGACTCGGTCTCGGTGGGCTCGATCAGCATCGCCCCGTGCACGACCAGCGGGAAATAGACCGTCATCGGGTGGAAGCCCTCGTCGATCAGCGCCTTGGCGAAATCGAGCGTGCTCACGCCGCTGTCCTTGAGGAACCGGTCATCGAAGAGGCATTCGTGCATGCAGGGGCCGGGGAAGGGCGCCGTCATCACGTCGCGCAGGGAGGCCATGACGTAATTGGCGGCCAGCACCGCGTCCTCGGCCACCTGCCTCAGCCCGTCATGGCCGTGGCTCATCATGTAGGCGAGCGCGCGCACGAACATGCCCATCTGACCGTGAAAGGCCGCCAGACGCCCGACGCCGCGGGCGTCCGCATCGGGATGTTCCTTGAGCCGGTAGGCGCCGTCCTCGTCGCGGATCACCTGCGGCAGCGGGGCGAAGGGGGCGAGGGCGTCCGAGAAGACCACCGGTCCGGCCCCGGGCCCGCCGCCGCCATGCGGGGTCGAGAAGGTCTTGTGCAGATTGATGTGCATGGCGTCGATGCCGAGATCGCCGGGCCGCACGCGCCCGACGATGGCGTTGAAATTGGCCCCGTCGCAATAGAAGAAGGCCCCCGCCGCGTGCACCATGTCGGCCATCGCCAGCATGTCGCGCTCGAACAGGCCGCAGGTATTGGGATTGGTGATCATCAGCGCCGCCACGTCGGGGCCGAGCGCCGCCTCGAGCGCGGCGAGATCGACGCGACCGTCCTCGGCGGCCGGGATCGCACGCACCTCGTAGCCCGAGAGCGCGGCGCTCGCCGGATTCGTGCCGTGCGCGCTTTCCGGTGCCAGCACGATGCGGCGCGCATCACCACGGGCCTCGAGCGCGGCGCGGATGGTCATCAGCCCGCAGAGCTCGCCATGGGCCCCGGCCTTGGGGCTGAGCGCGATCGCCGGCATGCCGGTGAGTACGAGGAGCCAGCGCGCGAGATCGTCCATCAGCGCGAGCGCGCCCTGCACCGTCGATTCGGGCTGCAGCGGGTGGATGTCGGCGAGTCCGGGCAGGCGCGCGAGCTTCTCGTTGAGGCGCGGATTGTGCTTCATGGTGCACGAG
>CAZAEP010000163.1:0-1055 GCA_964484045.1 uncultured Sphingomonadales bacterium
CGACCGAGAGACGGCCGAGGTCGAGGCCCTGCGGCAGGGCCCCTTCGGCCATCGCCGCCTCGACGGCGGCGATGACGCGGCTGCGAAAGTGCGTGAAAACGTTCATATCGGAAAGGCCGTGACGTCGAAGAGTTTTCTGTATTCGCGAATGGCGTAGCGATCGGTCATGCCGGCGATGAAATCGGCGACCGCGCGCGCGGTCTCATGGCTTTCGGGAGGTCCGGCCCGGGCCGCCCACTCCGCGGGCATCAGGCCAGGATCGCTCATATAGAGATCGAACAGCGCCCGCACCACCCTTTTCGCCTTCGCCGTCGTCCGCTTGACGTAGCGATGGCGGTACATGTTCCGGCGCAGAAACTCGCGCAAGGCATCGATCTCGCGACGCATGGGCTCGGAAAAATCGATCGTCGCCCGGGCGGCGTCGCGAATATCGTCGATGGTGGCGGGGGAGAGCGCCGCAAGCCGGCGCCGCGATTCGGCGAGGATGTCGTCGATCATCATCGCGATGAGCCGGCGCACGAGCTCATGCACCCGAACCGAAAGCGGCAGATCGGGATGATCCCCGTCAAGAGCCCGGAGAACGCGGCCGACGAGCGGCACCTCGGCGATCTCGGCGAGCGAAAAGAGGCCGGCGCGCAGGCCGTCGTCGATGTCGTGATTGTTGTAGGCGACGTCGTCGGCGATCGCCGCCGCCTGCGCTTCGGCGCCGGGCCAGCTATGGAGGGCGAGGTCCTGCTCGCGCAGATATTCCCGCAGCGCGAAGGGCAGGTCCGCAGGCGGATCCGCGGGATCGACCGGACGATCGACGAGGGGGCCGTTGTGCTTGGCGAGGCCTTCGAGCGTCTCCCATGTCAGATTGAGGCCGGCGAACGCCGCATAGCGCACCTCGAGGCGGGTGACGATGCGCAGCGTCTGCGCATTGTGATCGAAGCCGCCATGGGGCGCCATCGCCGCGTCGAGCTCGGCCTCGCCGGCATGGCCGAAGGGCGGATGGCCGAGATCGTGGGCGAGCGCGAGGCATTCGGCGAGATCCTCGTCGAGGCGGAGCACGCGGG
>CAZAEP010000163.1:1065-6202 GCA_964484045.1 uncultured Sphingomonadales bacterium
AGCGCGCGATCTGCGACACCTCGAGGCTGTGGGTGAGTCGCGTGCGGTAGTGATCGCCCTCGTGATAGACGAAGACCTGCGTCTTGTATTTGAGGCGGCGAAAGGCCGTCGCGTGGAGAATGCGATCGCGGTCGCGCTGAAAGACGGTCCGCGTCGGGCTCTCCGGCTCGACGGCGCGGCGACCGCGGCTCTGCGAGGGATGCGCGGCATAGGGCGCAAGCAGGCCCTCGCGGGCGCGCACATCGATCATGTCCGGGGCATCGGCCATGGGCGCATGCTTATCCGCTCACCGCTTCGGGCGCAATGCGGCATCAATGGATGCGGGCCCCGCCGCGACCGCTCACGGGACCCTTGCCGCATTTCCGGTCCGGTCGCGCCACGGAGGCCGGAACCGGCCGTCTCGAAGCGCGACGGACGGCGCGCACCCCTTACGCCGTTTCCTCGAACAGCTCGCGGCCGATCAGCATGCGGCGGATCTCGCTCGTGCCGGCGCCGATCTCGTAGAGCTTGGCGTCGCGCAGCAGCCGACCGGTCGGATAGTCGTTGATATAGCCGTTGCCGCCGAGGGCTTGGATCGCCTCGAGCGCCATCCGCGTCGCCCGTTCGGCGGCGAAGAGAACGCACCCCGCGGCGTCCTTGCGCGTCGTCTCCCCGCGGTCGCAGGCCGCGGCCACGGCATAGACATAGGAGCGCGCCGCGACCCAGCTCGTATACATGTCGGCGAGCTTCGCCTGCATGAGCTGGAAGGTGCCGATCGGCTGGCCGAACTGCTTGCGCTCATGGACATAGGGGACGACGACATCGAGGCAGGCGCGCAGCAGCCCCAGGGGACCGCCGGCGAGCACGACGCGCTCGTAATCGAGCCCCGACATCAGGACCCGCACGCCCTCGTTCTCCTCGCCGACCAGATTCTCGAACGGCACCTTGCAGTCCTCGAAGACGAGCTCGCAGGTGTTCGAGCCGCGCATGCCGAGCTTGTCGAGCTTCTGCGCGGTGGAAAAGCCCGCCATCCCCTTCTCGATCAGGAAGGCGGAAATGCCGCGCGAGCCGGCGGCGGGATCGGTCTTGGCATAAACGAGCAGCACCTCGGCGTCGGGGCCGTTGGTGATCCACATCTTCGAGCCGTTGAGCACATAGCCGTCATTGCGCTTCTCGGCCCGCGTCGTCATGCCGACGACGTCGGAGCCGGCGCCGGGCTCGGACATGGCGAGCGCGCCGACATGCTCGCCAGAGATCAGCTTGGGCAGATATCTGCGCTTCTGCTCCTCGCTCCCGTTGAGCGCGATCTGATTGACGCAGAGATTGGAGTGCGCGCCATAGGAGAGCCCGACCGAGGCCGAGGCGCGGGAGATCTCCTCCATCACGATGCAGTGGGCGAGATAGCCCATGCCGGCGCCGCCATATTCCTCCGGCACGGTGATGCCCAGCAGACCGAGCGCGCCGAGCTCGGGCCAGAGATCGCGGGGAAACGCGTTCGTGCGGTCGATCTCGTCGGCGCGCGGGGCGATCTTGTCTTCGGCGAAACGGCGCGCGGTCTCGCGCAGCATCTCGATCTCTTCGCCGTGATCGAAACGCAGGCTGGGAAATTCGAAAAACATGGGGCTCACCCTGGGGCTGATCTTTTTCACGTGAGAGGCTATGTAGCCTTCCTTGAAGGCCTTGTCCAAAGGGACCGCCCCGGTCCCGATCGGCATCACGTGAAGAGGAGGAAAACCATCGATGCTGCCACGGCTTCGCACCGCTCTCGTGACCCTTGCCCTGTCCGGCGTCCTGCTCCCGGCCATGCCGGTCGGGGCGGCGGAGAATCCGCCTCCCGTGTCCGGCACCGTTCGCATCGCCACCTTCAACACCATGCTCAATCGCCGCACCCCGGGCGCGCTCATCGGTGATCTCGCCGATCCGCACAATGCGCAGCTCGCCGCCGTCGCCGAGATCATCGAGCGGGTGCGTCCGCATGTCCTGCTGCTGAACGAGTTCGATTATGACGAGGGTCACCGGGCGATCGCGCTTTT
Source organism: uncultured Sphingomonadales bacterium (assembly GCA_964484045.1). Classification (GTDB taxonomy): domain Bacteria; phylum Pseudomonadota; class Alphaproteobacteria; order Sphingomonadales; family Rhodothalassiaceae; genus J134. Next base: position 3,078 of record CAZAEP010000163.1, read on the forward strand.
CCGCGAGAAATGGCTCGCCGTCGGACATAATGGCGCGAAGCCCATCGACTACCCCTATGTCTATCTCGCCCCGGTCAACACCGGCGTGCCCACGGGATTCGATCTCGACCATGACGGACGCAATAACGGCGCGGCGGACGCGCAGGGCTATGGCGCCTTTCCCGGACAGTACGGCATGGCGGTGCTGTCGCGCTTCCCCATCGACACGGACGCGGTGCGCACCTTCCGCCTCTTCCTGTGGAAGGACATGCCGGGCGCGCTCCTGCCCGACAACCGCAGGACCCCGGCGCCGGCGGACTGGTACGGCCCCGAGGAGCTGGCGGTCCTCCGGCTCTCCTCGAAGAGCCACTGGGACATCCCGATCCGCATCGGCGGCCACGTCGTCCACATCCTCGCGAGCCATCCCACCCCGCCCGCCTTCGACGGCCGCGAGGATCGCAACGGCCGGCGCAATCATGATGAAATCCGTTTCTGGGCCGACTATGTCGATCCCGCGCGCAGCGGCTACATTCATGACGATGCCGGCCGCGCCGGCGGACTTGCCGCCGGTGCGCGCTTCGTCATCCTCGGCGACCTCAACGCCGATCCCCATGACGGCGACAATGTCGAGGGCACGATGCGGCAACTTCTCGATCATCCCCTGACCAACGCCACGGTGGTGCCCAAGGGGGCGGGCGGTTACGAGCAGGCGCGGCTGCAAGGCGGCGTCAACACGCGCCACAAGACTCCGCCCGAGACCGACACGGCGGACTTCAAGGACAGGGGACGCTTTGCGGTCGGCAATCTGCGGCTCGACTATGTGCTGCCCTCGAAGGCGGGATGGCAGCCGCTGTCGGGCGGCGTCTTCTGGCCGGCCACGAAGGACCCGCTGTTCCGGCTCGTCGGCACCTACCCCTATGTCAGCTCCGATCACCGGCTGGTGTGGATGGACCTTCGGCTTTCGGAGGACTGAGCGGATTCACTCCGCCGCGGCGGCCGCCTTCTCGGTCTCGCCGACGGTGGCCGCCGCCACCGCTTCGACGGTGCGCCAGACGCGCAGCAGATTGCCGCCGAGAATCTTCGCGATCTCGTCGTCCGTATAGCCGCGCTCGATCAGCCCTGCGACGAGAGCGGGATACTGCGACACGTCCTTGAGTCCGGTCGGCAGGCTGTCGCCGACGCCGTCGAAGTCCGAGCCGATGCCGACATGATCGATGCCGGCGATCAGGCGCACATGATCGATATGGTCGAGCACGTCCGAAAGCCCGGCATAGGGGTAGGGATGCGCGGCGCGGTAGGTCTCGCGGAAGGCGTCATGCGCTTCGGGCGTGTCTTCGGCGCCGGTCTCCGCGAGCATCGCCTTGTAGGCCGCATCCTGCTCCGAATTGTAGCGATTGGCTTCCTCGGTGAGGAAGGCGGAGCCGAAATTGATCATGATCACACCGCCGGCCTCGGCGAGCGCCTTGATCATCTCGTCGGACATGTTGCGCTCGAAACCGGGCGTGAAATGCCGTGCCGAGGAGTGGCTCGCGATCGGCGGCGCGGAGGTGATCCGGAGCACGTCCCAGAAGGCATCGTCGGAAATGTGCGAGACGTCGACCATGATGCCGAGCGCATTCATCTCGCGCACCACCTTCTCCCCGAAGGGAGAGAGCCCGCCGTTCGGACGGTTCTCGTCATAGGATGAATCGGCGATGTGATTGGCCTTCGAATGCGCGAGCGTGATGTAGCGGATGCCGCGATCGTAGAAATGCTTCAGAAGCCGGAGATCGCCGGCGATCGGCGCGCCGTTCTCCATCCCCATGGCGAGCCCGATCCTGCCCGCGGCATGCGCCGCTTCGGCCTCGTCGGGTGAAGTGACGAGCATGAACCTGTCGGGCGCGCGGGCGACGATATCGGTGACGAAGTCGATCATGCGCTCGGCGTGCCGGGTCGCCTTGCCCGGTTCCTCGAACTCGTATTCCGCCGGTGTGTAGATCGACATGAAAGGCACATCGAGCCCGCCCGCCTTCGCGCGCGGATAGTCGAAATCGCCGTCCTCGGTCGCCTGCGTCACGTCCTCGTATTTCTCCGCGAGGCGATAGGGCACGTCGATATGGGTGTCGATGAGGATGTGGCGGTGCGCCAGCTCCTGCGCCTTGCTCATGGGGTCGCTCACCCCCTGCTCCTGCGGCGTCCCCTGATCGCAGGCTGCAAGCAACGGCATTGCCGTGACCATCATGGCGGCAAGAATGCGGCCGTTCATTTCTCTTCTCCTCCCCTGCAATCTCGTTCCGGAGCCGAAACGAGTCGTTCCGGATCCGGAACGATCCCGTCAGCTCCCGCCGTCCGCCCCCCGGCTCGTCGCGCGCACGGCGCGGAACTCGGAGTCCGCGGACCAGGCGGGCCATTCGTCCCCGTTCGCGAGCCGCGCCCCGACGGCGTAGAAGAGCGCGAGATCATCGACCGCACCGCGCAGGTCCCAGTCGGGCGAATACTCGTCCGCCGGCTTGTGATAGGCTTCGGTGATGTATTTCTCGCGCGCGGCGAGCGCCCAGTCGCGTCCGTGTTCGCGGCTCATGACGCCGGCGTCGGTGTAGAGCACCGGAATGCCGATCTTGGCCAGCGAAAAATGATCCGACCGGTAGAAATAGCCGTGCTCGGGCGTCGGCTCGGGCGAAATGGTCCGCCCCTGTGCGGCGGCCGCTTCGGCCAGCATGTCCTGAAGCCCGTTCTGGCCCCAGCCGATCACCGTGATGTCGTCCATCGGCCCCAGGATGTTGAGCCCGTCCATGTTGATCGCCGCCACCGTCTTTTCGGGCGGAACGAGCGGATGCGCGGCGTAATAGGCGGAGCCGAGAAGCCCCTGCTCTTCCGCCGTGACGGCGAGGAAGAGGACGCTGCGTTTCGGCCGCTCGGGCGCGGCGGCGAATTTCTGCGCGATCTCGAGGAGTCCGGCGACCCCGCTGGCATTGTCGAGGGCCCCGTTATAGATGTCATCGCCGCTCGCGTCGGCCGGGCCGCGGCCGAGATGGTCCCAGTGCGCCATATAGAGGATCGCCTCGTCCGGCCGCTCGCTGCCCTCGAGACGCGCCGCCACATTGTACGAGCGCGAATGGGCGATCGTGTTGTCGACATGGGCGGAGAAGGTGAGGCCGAGCGGCTGC
>CAZAEP010000164.1:0-6130 GCA_964484045.1 uncultured Sphingomonadales bacterium
GGACTCGAACCCCTGTTTCCGGCGTGAGAGGCCGGCGTCCTGGACCGCTAGACGAAGGGGCCATGCACCACATATCGGCGGCGCTCATGTAACGAGCCACAGGGGCCGAGTCAACCGACAAGGCCGGCGACGGACCCGCGACCTCACGCCGGCGTGATGGTCTTTTCGTTTTACATGCGCGGCGGGCGGGTTAAACTTTCGTTGTCCCGCGTGACCGTGGCCGGAAAAAACGCCCGGCGAGCCGGGATGATAACAATGGGAGGGTCAATAATGAACAAATGGACCGCCGGCCTCGTCGCCGGCTTTCTCGCCACCGTCGTGCTCAGCCTGCTGATGGTGCTCAAGGCGATGATGGGGGTGGCGCCGGGCTTCAGCGTCATCGCCGGCAACGCCGCTCTTTTCGCCAAGCTGGGCACGCCGACGACATCGACTTGGGGATGGATCTGGCATTTCCTCATCGGCACCGTCGCCTGGGGCCTTCTCTTTGCCGCCATCCGCGATCTGCTCCCGGGCTCAAGCGAGCCGATGCGGGGCCTCGTCTTCGGCCTCATCGCCTGGGTGGCGATGATGGTGGTGTGGATGCCGATGGCGGGGAAAAGCCTCTTCGCCATCCCCGATCCGGGCATGATGGCGCTCGTCATGACGCTGGTGCTGCACCTGATCTACGGACTGGTGCTGGGCTGGGTCTATGCCCGGGTGGCGCCCGACGGAAACGGCGAGAACGGCGAGAACGAACAGCCGGCCGAAGCCGAATAGTCCGCTCGCAACCGTTTCTCATGCGATGCCACGGGCTCGCCGTGGCATCGTTTTTCATGGGAGGCGCTCAGAAACCCATCAGCGACAGCACCTCGCGGCGTGTCTTGTCGTCGTCACGGAAGACGCCGGTCATGCGGCTCGTGGTCATCACGACGTCGGGTGTCTCGACACCGCGGCAGGTCATGCAGCCATGCGTCGCCTCGAGCACGACGGCAACCCCCTGGGGTTCGAGGACGCGCGTGATGCAATCGCCGATTTCCGCCGTCAGCCGCTCCTGGACCTGCAGACGCCGCGCATAGGCGTGCACCACGCGCGCGAGCTTGGAAATCCCGACGATCCGGCGATCGGGCAGATAGGCAACATGCGCCTTGCCGATGATCGGCGCGATATGATGCTCGCAGTGCGAGACGAAGGGGATGTCACGCAGAAGCACGACCTCGTCGTAGCCCGACGTTTCCTCGAAGGTGCGCGAGAGATACTGCACCGGGTCCTCGTCATAGCCGCGAAAATACTCCCGAAATGCCCGCGCCACGCGGTCCGGTGTCTCCGCGAGCCCCTCGCGCGCCGGATCGTCGCCGGCCCAGCGAATGAGCTCCCGCACCGCCTCCCTGGCGCGATTCCTGGCCTCTTCCGACCGTTTCTTCACTGCCATGTCTTTCCGTCTCTCCGCTTTCCCGCCGGCGGCACCGCGACCGATTCGTGACGCCGCTCCCGGGACCGGTTGATTTGCCGCTTTGATCGCGTGTCCGGGCCCGATATCATGAACGCACCGGCTGGTCTTCGATCATATGATCGTCCTCGCGCGCTCCGCACCGGGCAACAATAAGGACTCTTCTTATGCCGCTTGTCGACAAAAACAAGAAACGCCGTGGGTTCACGCTCATCGAGCTGCTGGTGGTGCTGGCCATCCTCGGGCTTCTCGCCGCTTTCGCGGTCCCCCGGGTACTCAAATATCTCTCGCACGCCAAGACCGAAGCGGCGGAAATCCAGATTTCCAATCTCTCCGCCGCGCTCGACCTCTATCGCCTCGAGGTGGGACGCTATCCGACCACCGAGGAGGGCCTGATCGCGCTCTACGAGCCGCCCCCCGGCATCCACGGCTGGAACGGCCCCTATCTCGACAAGCGCGACGGCCTCCTCGACCCTTGGGGTCGGCCCTATCAGTATCGCTACCCGCCCGAGCACGCCACCGAGTTCGACCTCTACACCCTCGGCGCCGACGACGCGCCGGGCGGCGAGGGTGAAAATCAGGATGTCACCAATTGGAGCGACCCCGGCTGATCCGGTATGCAAGGGCACGCGACGAGCACGGCATTGCGCTGGTCCTCGTTCTCTGGGTGCTGGTCCTGCTGGCGCTCATGAGCGCCGCCTTTCTGGCCACCACGCGGAGCGAAATGGCGATCGTGCGGGCGCGCATCGACGCCGCCCGCGCCGCAGCCATCGCCGACGCCGGCGTGCATTGGGCGGCAGCACGAATTCTCGAGGCCAGTTTCGCCGGTGGCAATGTCGCAGCGAGAGCCGTCTTCGATGGACACGAGGAAACGGTGGAGATTGCGCAGGGCGTCGCCCATGTCCGCATCCAGGATGTCGGCGGCCTCGTCGATCTCAACGGTGCCGACAAGGCACTGCTCGCCGGTCTCATCGCCACCATCGGCGGCGACGCCGACGCGGCACGCCAACTGGCGGACCGGATCGTCGATTTCCGTGATCGCGACGACCGTCCCCAGCCATCGGGCGCCGAAGACGCCGACTATCGTGACGCCGGTCTCGCCCATGACGCCAAGGACGGACCTTTCGAGCGGGTCGACGAGGTCCGGCAGATCCTCGGCATGCCGCCGGCGCTTGCGACGCGTCTCCTGCCCTATCTCACCGTCCACAGCGCCAGCCACGGCGTCGATCCGCGCGTTGCGCCGGCGACGGTTCTCGCCGCCGTGCCGGGCCTCGGCGAAGCCGTGCGCAACCGGGTCCTGAGCGCCCGCGAGCTGGAAATGGAAAACGTATTCGACCCCACCGACAATGCCTATTTCGTCGCTTCCAGCCGCAACATCTTTCGCATCGAGGTCCTCGGCGAGAGTGCGACCGGCGGCCGCTTCCTGCGCCTTGCGGTGATCCGCATCGGCGGCAGCGATCAGGGATTCGAGGTCCTTGACTGGACGCAGCGCGACACTATTCCGCCGCGGTGACCGCCACCCGCCGTGAGATGCGGCTCCGTTCGGCGTCCCGCTCCTGCCATTCCGAGCGCCGGTTGGTGAGCGTCACCTCGACCGCCGTCACCTTGTATTCGGGGCATTCGGTGGCCCAGTCCGAGATCTCGGACTGGGCCACCGAATGCCCCGAATACAAGGTGACGGCGGTCGAGGTGACGCTCACCAACCGGCGCTCGGAATGGCAGGAGCGGGACGCCGAACGGAGCCGCATCTCACGGCGGGTGGCGGTCACCGCGGCGGAATAGTGTCGCGCTGCGTCCAGTCAAGGACCTCGAATCCCTGATCGCTGCCGCCGATGCGGATCACCGCAAGGCGCAGGAAGCGGCCGCCGGTCGCACTCTCGCCGAGGACCTCGATGCGAAAGATGTTGCGGCTGGAAGCGACGAAATAGGCATTGTCGGTGGGGTCGAATACGTTTTCCATTTCCAGCTCGCGGGCGCTCAGGACCCGGTTGCGCACGGCTTCGCCGAGGCCCGGCACGGCGGCGAGAACCGTCGCCGGCGCAACGCGCGGATCGACGCCGTGGCTGGCGCTGTGGACGGTGAGATAGGGCAGGAGACGCGTCGCAAGCGCCGGCGGCATGCCGAGGATCTGCCGGACCTCGTCGACCCGCTCGAAAGGTCCGTCCTTGGCGTCATGGGCGAGACCGGCGTCACGATAGTCGGCGTCTTCGGCGCCCGATGGCTGGGGACGGTCGTCGCGATCACGGAAATCGACGATCCGGTCCGCCAGTTGGCGTGCCGCGTCGGCGTCGCCGCCGATGGTGGCGATGAGACCGGCGAGCAGTGCCTTGTCGGCACCGTTGAGATCGACGAGGCCGCCGACATCCTGGATGCGGACATGGGCGACGCCCTGCGCAATCTCCACCGTTTCCTCGTGTCCATCGAAGACGGCTCTCGCTGCGACATTGCCACCGGCGAAACTGGCCTCGAGAATTCGTGCTGCCGCCCAATGCACGCCGGCGTCGGCGATGGCTGCGGCGCGGGCGGCGTCGATGCGCGCCCGCACGATCGCCATTTCGCTCCGCGTGGTGGCCAGAAAGGCGGCGCTCATGAGCGCCAGCAGGACCAGCACCCAGAGAACGAGGACCAGCGCAATGCCGTGCTCGTCGCGTGCCCTTGCATACCGGATCAGCCGGGGTCGCTCCAATTGGTGACATCCTGATTTTCACCCTCGCCGCCCGGCGCGTCGTCGGCGCCGAGGGTGTAGAGGTCGAACTCGGTGGCGTGCTCGGGCGGGTAGCGATACTGATAGGGCCGACCCCAAGGGTCGAGGAGGCCGTCGCGCTTGTCGAGATAGGGGCCGTTCCAGCCGTGGATGCCGGGGGGCGGCTCGTAGAGCGCGATCAGGCCCTCCTCGGTGGTCGGATAGCGTCCCACCTCGAGGCGATAGAGGTCGAGCGCGGCGGAGAGATTGGAAATCTGGATTTCCGCCGCTTCGGTCTTGGCGTGCGAGAGATATTTGAGTACCCGGGGGACCGCGAAAGCGGCGAGAAGCCCGAGGATGGCCAGCACCACCAGCAGCTCGATGAGCGTGAACCCACGGCGTTTCTTGTTTTTGTCGACAAGCGGCATAAGAAGAGTCCTTATTGTTGCCCGGTGCGGAGCGCGCGAGGACGATCATATGATCGAAGACCAGCCGGTGCGTTCATGATATCGGGCCCGGACACGCGATCAAAGCGGCAAATCAACCGGTCCCGGGAGCGGCGTCACGAATCGGTCGCGGTGCCGCCGGCGGGAAAGCGGAGAGACGGAAAGACATGGCAGTGAAGAAACGGTCGGAAGAGGCCAGGAATCGCGCCAGGGAGGCGGTGCGGGAGCTCATTCGCTGGGCCGGCGACGATCCGGCGCGCGAGGGGCTCGCGGAGACACCGGACCGCGTGGCGCGGGCATTTCGGGAGTATTTTCGCGGCTATGACGAGGACCCGGTGCAGTATCTCTCGCGCACCTTCGAGGAAACGTCGGGCTACGACGAGGTCGTGCTTCTGCGTGACATCCCCTTCGTCTCGCACTGCGAGCATCATATCGCGCCGATCATCGGCAAGGCGCATGTTGCCTATCTGCCCGATCGCCGGATCGTCGGGATTTCCAAGCTCGCGCGCGTGGTGCACGCCTATGCGCGGCGTCTGCAGGTCCAGGAGCGGCTGACGGCGGAAATCGGCGATTGCATCACGCGCGTCCTCGAACCCCAGGGGGTTGCCGTCGTGCTCGAGGCGACGCATGGCTGCATGACCTGCCGCGGTGTCGAGACACCCGACGTCGTGATGACCACGAGCCGCATGACCGGCGTCTTCCGTGACGACGACAAGACACGCCGCGAGGTGCTGTCGCTGATGGGTTTCTGAGCGCCTCCCATGAAAAACGATGCCACGGCGAGCCCGTGGCATCGCATGAGAAACGGTTGCGAGCGGACTATTCGGCTTCGGCCGGCTGTTCGTTCTCGCCGTTCTCGCCGTTTCCGTCGGGCGCCACCCGGGCATAGACCCAGCCCAGCACCAGTCCGTAGATCAGGTGCAGCACCAGCGTCATGACGAGCGCCATCATGCCCGGATCGGGGATGGCGAAGAGGCTTTTCCCCGCCATCGGCATCCACACCACCATCATCGCCACCCAGGCGATGAGGCCGAAGACGAGGCCCCGCATCGGCTCGCTTGAGCCCGGGAGCAGATCGCGGATGGCGGCAAAGAGAAGGCCCCAGGCGACGGTGCCGATGAGGAAATGCCAGATCCATCCCCAAGTCGATGTCGTCGGCGTGCCCAGCTTGGCGAAAAGAGCGGCGTTGCCGGCGATGACGCTGAAGCCCGGCGCCACCCCCATCATCGCCTTGAGCACCATCAGCAGGCTGAGCACGACGGTGGCGAGAAAGCCGGCGACGAGGCCGGCGGTCCATTTGTTCATTATTGACCCTCCCATTGTTATCATCCCGGCTCGCCGGGCGTTTTTTCCGGCCACGGTCACGCGGGACAACGAAAGTTTAACCCGCCCGCCGCGCATGTAAAACGAAAAGACCATCACGCCGGCGTGAGGTCGCGGGTCCGTCGCCGGCCTTGTCGGTTGACTCGGCCCCTGTGGCTCGTTACATGAGCGCCGCCGATATGTGGTGCATGGCCCCTTCGTCTAGCGGTCCAGGACGCCGGCCTCTCACGCCGGAAACAGGGGTTCGAGTCC
>CAZAEP010000165.1:0-5994 GCA_964484045.1 uncultured Sphingomonadales bacterium
GCATCGCTGATGCGAAAGAAGGTCGCCGTGCCGGTGGCGTCGGCGGAAAGGTCGCTCGCGATCGCCCCGGCCGTCGCCTGGCCGTTGGCGTCGGTGGCGGCGAAGGCGGGATCGCTCATCACGAGGTCGGCGAGCAGCACCTGCGTCGTCAACGCGTCATTGGGGCTTGCCGGCCGGGTGCCGGCATAGATGCGAAGGTGTCCCGCGGCCGCACCGGCATCGACGAGGCCCGCCGCGGCATCGCCCATTGCCTGTCGCGCGGCGATCGAGGCTCGAAAGTCTGCCATGTTTCCTTCTCCTTGGCCAGGTAACGGGGTTACGGCCTCAGCAGACGCCGCAACGACGACGCCTTCATCAGTCTGAGGGCTGCTCCGGGGGAGAGACGACGGCGTGCAGGCGGCATCCTGAGCCGCCGCGCCTCGACCTCTCCTGCCATAAGGGGGCCGCCGAAGACGGCGAGACGGCCGGTCAGGGCCGAGACGGCCCCGGCCACCCGCAGGCGGGAGGCCGTGACGGCCATTCGCAGCGGGACGAGACGCGATGTGGCGGTGGCGACGAGACGGACGATGGCCGCCCCGCCCATCCTCACCGCCCCGCTCGCAGCCACGCCGCCGCCGGCAAGCCGCGGCAGGCCCTGCGCCCTCCCCGTCATGGCCGCGACCACCATGGACAGCGCGCCGCTCAATCGCGGAGTTCCGACGGCCGCCGCGCCGGTGGCGCCCAGCGTCGCCGCGCTGGTGCCCGTCACGCCGCCGCTGCCGGCCTCCTGCTCGGCGAGAAAGTCGGCGAACTGCGCCGCGGTCGCCGGCTCGAACGCGAGACCCACGCCGCCGCCCGTATAGGTCGTGTCGGTGACGGTGAGCTCCGTGGTCCATGTGCCATCGCCATTGCGATCGACCTCCAGCGTGATCGCCCCGCTCGCGGGATCGATCGTCGATCGCATGCGGGTGAGGCCGGCGGTGAAATCGGACAGGATGACGCCGGCGAAGCCGAGCGACGTCTTGGTGCCGTTATCGACACGGAAGAGTTCCTGTTTGTTGCCGCCGAAATCGGCGGTCTGCAGGTAGCCGCTGTCGCTGGCCGCATCCCAGGCGAAGAGCATGCCGCCGGGAGAGGGGCTCGCCGCCGCGAGCGTGACCGTCACCCGTTGCTTTGCCGCAATCGCCGCCGATATCCTGACCACCGGCTGGGATGCGACACTGCTGGGAAAGGGGAACCACTTCGAGCCCGCACTGCCGGCGCCGTCGAGTTCGGCCCGCTTGCCGTTCGACGCGGCATGCACTTCCGTCCAGCCGGTGCGACCGGCGAGCGTCGTGCCCGCTGCGCCGACGAAATCATCCGAAAAAACCGTCGAGAAGGCCATGGCTCATGGGTCCGTAGAGGCGGGCCGGTTCGGCATGGTGCCGGCGCTCGATCCGCGAGAAAGGGACCCGCCATGCCGTGGGGGAAGGGGGCCGGGCATGGCGGGCAAGGTCACCGTTGCCCTGCAAAGGCGGAGCGAACGGTGGGGGCTCTCGGGAGGCGTCGCGAGAGCTCAGGCGAGGCTGAACTTCAGGAGCTTGAGGGCGTCGGAATTGATGACGCCGCCGCCGACCCGACGGGTGGCGTAGAAGTGGACGAAGGGCTTGTTGGAATAGGGATCGCGCAGGATCCGCGTGCCCATGCGGTCGGTGACGAGATAGCCACGCGCGAAATTGCCGAACGCGACGGCGAGGCTGCCGCTCGCGATGTCGGGCATGTCCTCGGCCTCGACCACGGGAAAGCCCAGAAGCGTACTCGCCTGCCCGCTCTCGAGCCCCGGGCGCCAGAGATAGTCGCCGTCGACGTCCTTGAACTTGCGGATGACGTTGAGCGTCGCCGCATTCATCACGAAGCGCGCCTCGGCGCGATACCCCGCCTTCAGGCTGTGTACGAGATCGAACAGGATGTCCGAGGGGTCGGCGGCGGGGAAGGCGCCGTCGACGCCGGTCGGCACATGCTCGAGCGTCCCGAAGGCGCGCGTCGCGTCATCGAGCGCGGCGGTCGGCGCAGTGAGAAAGCCACTCGGCTTGTTGACGCCGTCGCCGGCGACGAAGGCGGCGCCCTCCTTGCCGGCGAACTCGATCGACAGTTCCTCGGCGAGCCAGGATTCGACGTCGAAGAAGGCGTCGTCGAGCATGGCCTGCGTCGCTGCCGGATTGGCGAAGACCTCGCCCAACGGCGGCGCCACTTCGGCAAAGGTGGGCGCCGTGGTCTCGGCGCGCGGATCGGCCTCGCCGACCCAGCCCGAGGCGGGACCCGTCAACGTCACCAGCTTCTTGTAATTGGCGCTGCCGATCTGCACCACGGATGCGATGGCGCGGATGGGGGAGATATCGCGCAGCCGGCGTTCGATGCGCTGATCGAGCTCCTCGGGGACGGTGAAGCCGCCCTCGGCCGGCGTGCCGATATTGAGCGCCTTGGCCTCGAGACGGTCGAGATCGCGCTCGAGCCCCTTGCGCACATAGCCGTCGAAGAAGGCCGCCTTGTGCGCAAGCGCCTCGGGGTCGGCACCGGCGTCGGCGGCGAGACCGGGGCGCCCGGCCGCGGCATGCAGCCGACCGATCTCGCGTTCGAGCCGGCTCATCTCGTCGCCGAGACGGCCGAGCTTTTCCTCGACCAGGCGGTCGGCATAGCCCCGGCTGCGACGTTCGATCGCCGCCGCGTCATTGCTCGCCTTGAATTCCTCGAAGGTGCGGCCCAGCCGTTCGACGGCGGCCTTGATTTCCTCGGGCATGATGTCCTCTGTCATTGGAGTGTCTCCTCGATCCGCGCGGCAAGCGCGTCGATGGCATGAAGGATGGAAGCCCAGTCCGCACCGGCATCGCGCCGGGCGAGGGCCTTGAAGCCATGGGCGGCGAGCGCCTTGGCTTCGCGTCGCGAGAAACCGCCTGCCTCGCGCAGGAAGCCCTCGAAATCGCGAATGGATCGCGGCCGTGCGGCCTTGAACGCGGCAATGCGCGCCGCGCGCTGCATGGGGAAGGTGACGAGCGAGATTTCCCACAGATCGATGTCCTCGAGCAGCCGCACGCCACGTGCGACGTCGTGCCGCGCCTTCGCCGCGCGGTAGCCGATCGAAAGCCCGTCGAGCGCGCCCGAGCGCATGAGGCTCAGGGCCTCGCGGGCGCGCCGCAGATCGAGCAGCAGCCGCCCCTTGACGAAAAGCCCGCGCGCGTCCTCGCGCAGGGTCTCGATGAGGCCGATCGGCTCTTTCGGATCGTGTTGCCACAACAGCTTGATCGCCCGCGCGCCCTTCTCGGCGAGGGTGCGGGCGAAGGCGCCCGGCAGCACCGCATCGCGGCCGTCGTCCACCTGCTCGAAGACCGAGGCATAGCCCTCGAACACGCCCTCGGCGCCGTCGAGCCGCTTGAGCTCGAAGGCGGCATCCATGGTTTCGCTCATTGCTCCTCCAGATGTGCGTCAGCCGGCCGGCGGCCAGAATTTGAACTTCAGGCCGAGCCCCGCGAGAAGCGCCAGGATGAGTCCCGTCATCGTCCAGCGCACCACCGTCCGCCAGGCCGTGCGCCGGGCGCTGCGCCAGGCGTCCAGAAGATCCCTGAGCTCGCGCACGTCGCCGCCGGCGCCCGCATCGCCGAGCCCGACACGGCACAGGGCGCGCGCCGCCCCGGCCTCGCTCGCGGTCTCGACGAGCGCCCGCAGCGTGGCGAGATTGGCGCCCTGCAGGCGTGCCTGATCGACAAGCGCCGCGAGCAGCGCGGCACCGCCTTCGTCATGCAGCATCATGAAAAACCTCGACGCGATCTCCGCGGCGCATCGCCGGCCCGAACCGGATGGCGACATCCGCGATCACGGTCCGGGCTTCGGAGGGAAGGTCCCCGAAACGGAACGGGCTCGCCGCGTCGTAGCGACGCGCCACCTCCCCGATGATGGCATTGCGGACACGTTCCGTCAGTGGAGCCCGGTCTGGTGCACCCGCTGGTCCTCGAGTTTGACGGCATCGAGAAAATAGCGCACGTCGAAGCCCGCGACCGGCAGACGGGGGCCCGCCATCCTCGCCGATCCGCTGCGCCGCGCCCGTGCAAGTGAGGCCCTGATCGCCGGCAGGCGAACCGCTATCGGCACGTCCTCATGCCAAAACCCCACCCGCTCCGCGCCTTCAAGATGGTCAAGATGTGCCATCCTCTCCAGCAGCGCCTCCGCCTCCCGCGGAAGACTCCCTGCAACATAATATGGGCTCGTGTACCAGGCAAAGCACTCCCAAAAGAGAAAGCGACGATCAAGGCTCGCAAAGTGGCTCACATGCCGTGCCGCCCACGCGTCCGGTGTCAGTCCCTCGGCCTGCGCGATCTGCGCGATGATACGTTCAAAATTCTCCCACGAATCCAGAGTGGTCAGCAGAGAAGCGATACCCAGCCGCACACTGTGATTGTGCACATCCCCGATCGACAGATCCGAAGCGCGGATCGCCGTGCTCCACGACACCGCGTATGGATTGCGCCAGGTTTCCAGTCGTGCGAGCGTCGCTTCATCGAGCCGCCGGAGCGGGACATGCACATCATCGACCGTCACCCCGGTCCACGGGTCCACCCGCTCATAAAAACGCTCGTAAAGGTCGAGCCTCACATAGGCGATATCACAGATCCGACGAGCGGCGACCGCCATGAGCTCGTTGCGCGTGAAGGTCTTCAGCTCCGTGAATGGCCCGATGTTCAGCGCATTCGCGACATCTGTCAGAAAGTTGATGGACCATGTGCCTCCGAGAGGGTTGACCAACCGTACGGATGCGGAATCCGGATTGAATTCAATGCCCGAGCGCTCTTGAAAGTCGCCGCCCGATGATTCGAAGAGGGCGCCGGAGCGTTCCCTACGGAGGAGCGCCAAGCGTGTTCCGCGACGGGAAAAGGGATCGTCCACCTCGACCACACAGGCGGAAACGCTCACCGTTCCCGCGGAATCCGGCCGGGAACGGGAGACATCGTCCGTCCGATCCAACGCCCCCGCTGCGGTGGCGCGGATCGTGAAACAGAAACCCAGGAGGAGAATGTTTCTGCCCAGTGCCCGACGTTGCGCGCTTCGGCACGCCAATGTCCTATTTCTCCCTTCCCTTGAATATCACGATGTAAATTCCCTCCCCGCCGAGCCCTTGCGAGGGGTCTGGTGCGCTGTTCATGAATGGCCCGAAGACCTTGTAGACCGGCTGTGTCGCAACGACTTTTCCTTCCTTGTTTCGCACCGGCCGCGGTTTTTCCCGGACATCCGAAACCCCATTTGGAAAGTCTTTCAGATTATGGGCGTCCCGAAAACCGAAAAAGAGATTTCCTCCGGCCGCATCATGCCCCTGCCGCCGCTCTTCGCGGACCTTCGGAACGATGTCTTGCCGAATATTGACGAGAACACCCGCCTCGTCGATTCTCATACCATCCCGACCAATTGCCACGCCAAGCGGCCTCCGTACCTGTATGCGTGCCGTGCCGGGGCGCGCCGTCCCCAGGCGCTCGTCGCCGTTGATGACGACATGCGCGACCGCCTTGCGCGCCTCATCGATGCCCGGACCATAAAACGAAGCCGTTTCATTGAAGACGATGTTTGCGATCTCCATATCCGTCAAAATCGCCTTGTTTCCTCGCCTGATCGGTGTGCCGTCATCTGTTTCGCGCCGCCGCGACCCCGGACTTCGAGCGCCCTCCACATAATCGACGACGCAGCGGCAGCCGGCGGTCTCGGCCAGCGAGCCCGCCGGGTCCGAGGGCAGAAACAGGCGTTCGCCGCCGACCAGGAAATCCTCGTCGATCCCGACCGCGACCCCATCCATGGCGCGGTGGCTTTCGCGCACGGCCCCGTCCTTCTGCGTGCGCCAGACCTTGACCGTCCGGCCCGCGGCGACGGCCGCCTCATGGGCACGGCCGAGTTCGGCGAAGCGCGCCGCCCGGTTGGCGATGACCGAAAACTTCGCCTCGCGCGACGCCGGCGCGAGGCTCCTCTCAAAAGGGCCGGGGGCGCCTCCCCGAGCCGGTG
>CAZAEP010000166.1:0-5965 GCA_964484045.1 uncultured Sphingomonadales bacterium
GGCGGATCGGCGACGGCGCGCACCACGCCGGCCGTCATCCATGGGGCATCGGCGAGCTCGACGACGGCCCGCCCCTTGTGCCGGATCTTCAGCACCGCCGCCCGCTGCCGCGTGATCAGGATGCGCAACGGCCCGTATTGGCGCAGCGTCGCGAGGTCGCCGGCCTCGACGAGCTCGGCGGCGAAGACGAGGTCCGCGCCCGCCGTGGACTCGATCACCACCGGCAGGCGCCGGCGCAGATCGCCCGCGGCCCGGTCGCGCATCACGGCCTCACGCAAATGTGTCGGAACGATGGGTCGCACGATGCTGTTTGCCGGCTCGTTCTGGTTTCCACGGGTCCTATATGCCATACATACGGGTCTGAGCGGGCATTGCCAGCCCCGCGGGGTCGGAAAAAAAGGGTCTCTGCACGGTCGGGCAATCGAAGGACGAAAACGGTATGACGGTCAAACGGATTCTGCTCATCGACGACGACGACGAGCTGCGGCGCGCCCTTGCCGAACAGCTCGCGCTGCATGAGGAGTTCGAGCCGGCCGAAGCGGCGACCGCGAGCGAAGGCATCGAAAGGGCCCGCGACAATACGCCGGACCTGATCCTGCTCGATGTCGGTCTGCCGGATATCGACGGCCGCGAGGCCTGTCGCATGATGCGGCGCGCCGGGATCAAGGTCCCCATCATCATGCTGACCGGGGCGGACACCGATGCCGACGCCATTCTCGGTCTCGAATCGGGCGCCAACGACTATGTCACCAAGCCCTTCCGCTTCGGTGTGCTGCTCGCCCGCATGCGCGCCCATCTGCGCCAGCACGAGCAGAGCGAGGACGCGGTCTTCCAGGTCGGTCCCTATGTCTTCAAGCCGGCGGCGAAGCTCCTGCTGCACGACGAGAGCGGCGTGAAGGTGCGCCTGACCGAAAAGGAAACGGCGATCCTCAAATATCTCTACCGTGCCGGCGGCAAGGCGGTGAGCCGGGAGGAGCTCCTGAACGAGGTCTGGGGCTACAACGCCAATGTCACCACCCATACGCTCGAGACCCATGTCTATCGCCTGCGCCAGAAAATGGAGGAGAATCCGGCCGAGGCCCGCGTGCTCTGCACCGAGCCCGGGGGCTATCGCCTCGAGATCGGTCGCGGCGGCTAGCGCGTCCTTGCAGGAGATGGACAGGCGCTCCCGCCGGGATCGAGATCGACCACCACCGGGACATGATCCGACGGGCGCTCCCAGTCGCGGGTCTCGCTGAGCACCGTCATCGCGCGCAGGGACGGCGCCAGGTCCGGACTGACCCAGACATGATCGAGTCGGCGGCCGCGGTTCGAGGCCCGCCAGTCGCGCGCACGATAGGACCACCAGGTGAAGAGCTTCTCCTCGGGCGGGACGAAATGCCGCATCGCGTCGACCCAGGGTCCGCTTTCCGCGAGCGCGGCGAGCCGCGTCGTCTCGGGCGGCGTGTGGCTGACCACCTTGAGAAGCTGCCGGTGCGACCAGACGTCGGTCTCGAGCGGCGCGACATTGAGGTCGCCGAGAAGAATCGCCGGCGCCGCGACATGTTTCGACCAGGCGATCATCTCGTCGAGAAAGGCGAGCTTGTGTGCAAAACGCGGATTGGTCGCGGGGTCGGGAACGTCGCCGCCGGCCGGGACGTAGAAATTGTGCAGCACCACGCCGTCGGGAAGGCGGGTCGCGACGTGCCGCGCGTCGCCCTTTTCGCACCAGTCCAGCCTTTCCACATCGGCGAGCGGAATCCGCGCCAGCGTCGCCACCCCGTGGTGATTGCGCTGGCCGTGGATCGCCATGTGCGGATAACCCCGCGCCTCGAACCAGGCGCGGGGAAAAGCGGCGGTCTCGACCTTGATTTCCTGCAGGCACAGGATGTCGGGAGCCGCCTCGGCGAGAACGCGCTCGATCAGCGGCAGGCGCGCGCGCACCGAATTGACGTTCCAAGTGGCGATTCGAAGGGGGGCACCGCGGGTGCAGGACATGAAAGGCTCCCGGCTCGAGGATGGGGGCGGCAAGATAGCGGCGCGATCAGAAAATGTTGAGGCTCATGCCGACGATTCCGAGTGGCCAGCGGCCCTGTTCGAAAAGCCGCAGCTTGAGCGCGAAGGGGTGGTCGGCGGCGCCGCCCTGCGCGGCGAGAAGCAGGGCCGCCTGATGGCAGGCCTGCACCGCCGCACCGGTGGCGATGCGCACGAAGTCCGGATCGCCGATCTGGAGAAAGCGGGCGATGTCGCGGGCCCCCGCATCGGCCGCCTCGGCGGCGATGGCCGCCACCGATTCAAGGGCGGCCCGCAATGCCGTTTCGGGAATCACCGCCGCCGCGTCGGCGGTCAGGGCCATGCGAAGCTGCTCCTCCGCCTCCCATGCGGGGCTGTTGTAATCGCGCGTCTCGAGGGCCGCCGCGGCGTCCTCCCAGCGCACGAGAACCGCCGGCGTGACGTCGGGAAAGCCGAGCGCCGACGCGTAATCGAGCGCCTTCCCGCGCAAGGTCTCGTCCATCGGATCGCCGATGTCGTGAAACCAGCTCATGCGCGCGACGAGATGAGCGAAGCGGTGCACCGCGCGCAGGGTCGGATAGGTCCCGAGAAGCGATTCCGGTTGGGCGGCGGAGGTCATCGATCTCTCCCCATGCGACAGGAAAACGCGCCGGAAAGGCCGCGCCCGGCCGAGGGGGGTCGGCCGGGCGCCTGCGCGCCGAAGCACGCAGCGCAGCGGCCCGTCCGGAAAGTGGGGGGCACAACTCCGGGAGGGGGAAGCCGCTGCGACCCCCTACATAAGCGCCTCTCCACGGATTTCAAGCCGTCGGCAAGGATGTGCGTGACGAGAGGGCGCAAGGCGCGGTCTCAGCGCCGCCGCCGCCGTCGCTGCGAGGGCAGCTTGCGCGGGTCGTCGAACGACCAGAGCGCATCGGCGAGCACCGAATTGAGGCGGATGTTCTCGAGCGTGACACGGGTCACCGTTCCCTGTGCATCGACCACTTCCCAGCCTTCGAGCCGAAGTCCCTGTGCCCGCTCGAGAAAGGAGAGCGTCAGAAGCCCGCGCTCGGGATGCGCCGGATCGCGCACGGTGACGAGGAGACGCCGCGCGCCGGCCGTCCTTGCGGCGTTGAGCACGGCGCCGGCGGCCGCAAGATCGATATGATCACGCACCAGGAGACCGAGCGGGGTGTCGTTGATCGGCCAGCGGGTCACCTGTCCGATCGAATAATCGATGAAGCTGAGGACCTTGCCGTTGCTGACAAGGAGCAGCGGCGTGCCGTCGCTGTATTCGAAGCGCAGCCGACCCGGACGCGCGAGCATGACTCTGCCGCGGGCCACCTGCCCGTCCGAGCTTTCCTGAACGAAGTCGGCCTCGAGGCTGCGGATCGAATTCAGATAGGCTTCGACGCGCGCCAGGTCGCGGTCCTGCTTCTCCGCCGCGGGCGCTTCGCCCGCCGGCGGGGCGGGCGCCGGGGGCGACGCCGGGGCGGCGGCGAACAGTGTCATCGCGAGGGCCATACCGGCAATCATGCGGTCTCCTTATGCTTGCCTTGCGTGCGGGTCAGGATGGCGGATGTGGGCTGAACCCCCGTTGAACGCGGTCCCGGACAGTCACTCCTCGCGCGCCGGAACGAGAATCTCGCGCTTGCCGGCGTGATTGGGCGGACTCACGATCCCCTGTTCCTCCATTTCCTCGATCAGCGAGGCGGCCCGGTTATAGCCGATGCGCAGGCGTCGCTGGATATAGCTCGTCGAGGCGCGGCGGTCGCGCAGCACGATGTCGACGGCGCGGTCGTAGAGCGAGGCGTCCGACTCCTCGGCGCTTGCGGAAGGACCGGGAATGAACGGCGAATCGAATCCGTCGGCCGGTTCCTCGGTCACCTCCTCCATGTAGGAGGGCGTTCCCTGTCTCTTCAGATGCGCCACCACCTTTTCCACCTCGCCGTCCGAGACGAAGGCGCCATGGACGCGCGTGATGCGGCCGCCACCGGCCATGAACAGCATGTCGCCCTGACCGAGAAGCTGCTCCGCCCCCGGCTCGCCGAGGATCGTGCGGCTGTCGATCTTCGAGGTCACCTGAAAGGAGATGCGGGTCGGGAAATTGGCCTTGATGGTGCCGGTGATGACGTCCACCGACGGCCGTTGCGTCGCCATGATGAGATGAATGCCGGCGGCGCGCGCCATCTGCGCCAGCCGCTGCACCACCGCCTCGACGTCCTTGCCGGCGACGAGCATCAGATCGGCCATCTCGTCGATGACGATGACGATGATCGGCAATGGCGCGAAGTCGAACGCTTGCTCCTCGTAGATCGGCTGCCCGGTTTCGCGGTCGAACCCGGTCTGCACGCGCCGCTTGAGGCGCTCGCCCCGGGCGGCCGCCTCCTTCACCCGCGCATTGAAGGCGGCGAGATTGCGTACCCCGATCTTCGACATCGCGCGATAGCGCTCCTCCATCTCGCGCACCGCCCATTTGAGCGCCACCACCGCTTTCTTCGGCTCGGTGACGACCGGCGTCAGCAGATGCGGAATGCTCTCGTAGATCGAGAGCTCGAGCATCTTGGGATCGACGAGAATGAGCTTGCAGCGCTCCGGCGGCAGCCGGTAGAGCAGCGACAGGATCATCGCATTGAGCCCCACCGACTTGCCCGATCCGGTGGTGCCGGCGACGAGAAGGTGCGGCATGGCGGCGAGGTCGACGATCACCGGCGCGCCGCCGATGTCCTTGCCGAGCGCCAGCGGCAACCGCGCCTTGCTTCCCTCATAGGCCCGGGAGGCGAGAATCTCGCGCAGGATCACGGTCTCGCGGCGGCTGTTGGGAAGTTCGATGCCGATCGCGTTGCGCCCCGGGATCACCGAGACGCGGGCGGAAATCGCGCTCATCGAGCGGGCGATGTCGTCGGCGAGCCCGATGACCCGCGCCGACTTGGTCCCCGGCGCCGGCTCGAGTTCGTAGAGCGTCACCACCGGCCCCGGACGCACCTGTCCGATGACGCCGCGGATGCCGAAATCGTCGAGCACCGATTCGAGAAGCCGCGCGTTCTGCTCCAGGGCGTCGCGGCTCAGCGTGCCGACGTTGTCCGGCCGCGGCGACGGCGCGAGGAGGTCGAGCGGCGGCAGACGAAAGCCCCTGCTCTCGGGAAAGAGCGAGCCCTGCCGTTCACGCGTCGCCCGCCTGCCCTCGCGCGCCCGGACAGGAGCCCCGACGCGCGCCTTGCGGCGACCGCGGCCACGCGCGGAGGTCCGCGACCTGCGCGGCGCGCGCGCGGCGTCATCCCGTACCCGGCGACGCGAAAGAAGGGCTCTGACCGCCCCTCCGAGCATGCGTGCCACACGCAGCGCGCCGCGCCCGATCGCCGCCCATTCGGCACGCGAGAGACCCAGCGTCGCCAGAAGCGCGCCGAGGCCGAGGGCGACGGCGGAGAGGGACAGGAGCCAGTGCGGCGGCGACCAGGCGAAGAGGCCCGCGAGACGGTCCAGCCGCTGCCGCAGGAGGTCGCCGACGAGACCGCCCAGGCCGACGTCGAGCGGCCAGCCGGCGGGCGGGACGAGACCGCCCAGCGCCAGCGCGAAGGCAAGCACGGCCAGCGGCAGGACGAGCAGATGGATCGAGAACCAGGGCAGGCCGCGCAAGGAAAGCAGGCGCCAGGCCCAGCCGAAAAGCGGCAGGACGAGAACAATGCCGGCCAGTCCCAGACTCTGCAGCAGGAGATCGGCGACGATCGCACCCGGCGTGCCGAGCCAGTTGCGTGCCGCCATACCGGTGTCGTTGTTGAGGCTCGGATCGCCGGGATCGAAGCTCGAAAGCGCCAGGAGAAGGGCGAGGGCGAGCAGGAAAAGCGCCGCGCCGAGAGCGCGCCAGCCCCATCGTCGCAAGCTCTCCGCCACCGCCGGGGGCAGCAGGGGCGGTGATCCCTTCACCGGTTTCGTGCGTGATCTTGCCAAGCCGCACCCTCGTTCGCTGCCGTGCGCGAACAAAAGTAAAACAACGAAG
>CAZAEP010000167.1:0-5950 GCA_964484045.1 uncultured Sphingomonadales bacterium
TGATGACGGCGCGCGACAGCCCCTCGTCCATGGTGAAGCGCAGGCGCGACCAGTCGGCCGAGGCGCCGAGGCGCTTGAGCTGATGGATGATCCTGTCGCCGGACTGCTCCTTCCATCGCCAGACGCGCTCGAGAAACGCCTCGCGCCCCATCTGCCGGCGATCAAGCCCCTCCGCGGCGAGCTGACGCTCGACCACCATCTGCGTCGCGATCCCGGCATGATCGGTGCCCGGCTGCCACAGCACGTCCTTGCCGCGCAGCCGCTCGAAGCGGACGAGAATATCCTGCAGCGTGTTGTTGAGCGCATGGCCGACATGCAGCGAACCGGTAACGTTCGGCGGCGGGATGACGATCGAATAGGGTTCGGCATCGGGGCGTCGGCCGGCCTTGAAGGCGCCGGATTTCTCCCAGCGCGGATACCATTTCTCTTCGATCTGCGTCGGGTCGTAATGCTTGTCCATAAGGAGGTCTTCGTCGCTTCCTGATCAGGTCGAGGGCCCACTGTAAGGGCGGGGCGGGCAAAGAGGAAGGCGATCACATCGCCAGAATGCGTCCTGCCGTCAAGCCTTCCCGCAAATGCGCCCGCGTGCTTTTCCATTATTCGAGAATGCTTCAGTATTTTTACAATATATGGTAGTGAGTTGGGCGCTGACTCACAGCCGCTGGGGGAGGATCCGATGGAACAGATTCCCGTCCCGCCGGAGTTCTGGCACAATCTTGCGTTCTTTTCCGTGTTTTTCCTGTTACTCGTCAGTGTCCTGCCATTCTTTGGCACGCGCCTGCTGGCCGCCTGTCCCGAGCTTCAGGAAAAGGGCCTGAGCTTTACCGACAAGCTTCTCATATTCCTGCTCTACGTCATCGCGGCGATTCTCACGGTCCTGGCGCTGGTGTTCGTCAAGATCGCGATCGTACTTGCGGTTCTTGCGGCATTCTTCACGCTGCTCGCCACCTTCTGGTGGCTGTTCGAGCACATGATCTGGCCGTGGGAGGAGCGATTCTGGAGGATTTTCTTCGACCATCCATGGCTCGCCTTTCTTCTGGGCCTCTTGTGGGTCATTCCGATCGCGCTTCTCGTCGCCATCCTGGCATTCGGGATAACCGCCACCGGGACACTGGCGCTCATCGGCCTGATCATCGCCCTGTGGTGGCTCGTCTTCGTCTGGCGCTGCGGCTGGATCACCTGGTTCGAGCTACGGGTGAAACGCATCTGGCAATGGATCGAACGCAGTTACCTGAAGGCCCGGACCGTCACCCGGAAACTCATCCGGAAGGTCCAGCGCTGGGTCAGGCAGCGGCGCCAGGAATGGCGCACGATCCGGCGCCGGCGCTGCGCGAGCTGGCGATGGTGGTTGCGCTGGATCTGTACCGGCTTCACCTATGTGATGGAAACCATTCTGGTGATCGTCGAGATCGTGGTTCTCCTCGTCATCACGCTGGTGTTCCTGGTCATCATTACGATCTGGGTCCTGATCACGCTGGTCGTCATCACCGTGCTCTATATCCTGGTGGGAATCGTCAGGACCGTGTTCCTTTGCTGGTAAAGGGCGGTGCCGGATGCGGAGCGGCATCCGGCTCGTCGCTTTCGACATGCATCGGCTCCGCTTCACGAAACCAGAGCGGCCAAGCCGGCCACAGAACCGGTCCGCGCCCACGTCCTGGAGATTGAAAATGGTCCAACCAACCGACTTTGGTTCCTCTTCTCTTCCGACGGACGAGCGTCGCGCCTTCCTGCGCGGAAGTGTCGGCATGGCCGGCCTGCTCGGGCTCGGCGCCCTTCTCGCGGCCTGCGATCAGGGCGAGCAGGGAAAAGCGCCCGCGCCGGAACCGGGCCCCGAGAAGCCTGTGCTCCCGCCGACTCTCGAAGAAACCCGGCCACTCGAGCCGGGGCTCTCGACCCGGGTCCGGGAATCGAAGGAGTTCGCGCGTTTCGCCCCGGCCTTCGCCAAGCTTGACGCAGCGCCCGATCTCGAGCATGCGGTGGAGGCGGTCTACAGCGGCCTGCCGGCGGCAGCGACGGGCTCACGAACCGTCATCGTACCGCTCGTCGGCCCGGGCGGCGAGAAGATGCCGCAAGTCTGGATGATGACGCTCAACGGGACCGGGCGCGAAGGCAGCGAGATCATTCAGGTCCTGCCGGAAAACCGCTTCCGCTTCCTTATCGACCCGGACCTCGCGACCGGCTTCGAGCTCGTTTATGACGCATCCAGCGGACTTGTCGGACTGGTCCTCATTGGCCAGATCTCGCCCTATTTGCAGTGCGTATTCGCGCTGATCGCACTTATGATCGGAGTCAATCCCGGCACAATTGAAGCCTGCGCCACCCTGTGCAGCGCCGGCGGCATCACCAATCCGGGCTGTCTCGCCTGCATCGGTGCGGCAGCGGGTGTGGCGCTGGCCGCTTGGTGGGCCTGCTGAGGATCCGGCGGTGGCAGAGGCGTGAGCGGCGTGCTCAGGGCCGACGGCCACCGCCGCGACGCGCCGCAATGCGCGCAACCTCGCGCTCGACCATGTCCTCGACGATGCGCGGAAGATTCTCGTCGAGCCAGGTGCGCAGCATCGGTTTGAGCATCTCGCGCACCAGACCTTCGAGCGTGTTGCCGGCGCCTTCGTAACCACCGACGAGCATCGCCGAGAGCTCCGCAAAGGAGGCGCCGGCCTTGAGCTCCGTCTCCGGCGATACCAGCGCGTCATCGTCTTCCGGCAAGTCGGACGTGTCCGCGCTTTCGGGTTCCGGTTCCTCTTCGGGCGCCGATGCCTCTTCCGGCTCGGCTTCGGGCTCCGGTTCAGGCTCGGGCTCCGGTTCAGGTTCGGGCTCCGGTTCAGGTTCGGGCTCCGGCTCTTCAGCCCGCTCGGTAAGCTCGAGCACGTCCTCTTCCATTTCGCCGGAAGCGGCGTCATCGGCCGCCGGCTCGGGGCTCGCCTCCTCTTCGGACGCGGACTCCTCGTCCGCATCTTCGGAGATGATGCGGCGGATGGAGGCAAGAATCTCCTCCATCGTCGGTTCTTTTTCCGCAGCCTCGGTCATTGCCATGCCACTTGTGCTTCGCGGGAACAGCGCCCCGGCCTCCCCGATCTAGCCGCACAATCCCCTTCAGGATGGTTAACGGCGGGAAAAATATCTGTCAATCCGAGCCTTTCTCCGGCACCAGCTCGGGCCCCGGCGTGCCCCAGCCGATGAGCTTGTACTTGACCTTCCTGAAATATCCTGTCGGGTCGTAGACTTCGACCGGCAATCCCAGCGCCACCGCGTTCAGCCTCCCGATGGCCTGCAACAGGGCGAAGGCGGCGACATATTCATCGCGGCGGGCGGTGACCAGCGAAACCTGGGAATCGAGAAGCACCTGCTCGGTCTGCAGCACATCGAGCACGGTGCGCGCGCCGACGGTCGATTCCTGACGCGCGCCGTCAACCGCGATTTCATTCGCCCGCACCTGTGCCTGCGAGGATTCGATGCGCGCCTGCGCCGCCCGGTAATTCTCCCAGGCGACCCGCACATCGCGCATCACCTGCCGTTCGGCGGCCATGATCTGGAGCATCCGCTGGCTGCGGATCTGCTTCTGCCGCCGCACTTCCGAATATTCGGCTCCCGATTGGTACAGCGGCACGGACACGGTGACGCCAAGTTGCGTGCCGCGAAAGAAATTGGTGGCACCGACAAAGCCGAACTGTAGCGGGTCGAAAGTCAGGGACGGCCGGTTGCCGCGATTGTAGCGATAAAAGCCGCTGAGGGTGGGCAGAATGGCGCCCTTGGCCTCGGCGACGCTGAAGCGCGCCGCGCGCTCATCGAAACGGGCCGCGACAACGGCCGGGTTCTCGTCGAGCGCGATCTCCACAGCTTCGTCCTCGCTTTCCGGCAAGGGCGGTGGCGGCGGGTCGCTCTCGAGTGTTCCCGGAAAATTGCCGATCACCCGCCGATAGGCGGCGCGGCTCGTCGCCAGCGTCGCCTCGGCCTGGATGCGCTGGGACTCGGCGCCGGCAAGCGCCGCCTGGGCCTGCGCCACATCGGTGCGCGTGACCTCCCCAACGCGGAAGCGGTCCTGGGTGGCTTCGAGTTGACGCTGGAGCACTTTCACATTGTTTTCATTGAGACGCAGGACGGCCTCGTCGCGCAGCACGTCCATATAGGCGTTGACGGCATCGAAAAGCACGTTCTGCTCGGTGAGAAGCAGGTTCGCGCGCCCGGATTCGACCGCCGCCCTGGCGCCCTTGTAAGCGTTGAAATTGCGGAAGCCGCGGAAAAGATCGATATCCCCGGTGAGCGATGTCGTCTGGTTCGACCCGCTGAAGACATTGTCGTTGACGAAGGTTCCGTCGGTCAGGCGCAGGGTCTTCGACTTGTTCTTGGAATAGAACTTCTGGTATTGGCCCGACAGGCGCGGCATCCATCCCGCAATCGCCTGCGGCACCCGTTCGTCGATTGAACGCTGGAAGGCCCGGGCCGCCAGAAGATCGGGATTCGTCTCATAAGCCAGCGACATGGCTTCCTTGAGCGTCTCCGCCCTCGCCATGCCGCCCGTCAGGATGACGGCACAAAGCGCCGCAAGCGATACCGGTGCAAGCTTTTTCATCCGTATCGGTCCTCCTTTGCGCCCATGATACCATGGGCTTGTCCTCGCTGCCTCTTTCGGGGTCTTGTGCCCCGCACGAGATTCGGTTTCCGGGCGACTGCCGGGCTGCCGCGCGGCACGCAGACAGGCCGCGCCGCGGAGACTATATCGGGAAGACATATCCGGCCACAAGAGCGCTGTTCGCGAGCCATCCCTTTCGGCGTGCTGCCGGGCTCACACAACTTTCAGAACCGAAAGCGCCGTGGCGCCTCGAAGCCGGGCAACAGCGGAGAGAAGGCGTCGAAGAGATCGCGGCCACCCACGACACCGTCCGCACGCGTAATCAGATGTCCGCGCGAAACGGCGCCTTCGCGACGAACGCAGACGAGCCGTCCGCCCTCGGCGAGTTGATCGGTCAGCGCCGGCGGCACGACCTCGACCGCCCCATTGATGACGATGACGTCGAACGGCGCCTCGCTTGGCGCACCGGCAACGAGCGATGCCTCGATGACCACGGCATTGTCGACACCGAGCTCGGCGAGCTTGGCGCTCGCCTGCTCGGCGAGCTCGTGATGTTCCTCGACCGCGACCACGGTCTCCGCGAGCCGTGCGAGAACGGCGGTGGAGTAGCCGGTTGCGCAGGCGATGTCGAGAACCGTATCGGCGGGAGTGATGAGCGCTTCGCCGATGAGCCGCGCAAAGATCATCGGCTCCATCAGATAGCGCCCCGGCGCGACCTCGAGGTCCTCGTCGACATAGGCGACGCCGCGCAGGCACTTGGGCACGAAGTGCTCGCGCGGCACTGCGCGAAGGGCCGCGAGCACGCGCGCATCGGTGACCCGGTTGGGGAGAATCTGGCCGGCAATCATGGCCCGCCGCGAGGCGGCTGCGACATCGCTGGCGACTGGTTCATTCATCGGCTGCGGTCCCCTTCATCTCGCCCGAGGCCGTGCGACAGGATCGGAATGGCGCCGGCGGCCCCGACTTATAGCCAGTGCGGACCGCCCTGACAACGGCCCGCGAGCGCCGCTTTGCGACACGACGAGCGTTGCGCCCTCGCCACGGCTTTGCTATATCGCCGCCCGCACGCTCCCGGGGCCCGGTGGCGGAGTGGTGACGCAGAGGACTGCAAATCCTTGTACGCCGGTTCGATTCCGGCCCGGGCCTCCATCGTCTCTCGACGTCGCTCGTCACAGCGTGCGATGCAGTCGCGGCGGACGCTTCGAGAGGGCTTCACAGCGCCGCCATTTCGTCTTATATGGTGCGCCCGCGGCACTGCTGCCGCGATTGCGAGCCACCACAGAATTCCGGTTCCGGCCCGAGGGGTCGCCCCCCGTGCCGGCACCTGATCCCCGGTAGCTCAGTTGGTAGAGCAAGCGGCTGTTAACCGCTGGGTCGCTGGTT
>CAZAEP010000168.1:0-5944 GCA_964484045.1 uncultured Sphingomonadales bacterium
CTCGACATCGAGAACGTCGCCGCCCATCGACTCGACCTGCACGTCGTGCTGCAGCAGCTCCTGACGCACCCGGTCGGGATCGGCGCCGGGAACGTCGATCTTGTTGATCGCCACGATGATCGGCACCCCGGCCGCCTTGGCGTGGTTGATGGCCTCGATGGTCTGCGGCATCACGCCGTCGTCGGCGGCGACCACGAGCACCACGATGTCGGTGACGCTCGCCCCGCGGGCGCGCATCTGGGTGAAGGCTTCATGGCCCGGGGTGTCGAGGAAGGTGATCTTCTCGCCGCCGGCGAGCTGCACCTGATAGGCGCCGATATGCTGCGTGATGCCCCCCGCCTCGCCCGATACCACGTCGGTCTCGCGCAGGGCATCGAGGAGCGAGGTCTTGCCGTGATCGACATGGCCCATGACGGTGACCACCGGCGAGCGCGGCTTTTTCGTCTCTTCCGGATCGTCCTCGCCGACGAGGCCGATCTCGACATCGGCCTCCGACACCCGCCGCGGGATATGCCCGAGCTCGGTGACGATGAGCTCGGCCGTGTCCTGATCGAGATTCTCGTTGATCGTCGCCATCACGCCCATGTTCATGAGGGCGCGAATGACGGTGCTCGCCTTTTCCGCCATGCGGTTGGCGAGCTCCTGCACGGTGATGATTTCGGGGATCACGACCTCGCGAACCTGTTTCGTCTGCTCGCCGCTCGGCCGCTGGGCCCGGCGCTTGGCCTGCGCCCGGCGGTAGGCGGCGAGCGATCGCCGGCGCCCTTCCTCGTCCTCGCCGTCATAGACCCGGTTGACCGTCAGCTTGCCGGCGCGCCGGCCCCCGGTGTCGCGGCTCTTGCGACCCCGACCGCGGCGTCCCGCCTCCTCCTCTTCGGCGGTGGCCTTGCGGGCCGGCTTCTTGCTCTCCGCAGCCTTGCGCGCCGCGGCGCGTTCGCGCTCCTCCTCTTCCGCCTTCCTGCGCGCCTCGGCCTCCGCCTTCCTGCGCACCTTGTCTTCGGCGGCACGCTTGGCCGCCTCCTCGGCGAGTCGCTTGGCCTGCTCCTCGGCGGCCTTCGCCGCCGCCGATTCCGCGTCCGCCCCATCCGGCGCCACCGCCCGGCGTGCCGCCTCGGCGGCCTCGCGCAGCGCTTCCTCCTCGGCGCGCCGACGACGCTCCTCCTCGGCGCGCTTCTTCGCCTCCTCCTCGACCCGGCGGCGCTCCTCCTCGGCCCGGCGCCGCTCGTCGCCGAGACTCGCCAGCGCCCGCTTGCGCGCCTCGATCTCCTCGCTGGTGAGCGCGCCGCTTTCGGCCGGTTCGGGCTTTTTCGGCCTGAAGCTCGGAGCCGGCTCGGCGGGCCTTGCCGCCACGGGGGCCGGCTCCGCGGCCGCGCCCTTCTTCACCAGACGCTTCTTGCGTCGTTCGACGACGACCGGCTTCGAGCGGCCATGCGAGAAGCTCTGCCGGACCTTGCCCGTTTCGCGCCCTTTGCCGACGCCCAGAGGGCCGCGGCTGGAAATGCTCAGCTTTGTGTCGTCGCTCATACTGACTCTTCATTGTGCGGCACGAGGGCCGGGCCCCGCACCGAATTCCCGTTCCATTCGTCGGCATCGTCCCGCGCCGCCTTCCGGTCGACACAGGAACGACCATGCCACGCCGCCAGGCGGCGCAGGTCCCGCATCAGGCCCGGCGTCGCGCCACCGCGCTCGATGGCAGCGTGTACCACATTTTCCCGTCCCAGTGCCAAACCCAATTGCGTCCGGTCGAAGAGGTCGAGGAGGCGCACCCCCGGCCCGGCATGCGCGTGCAGCTTGCGCCGCCCGTCCGGCGCCGCATCGCTGGCCGCGACGAGGACCGCCACGCGATCCTTCTTCAGCCGCGCCAGCACCTTCTCGAAGCCGGTCACGAGGCGTCCTGCTCGGCAGGCGAGGCCGAGATGCGCGAGCACCTGCGCCGCGAGCAGATGCTCGAGGCGATCGGCGAGATCCGGCGGCACCTGATCGACGCCGACCGGCGCCCTGAGCGCCCGCGCCGCGGCACGGGCGAAATGTCCCTTGCGAAGCGCCGCGGCGAACGCCGCGCGGTCGGCATGAACCCAGAGACCCCGCCCCGGCAGCCGCGCCCTGAGGTCCGGCACCAGCGCGCCGTCGGGCCCCGCGACGAGACGGATCATCGTCTCGCGCGGCCCGCTTTCCCGGCACAGGATGCAGCGGCGCTCGGGGGCCGGTCGCTGGCGTCTGCGGGCCATCATCGCGGTCCTCAGGCCTCCTGCCCCCGGCTTTCCCCGGACGTTCCGGCCGGCGCCGCCGGCGGCACGACCGCGTCACCTCCCTCCTCGGCGGCGGCCTCCGCCTCCGCAGCGGCATCCGCCTCGGGGACATCCTCGATCCAGCCGGCGAGCCGCCGCGCCGCCATGATCATGGCCTCGGCTTCCGCAGGCTCGAGGCCGAAGCTCTTCAGGGGCGCATCCTTGTCGGAGATCAGCTCGTCGGGAATGAAGCCGGCGAAATCCTCGAGAGTCCTCACCCCGGCCTCGCCGAGCGCCACCAGCATGAAGGGCGTCAGGCCGGGAACCTCGGCCAGCCGGTCCTCGACCCCGAGCGCCTTGCGCTTCTCGTCGGCCTCCGCCTGCTTCGCCTCCAGCGCCTCCTGCGCCCGGCGCTGCAACTCGGCGACAAGGCCCTCGTCGAGCCCCTCGATCGCGGTCAGCTCCTCGGGTTCGACATAGGCGACCTCCTCGAGCTCGCTGAAGCCTTCGGCGACGAGAAGCTGCGCCAGCGTCTCGTCGACGTCCAGCGTATCGATGAAGAATCTGGTCTGCTCGGCGAACTCCTGCTGCCGGCGCTCCGACTCCTCCTGCTCGGTGAGGATGTCGATGGTCCAGCCGGTGAGCTGCGAGGCAAGGCGCACATTCTGCCCGCGCCGGCCGATGGCGAGGCTCAGTTGATCATCGGGGACGACGACCTCGACGCGGCGATTGTCCTCGTCCATCACCACCTTGGTGACCTCGGCCGGCGCCAGGGCATTGACGATGAAGCTCGCCTGATCCTCCTGCCAGGGGATGATGTCGATCTTCTCGCCCTGGAGCTCGTTCACCACCGCCTGCACGCGGCTGCCGCGCATGCCGACGCAGGCACCGACGGGGTCGATCGAGCTGTCGTTGGAGATCACCGCGATCTTGGCGCGGCTGCCCGGATCGCGGGCCACCGCCTTGATCTCGATGATGCCGTCATAGATCTCCGGCACCTCCTGCGCGAACAGCGCGGCCATGAATTCCGGCCTGGTGCGCGACATGAAGATCTGCGGCCCGCGCGCCTCGCGGCGGACATCGTAGATATAGCCGCGGATGCGCTCGTTCTGGCGCAGGTGCTCGCGCGGGATCACCTGATCGCGGCGCATGATCGCCTCGGCGCGGCCGAGATCGATGATCGCATTGCCGTATTCGACGCGCTTGATGACGCCGGTGACGATCTCGCCGACACGGTCCTTGTATTCCTCGTACTGACGCTCGCGCTCGGCGTCGCGGACCTTCTGCACGATCACCTGCTTCGCCGTCTGCGCCCCGATGCGGCTGTAATCGATCGGCGGCAGGGCGCCGGCGATGAAATCGCCGATCTCGGCATCGGGCTTTTCGCGACGTGCATCCTCGAGACCGACCTGCGTCGCGGGGTTCTCGACCTCCTCGACCACCTCCATGATGCGGAAAAGGCGGATCTCGCCGGTCTTGCGGTCGATCTGTGCGCGAATCTCGTTCTCGGCGCCGTAGCGGGCGCGTGCCGCCTTCTGGATCGCCTCTTCCATCGCTTCGAGCACGATCTCGCGATCGATCATCTTCTCCCGCGCCGCGGCATCTGCGATCTGCAGGAGTTCGAGCCGGTTGGCGCTGATAGCCGCTGTCATCTGTTTCACTCCTCAAAAGCCCGGGCAGATGCGCCCGTTTTCCTCTCTCTCCGCATCCCTTCAGCGGCCGGCGGCGGCCAGAAGGGCGTCGGTCATCACCAGTTTCGCCTTCACGATCCGCGCAAACGGCACAAGACGGTCCTCTCCCTCGACCCGCACGCGCACATTCTCCCCCTCGAGCCCGAGCAGGCGGCCGCTCAGGCGGCGCCGGCCGTCGAGGGGCGCATCGAGCTCCAGCTTCGCCTCGTGCCCGGTCCAGCGGGCGAAGTCCTTGAGCCGCGTCAGCGGGCGATCGATGCCCGGCGAGCTCACCTCGAGGACATACTCGCCGGGGATCGGATCCTCGATATCGAGCAGCGTCGAGAGCTCGCGGCTGAGGCGGGCGCAATCGTCGATCGTCATCGTACCGTCCGGGCGTTCGGCCATCACCTGCAGCCGCGGTCGACCGCCGCCGCCGAAGGTCACGCGAACGAGCTCGAAGCCGAGCGCGGCAAGCGTCGGCTCGATGATCGCGGCGACCCTGTCCGACACGTCCATCGCCTCGGTCCTCATCTCGCAAACAAAAAAAGTGGGCCCCCAAGCCCACTCTGCAACCGTGATTCCACATGTCTCAGAGAGCGAGACCTATATATACACAGGAAATTTCCGGAAACAAGGGCGCTCAGCGGCCCGCACGGCGGCGAAAGCGGAAAAAGGTGTCCGCGCGTCCGGCGCGCGCCGCCTTCCTCTGGTAGCGGGTGCCGACCCATCCCGGCGGCGGCGTCGACCAGTCGCACGCGCGCGCGGCGAGCCATTCGAAATCGTGCCGCTCGGACATCTGGATCGCCGTCCACCGGCGATAGACCGGATCGTCGGTCACCACGAGAAGCGTTCCCCCGGGCCTGAGCACGCGAGCCAGCACATCGAGGTTTTCCGGCCCGATGAAGCGGCGCCTGGCGTGCCGGCGCTTGGGCCAGGGATCGGGATGAATGAGCTCGACGCGGTCGAGCGAAGCGTCGCGCAGGGCATCGAGGACATGCCGCGCATCGTCGTCGTAGAGCCGCACATTCCCAAGACCCGCCGCCATGATCCCGTCGAGCCCGGCAACGAGACCGTTGAGATAGGGCTCGCAGCCGATGAAACCGCAATCGGGCGCCGCCTGTGCCGCGGCGACCAGATGCTCGCCCTTGCCGAAACCGATCTCGAGCACGAACCCCGCCATCGGCCGCGGAAACAGATCCTGCGGATCGAGCATGCCGGCGGCGGGCAGGGGGCGGGGGATCGCGAAACGCGGATAGTCTTCGGCCAGGAGGCGCAATTTGCGGCCGCTCAGCGCCGGCCCCTTGCGGCGGCCGAAGACGCGGCGCGCGGTCCGCCGGACGGATCGATCTTCGCCCAATCGCCGCCCTCACCGCCCGTTGAACGCGCTCCTGAGCGCATCGACGAGATCGAGCCGCTCCCAGGAGAAGCCGCCATCCGCATCGGGCGCACGGCCGAAATGGCCATAGGCCGCGGTGCGCGCATAGATCGGCCGATCGAGACCGAGATGCTCGCGAATGCCGCGCGGCGAGAGATCGACGAGCTCGCGCAGCACGCCCGAGACCCGCTCCTCGTCGACCTCGCCGGTATCGTGGAAATCGGTATAGATGGCCAGCGGATGGGCAACGCCGATCGCATAGGCGAGCTGGATCGTGCATCTTTCGGCCAGTCCCGCGGCGACGACGTTCTTCGCCAGATAGCGCGCCGCATAGGCCGCCGAGCGGTCGACCTTGGAGGGATCCTTGCCGGAGAAGGCGCCACCGCCGTGGGGCGCGGCGCCGCCATAGGTGTCGACGATGATCTTGCGGCCGGTGAGCCCGGTGTCGCCGTCGGGTCCGCCGATGACGAACTTGCCCGTCGGATTGACGTAGAAGGTCTCGTCGGGGCACATCCAGCCTTCAGGCAGGACCCGTTCGACATAGCCGCGCACGAGTTCCCTGAGGTCCCCCTGGTCGATCGCGGGCTTGTGCTGGGTGGAGACCACGATCGAGGTCGTCGCCACCGGACGGCCGTAACCGGGTCAATAGTTCTGCCAGCCAGCCGGTA
>CAZAEP010000169.1:0-5743 GCA_964484045.1 uncultured Sphingomonadales bacterium
CGCCTGCCGGCGCAGGAAGAGGACGAGTTCGAACTGGTCTCTGACACCGAGGTCTATCGCGACAATTCGCGCCTGTCGTGCCAGATCGAGGTGACGGACGCGCTCGATGGCCTGCGCGTCACCATCGCACCGGAGGAATAGTCGCTGTCGCTCATGCCGCGCTTTTCTGCCGTGCCGCCGGGCGCCGGGGTTGATTCCAGATCCGAAGCAGGGGGAATCAGGCCAGGTCCCGGAGCGCGATGGCGGGGTCCGCGAGGCGCGCGGGGTCCGGTGCGGCGCCGGCGGCGATGAGCTTGCGCGCCTGCACATAGTCGCGCGGACGATTGAGCGCCTCGAGGGCGACAAGACGACCGGCCCGGAGATGCGCCACCGAGAAGCCGTCCGCATCCGCATCGCCGCGCAGGACGATCTTGTCGTGCGGATGGATGAGCCCTGCGATCTGCAGCTTCTGCTCGTACTGGTCGGACCAGAACCAGGGCACGGTCGTATAGGGCGCGTCGCGGCCGAGGATCGCAGCGGCCACCGCTTTCGCCTGGTCGACCGCGTTCTGCACCGACTCGATGCGGACCGTCCCCGCGGCCAAGGGGTGGGCGTAGAGCGCGCAGTCGCCGGCGGCGAAGATGTCGGGATCGGCGGTCCGGCCATGGGGGTCGACCGGAACGCCGTCCGCCGTGCCGAGCCCGACCGCCGCGGCGAGCGCGGTTTCAGGAGCGGCACCGATGCCGACGAGCACGCGGTCGGCGCGGAGCGTCGTGCCGTCGGCGAGCGCGACGGTGGACAGACGTCCGTTGCGTCCGTGGAACGCGGACACCCGGGCGCCGAAGCGGAATGCGACGCCGGCGCGGGCATGGCGCGCGGTGAGGGCCGCAGCAACGGGCGCGGACGCCGTGCGCTTGAGCGCACGTTCGAGCGCTTCGACGACGACCACCGGGACGCCCCGTGCGTTTGCGGCCGCCGCCACCTCGAGCCCGATATAGCCGGCACCGACGATGACGAGACGCGTGCCGCCGGCGAGCGCGGCGCCGAGGGTGCGGCTGTCCGCGAGATCACGCAGATAGTGGATGCCGGCGAGCCCGCTTCCGGGGATGTCGAGGCGCCGGGGCCTTGCGCCGGTGGCGAGCACGAGCCGATCGTAGGCAAGCGTGGTGCCGTCGGCGAGCCGCAGCCGGTGGTCGGCGCGGTCGATGCCGATGACCCGCACCCCGGTTCGCAGTGCAATGCCCTTCTCGGCATAGAATGCGGCAGCGCGGAAGAGGAGATGGTCCTCGTCGAGATCGCCGAGGAGAAAGGCCTTCGACAATGGCGGGCGCTCATAGGGCGGGTGCGGTTCGGCGCCGAGAAGAGTGATGCCACCGCGATGACCTCCCCGGGCAAGGCTCGCCGCGACCTGGAAGCCGGCCTGACCGGCACCGACGATGACGACGTCGGCGGCCATCCTATGCGCCCTTTTCCTGCGCGGCGCTCTCTTGCACCGGTCGACGCGGACCGTAGCGGCGTGTCGCCTCGATATGGGCCGCGATATGGGCCGCCGCGCCATCGCCGTCGCGGGCGGCGATGAGGGTCAGGAGCCGATGATGCGCCGCCGCCACCTCGCGCGTGCGTGCGCGCGTGCTGGTGGGGGCGTAGTGATCGCGCAGGATCCGGAGGAGAACCTGGAGCATCAGCGAGAGCACGGGATTGCCGGCGGCGTCGGCGAGCGCGGCGTGAAAGGCCATGCCCAGTCCCACCGCCGTCTCGCCGTCGGCCGGGGCGGCCGCGAGACCGTCGAGAATGTCCTGCAGGCGGGCGAGGTCGGCGTCGGAGCGGTTCGCCGCCGCCGCACGGACGAGATGGCATTCGAGCACCTTCTGCGCGTCGAGGATCTGTTCGAAATCCACCCCGAGGAGCTGCAACTGCACCGCCATCGCCCTTGCCAGACGTTCCGGCCGGGCATCGGCGACGAAGGCGCCGCCGTCCTTGCCGATGCGCACATCGACGAGTCCGAAGGCGGTGAGCATGCGAAGCGCGTCCCGCACCGGCAGCCGGCTCACCGAGAAGGCGTGCGCAAGATCGGCCTCGGTGCCGAGAAAATCGCCCGGTGCGAGATCGCCGGCGTGCAGGGCATCGAGAATCTGCTCGACGATGCCCTCGGACGCCGAACGTGCCGCGCCCGGCCTCCAGCGCCTGTCCGACGACGCGCCGGTGCCGAGGGCCCGCGGCTCGTCTGCACTCATGCGTGGCTCTCCGCAAGCGGTGGCCGCACGCGGATCCGGGTCTTGAGCGGTGTCCGGCAGGCGGCATGGAGAAAGCAGGTCTGCTCGCCCATGTCGACGACCGTCCGGACCGTCGCGGCGTCTTCCGGCGAGCGGATATGGACATGCGTCAGGACGGGCTCGGCCGTGGCCGGGCGATCGTGGCCGGCCGAGGCCATGAGGTCGCTGAAGCATGTGTCCTGGACCACCGAATAGCTCTCCAGACGACGCTTGGTGATCAACGCATAGCGCCCGATCTGCGTCATGTAGCAAAAGGCGATGCCGGCCGCGAGATAGGCCATCGGCGACGGCGCACGATCACCGCCGCCATAGCGCGCGGGCAGATCCCCGAGAAAGCGGAAGACGCTGCCGATGGGCTTGAAGAGCTGCGTCTTCACTTCAAGGAGGCCGTCGGCACGGCGGGCGGCGATGCCGCGCACATGCAGGAGCCGCTTCTGCTCGGCCGCGAGGCTCGATCCGGCGCCGCCCTCGACGCCGAAGACGCTCTCGGCGGCCTCGCGCTTTTCGATGATCGGATGGGGCTGTCCGGCGTCCGGGTCGGGACAGACGGCGTCGAGCGCCGTATCGGGCGCGGGCAGGGGGGCATCCTCGAGCGCCGCGACGCGCCCCGGGGCCAACGGGGCGTCATTGTGCGTGATGCTGAAACGGCTGTCGAAGACGTCGCGAAGAAGCGCGTTGCCCGGCGAGGCCGTCACCGCCTCGCCGAGGAGTCCGAGGAGGGCGGCGCGATCGGCATCGCTTTCGGCATGGAGCGTGAGATCGACGGGCAGGGCCCCGCCCGTCATGGTGCCGCGGATCGCCGAGCCCTGCATGGAGTAGAAACTGTCCTGCACCAGCGTCACATCCCGGAGCGTGATGCCGCGACGGCGCGCCAGCGCCTCGATCTCCGAGAGATGGGAGAGCACGAGCCCGGTGGTGAAGAAGGCGAGCGGAAAAGGTGCGAGGTCGGTGCCGTTCAGATACGGCCCTTCGTCGCAATACAGGCCCCATGTCGCGTCGCTCGCACTGTCACGCACCAGCGCCAGCTTCTGCATGCCGGCGAGCGCCCCGGCGAGCACCCGCACCGGTGCCGCCGTGCCGGCCGCCCGCGGCCAGTCATAGAGCGCCTCGCCGTCCTGCACTTTGAAGGCCAGCGGAAAGCCGGCGCTCTCGATCGAGTCCATGAGCGGTCTCCTCCTCTCTTCCTGCGGCGGGGCGGGTATCGCTGCGGCGTGGTCGCGCTTCGCCCCCGGGAAAAATCATAATATAATAATTTTAAAGGGTGCAAAATTTTTAGAGGGCGCAAAGAATTTTGTCCGGGACGGGTGGCACTTTACCCCGGTTTAACCTTTTTCCGGCCACTCTCGGGCGGGACCAAGGACGCGGCGCCACGGCGCCCGAAGTGGCGAAGGATGGCGAAAAGCGTGAGCAGCAAGTCACAGATCACCAAGAGCGACGTCGCCCGCCTGCTGACCGAGCCGTCGGCGAAGACCCGTGCCGAGACGGCACGCAAGGTCGGCTCCTATTTTGCCGCCGCCGATCTCAGCGACACCGAGCGTGCGATTGCCGGCGACATTTTCCGCGCCATGGTGCACGACGCCGAGGTGCGGGTGCGCAAGGCGCTGGCCGAGACCATCAAGTCGAGCCCCGATCTGCCGCGCGAGGTGGCGCTGGCGCTGGCACGCGACGTTCATGACGTCGCCCTGCCGGTGATCCAGTCGGCGCGCGTGCTCACCGACGAGGATCTGATCGAGATCATCGGCAGCGACGACGAGGAGCGGCAGAAGGCGGTGGCCCGCCGCGCGACCGTCTCCGAAGCCGTCTCCGACGCTCTCGTCGACACCGGCAACGAGGCCGTCGTCTCCACCCTGGTGTGCAATGAGGGGGCCGAGATCGCCGAGGCCACCTTCGGCCGCGTGCTCGAGAGGTTCCCCGACAGCGAGCGCGTCACCGAGGGCATGGCGCGGCGCAGCAAGCTGCCGATCACCGTCGCCGAACGCCTCGTGACGATGGTCACCGATTCGCTGCGCGAGCATCTTGTGGCCAATCACGATCTCCCCGCGGCGCTGGCCACCGACATCCTGATGGAGAGTCGCGAGCGGGCGACGGTCGGACTTCTGGGGCGCGGCACCAAGCGTCAGGACATGCTGAGTCTCATCGATCAACTCCACCGGAACGACCGCCTGACGCCGACGCTGATCATCCGCGCCCTGTGCATGGGCGACGTGCCTTTCTTCGAGGCCGCACTTGCCAAGCGCGCCGGCATTCCCGTCGTCAACGCCTATCAGCTCGTCCATTACAAGGACGAGGTGGCGCTGCCGCGGCTCTTCAAGCGCGCGAAGATGCCGGACAGTCTGCTCAAGCTCGCGCGGATCGGGGTCGCCATCGCCGAGGAGTTGCGGCGCACCGGCGGCGACGACCGGGACATCTTCCGCAAGCTCATGATCGAGCGCGTGCTCACGCAGCTCGCCGACGAGATGGACGGCGACAATATCGACTATCTCATCGGCAAGCTCGGTCGTCGCGCCGCCTGAGCGCCCCCCGCCGGCCTCCTTTCACCCCCCACGGCCCCTCTTCATCGGCTCCCCGCCGGCGCCTCGTCACCCGTCACCCGCCGGCGTGACCGGCGGGTCCGTGCGGGCTGCAGAATGCCCGGCCCGACCATGGAGCCGCCGGACGGGCCCACGCATGACGATCCTTCGCTTGGTGAAGGGCGTCTGCCTCTTGACGGGATGAGGGATATCCGCCCGGCGTCACCGTGCCGTGGCGAGCGCGCACGGTCTCGATCGGCCGCGACCTAAGCCTGACGCAGGGGATCCTCATTGCGGAAGAGACGGAAGCCGACCAGCGTCATGGTATCGCGCACATGCGGGATCGCCTGCACCACCTCGGTCACGAAGCGGCCGATGTCGCGATCGTCGGCGAGATTGAAGCGGCACAGGATGTCCCACTCGCCCGAGACCGAGAAGATCTCGCCGGTTTCCTCGATCGTGTCGACGATGGCCTGCCCGACCTCATAGGTCTTGCGAAGGTCGCATTTGACGAAGACGAAGAGCGGCCGCATGGCGTGTCTCCCGCTATGGCCCCACCGGACCGGACGCCCGACGGCCGCGATGGTGTGCCACGCCGCATGCGCCTGTCAATGCGACGAAAAGGCCCGGCGTACCTGCGGGGGAGGGGAGAAAGCGGGATCTCTGAGCTTTGAAAGCGTTCCACGATATGCTATGCTTGAAAACAGAAATGATCTGACATTATTTGCCGCGCAATCAGCGGAGTCATGACATTATGCAATACGTACTGAAAGTTATCGCCATTGCCACCATCACTTTTCTCATCCTATTCCTCATCCTGCTCTACATTTGAGGCCTAAAGAACCTCCATATTCTCCGGAATTCGCCTCCGTGCTATCATCAACCCGGAGCGGTACTGCGTAAAAGTCAATTCGACAAGTTCCAGAGCCCCGCTGGATTGGAAAGGTTGCGGTTGGACCGCGTCTTTCGGACTGCTACACT
>CAZAEP010000170.1:0-5737 GCA_964484045.1 uncultured Sphingomonadales bacterium
TCAATCCCGGCGACAAGGAGCATCGCCTCTCCTCGATCAGGAAGGTGACCTCGGGATCGACGCCCGAAGCGGCGGAATTCGTCGACGCACTCTATCGCCTCATCGTCACCGCCGGCACCCATCGGGCGGCCTCGATCCGTGTCGCCGAGGCGGCCAAGGTGATCGAGAACACGCAGCGGGACCTCAATATCGCACTCGTCAACGAGCTCGCGATCATCTTCCACAAGCTCGGCATCGACACCACCGAGGTGCTCGAGGCGGCGGGCACGAAATGGAACTTCCTGCCCTTCCGCCCCGGTCTCGTCGGCGGTCACTGCATCGGCGTCGACCCCTATTATCTCACCTACAAGGCGGAGGAGGTGCGGTATCACCCCGAGGTAATCCTCGCCGGCCGCCGCATCAACGACAATATGGGCCGCTACGTCGCTTCCGAGATCATCAAACTGATGATCCACCGGCGCGTTCCGGTGGCCGGCGCGCGCGTGCTCGTCCTCGGCCTCGCCTTCAAGGAGAACTGCCCCGATCTGCGCAATACCCGCGTCGTCGACGTGATCCACGAGTTCACCGACTATGGCTGCGAAGTCGGCGTGTACGACCCTTGGGTCGACGCCGAAGAGGCGGCGCAGGAATACGGGCTGACCCTGATGCCCACGCTTGAAGGAAGCGGCGGCTTCGACGTCATCGTCCTCGCCGTGGCGCATGACACGTTTCTCGGGATGGGAGCGGAGGCGATCCGCGCTCTGGGACGGGAGAACTGCCTTCTCTACGATATCAAGTCGGCCCTGCCCAAGGCGGCCGTCGACGGCCGGCTCTAGTCCAGTTGTGAAGGGAATGGCGCGATGAAGGTTCTCGTTACCGGTGCGGCGGGGTTCATCGGCAGTCATGTGGCGCTCTATCTGCTCGCCCGCGGCGACGATGTCATCGGGCTCGACAATCTCAACGCCTATTACGACCCGGCGCTCAAGCAGAAGCGGCTCGAGCGGCTGCACGCCTTTGCCGGCGGAACGCTCAACGAGGACATCTATCCCGAGGCGCGCAGCGGCCGTGCGGTGGGCCGCTTCGACTTCGTCAGGGCCGATCTCGCCGACCGCGCGACGATCGCAGAGCTGTTCGCCCGCGAGGGCATCGATCGCATCGTCCATCTCGCGGCGCAGGCGGGGGTGCGCTACTCGCTTGAGGACCCCTTCGCCTATGTCGACAGCAACATCACCGGCACGCTGACCCTCCTCGAGGGCTGCCGGCATCACGGCATCGAGCATCTCGTCTATGCCTCGACGAGCTCGGTCTACGGCCTCAACACGAACATCCCCTTCCGGGTCACCGAAGCGGCGGACCATCCGGTGGCCTTCTACGGTGCCACCAAGCGGGCCAACGAGCTGATGGCCCACAGCTATTCGCATCTCTTCGGCATCCCCACCACGGGCCTGCGCTTCTTCACCGTCTACGGCCCGTGGGGACGACCCGACATGGCGCTTTTCAAGTTCACGAAGGCGATCCTCGCCGGCGAGCCGATCGAGGTCTTCAATTACGGCCACCACAAGCGCGACTTCACCTATATCGACGACATCGTGCGCGGTGTCGTCGCCGCGCTCGATCGCATCCCCGCCGCCGATCCCGACTGGGACAGCGATCATCCGCGATCGGACACGTCCTCGGCGCCGTGGCGCATCTACAATATCGGCAACGAGCGCCCGATCGAGCTGATGCACTATATCGCGCTTCTCGAGGCGGCGCTTGGCCGCAAGGCGGAAAAGCGCCTTCTGCCGCTGCAGCCGGGCGACGTGCCCGACACCTACGCCGATGTCGATACGCTCGTCGCCGACACCGGCTATCGCCCTTCAACCCCGGTCGAGGAAGGAGTCCGGCGCTTCGTGCGCTGGTATCGCGCCTATTACGGCGTCTGATCGCGTTCCGCCACGCGGGCGAGCGGCACGAGCCAGTCGGCGACGCGCCTGACCCGGATGCCGTAGGTGGCCGCGAGGTGCGCATCGGAGAGAACCGCCGCGGTCGGCCCGTCGGCGACCACCCGTCCCTCGCTCATCAGCAGCGCGCGGGGACAGAAGCGGCTCGCCAGACCGAGATCGTGGAGCACCACGAGCACCGCCCGGCCGCGTGCGGCCTCCGCCGCGAGAAGCTCCATCACCTGCAATTGGTGATAGGGATCGAGCGCCGCCACCGGCTCGTCGGCGAGCAGGATCGGCGCCCCGGTGGCGAGCACCCGTGCGAGCAGGACGCGCGCCCGCTCGCCGGCCGACAGATGCGTCGCCGGCCGCGCGGCCAGATGCGTGACGCGGGTCGCCGCCATGGCGCGGGCGATCGCCTCGCGGTCGGCGCCTGCGGGTCGATGGAAGGCGTCGAGATGCGGCAGGCGCCCGAGCGCGACCAGACGTTCGACCCGGATCGGCCAATGCACCGGCGCCGCCTGCGGCAGCAGAGCGATCGCGCGCGCCCGCTCGGAGAGCGGGATCGCGGCGAGATCGCGCCCGTCGAGCAGGACGCGACCGGTGGCCGGCGGCAGGAGCCCGGCGAGGGCTCTGAGAAGCGTCGACTTGCCGGCGCCGTTCGGGCCGACGAGAGCGACGAATTCGCCGGCCGCGAACGACATCGTCGCATCGGCGACGACGCGTGCCTCATCGAGCGAGACACCGAGCCCCTGCGCGGCGAGCCTCATCGCATCCGCCTCCGCGTGCGCCAGACGAGGTGGAGGAAGACGGGTGCGCCGACGAGGGCCGTCACCACCCCGAGCTTGAGTTCCTGTCCGCCGGGCAGAAGCCGCACCAGAAGGTCGGCGGCAAGCAGCAGCACCGCCCCGCCGAGCGCGCCCGGCACAAGAAGACGCGCAGGATCGTAATCGAAGAAAGGACGCAGGAGGTGCGGCACGACAAGCCCGATGAAGCCGATCGTTCCGGCCACCGCAACGCCGGCGCCGACACTCGCCGCGGTGCCGACGATGACGATCAGGCTGAGGCGCGATATCGAGATCCCGAGCGAAGCGGCGCTGTCCTCGCCGAGCGTCAGCGCCCCGAGCCCGCGCGCCGAGGAGAGCAGGAGCGCGGCGCCGACGATGATGAAGGGCGCGGCGAGAGCGACATCGTCAAAGCTGCGGTCGGCAAGACTGCCCATCAGCCAGTAGACCATATCGGCGAGCGCAAAGGGATTGGGCGAGAGGTTGAGGAGAAGCGCGGTCACGGCACCGGCCAGGCTGTTGATGCCGACGCCGGCGAGAATGAGCGTGAGCACGCTCGCATCCTTGCGCGCGAGCAGGACGAGCAGCAGCGTCGCCACGCCCGCGCCGGCGATCGCCGCCAGCGGCACCGACAGCGTCATGCCGCTGCTGTTCCAGTAGAGCACCATCACGGCGCCGAGCCCGGCGCTTGCCGACACCCCGATGACGCCCGGCTCGGCGAGCGGATTGCGCAGGAGACCTTGAAGCGCCGCGCCGGCGAGTCCGAGCGAGCCGCCGATGAGGATGCCGAGAAGCACCCGCGGCAGCCGGACCTCCCAGACGATGCTGCGGTCGACCGCGTCGCCCTGCCAGAAGAGGGCGCGCAGGACCGTCGACGGCGAAAGCTCCGCGGGCCCGAAAAAGAGCGAGATCGCGGCCAGGGCCACGAGAAGGGCCGACAGGACGACGCAAAGGCGGGTCCCCGCGCTCACCGCCCGGCCTCCGAAAGAGCGCCGCGCTGCGCGGCCAGCCGTTCCCGACCCCGCACCAGATCCGCGATGGCGTCGACGACGAAGACGCCGGCACAGCCCCAATGTGCCGCCGGCACGTCGATCCCCGGTCTTGCGGCGACGAGCGCGGCGGTCGCCGGATGCGTGGAAAACCGCCAGCTCTCCTGCCAGCCCGGGCGACTGCCGAAGAAGCTGCGCACGAAGAGATCGGGCGGCCGCGCGACCAGCCCCTCGACCGAGAGCGAAGACCAGCCGCGCACGCCGTCCGCGGCGAGCGCGTTCTCGATCCCGGCCAGATTCAGCGCTTCGTCGATATAGGTGCCGGCGCCGGTGGTGACGCCCGAGGGCGTAAGATAGAGCGCGCGCGGACGCGGGCCCGCGGCATCGAGACGGGCGACACGGGCGCGCAGGGCCGCACGCCGGCGATCGAGGGCAGCGAGAAGCCGTTGCGCCTTCGCCGCCCGTCCGAGACGCACGCCGAGGCGAAGAAAGCGGGCCCGCGCCGCGGCGAGGCTCGTCGCATGGCCGAGATCGAGATGCGGGATCGCGAAGCGG
Organism: uncultured Sphingomonadales bacterium; assembly: GCA_964484045.1. GTDB lineage: Bacteria > Pseudomonadota > Alphaproteobacteria > Sphingomonadales > Rhodothalassiaceae > J134. The sequence continues at coordinate 4,231 of CAZAEP010000170.1, forward strand.
TCGAGAAGCGCCGCCAGCCGCACCGTCCCGGGGCCGCTGCCGACGACGAGATCGGGCCGCAGGGCGAGGATCGCCTCGGCACTGCCGTCATGCCGCGGCAGGCCTCGCGCGCGTTCCCGTGCATAGGCATAAGGCGCCTCCGCGTCCGGCGAGAGCGCCGCGATCTCGCCGCGATCGGCGAGCGCCAGAAGATCGGCATCGGTGCAGTAGTCGAGGCTGACGATGCGCCGCGGTGCCGCTTCGGCGCGAGCGGCGACGAGCAGGAGGAGCCCCGAAAGGGCGCTCCGCCATGTCGTTCGCCGCCGCCGTCCGCCCCGCTGCATGTCGTCAGAACCTCACGCTGAGCCCCGCAAAGGCGCCGATGCCGGGCGTGTTGAAGCCGAGCACATTCTGATAGTCGGCGTCGAGCGCATTCTCGAGCCGGGCAATGAGGTCGATGCCCTCGCGCAACCGATAGCGCAGCGCCAGCGTGGCGAGGAGAAAGTCGTCGAGCACCACGCGCGTCGCCGGGAAGGTCGAGAAATCGAGATCGTCCTGACGCCCGTTGTAATCGAGCGCAAGGCTCACCTCCCCCCGGTCATCGGGGAGGCGGTAGACCGTGCCCAGACTCGCGATGTGCTTCGCCCGGCGCACCTCGCGGCTGCCGTCGGGCTCGGTGGCATCGAGAAAGGTGTAGCTCGCGCGCAGATGCAGATGCGGACCGACCTGCGCCTCGCCGCTCAGCTCCACGCCCTGCCGGTCGCTGACTCCGGCCTGATTCTCGACCGACGAGAGGAAGGTCGCGAAATCGAAGGTGGGCGTGATCTCGTCCCTGAGCTCGGAGGCGAACCAGGTGACGTCGAGGCGCAGCCGGTCGTCGGGCGACCGGTAGCCGACGCCCGCATCCCAGCCGCGCGCCTTCTCCGGCCTGAGGTCGGGATTGCCGACGAAGAAGTCGGGGAAGAAGCCGAAACGATCGAAGAAGGTGGGATCGGAGACGCCGGTGCCGTAGCTGCCGTGAAGCCGCACGCCCTCGGCAAGCCGATAGGATGCGGTCGCGCGCCAGGTGGTGGCATCGGCGAAGGTGCCGTTGAGATCGCGGCGCACGCCGACGGTGACGAAGGCGCGTTCCCCGAAATCGCCGCGCCATTCACCGATGAAGGAGGTCTGGTCGTCCGACTGCTTCTGGTTCGACGGATCGGCGGGATCGGCGGCCTTGCTGCGAAAATCGAGTTCCTCATGCTCGACCGCCGCGGTCAGGGCGCCGGGCCCGATATCGAGCGTCGACTGATAGGTCAGCTTCCAGCGCCGTCCGGCGAAGCGGCTGACGAAGGCACCGTCGGCGAAGGTGTCATTGGCGGTATCGGTGAGCGCCAGCGACAGCGTCTGCGTCCAGACGTCGTCAAAAAGCGCAAGATCGGCATGGAGGCGGCCGTAAAAGGCATCGAAGGCGCGTCGGCGATCGGCATCGACGACCTTGCCGGTGGCGAAATCCTGCGCGTCGAATTCGCTCCGCGCATCGACATAG
>CAZAEP010000171.1:0-3281 GCA_964484045.1 uncultured Sphingomonadales bacterium
CCTTCGTCTAGCGGTCCAGGACGCCGGCCTCTCACGCCGGAAACACGGGTTCGAGTCCCGTAGGGGTCACCAGACGCACGCGATCCGGAAAGCGCGTGGAACACCCGCCGCTTGTGCCGACTCTTCGCGGGCGAGGGCACGAATTCCCCTATGATCGGGCCGCCGGGGCAAGCGATCAGCGTCATGCCGCGTGACGGTTCTTGCCTTTGCGTCGATTTCGGTGCGCGCTGTCGACCGTGCCGCGCGCTCAGCGCGTTTGCATCGGCCAGTAGCCCGAGAGGATGCGCTCGCCGCGATGGCCGCCCTCGATCTCGTCGAGCACGCGGGCGCCGATGCCCGACAGGTTCTTCTCGTGCATGCGGTAATAGAAGAGCGGTTCCGCGATGTGCTTGCCGTGCCAGCCATTGGCGATGATGCGCCGCCACTTGTGGTGTTTCGTGCCCTTGCGGATGCTCTCGTCGAAAGGCGCGGCCTCGAGCATCGCCGCCATCAGCGTCACCGCCGGTTCGGGGATGAAGCTGTAGCGCTCGATGAGCCGCGGATCGAAGGCGGTGGACTTGCCGCGTCCGACCATCTCGCCATCGGGACCGATGAGATTGCAGTTCGAGTAGACGAAGCCGACGGCGCGGTTCTCGATGCGCGCGCGCAGGAGCTCCCTGACCGAGCGATTGACATATTGCGGCGTCAGCATGTCGTCGGCGTCGAGCGTGATGCAGTATTCGCCGACACAGTACTGCAGGCCCACATTCATCGCCGCGAGCTTGCCGGCGTTCTTCGGCAGGGCCACCACCTCGACGCGCGAGAGGCGATTGGGGCGCTTCACCGCCATGCGGATGACCTCGAGCGAATTGTCGGTGCTGCCGTCATCGACGACGATGAGCTCGATCGGCTCATAATCCTGTGCGAAGACGCTCTCGATCGCCTGATCGATGAACGCGCCGTAATTGTGGTTCGGGATGATGACGGACAACAGTCCCGGTGCTGCGAGCGACTTCATAATTGCGGCCCCGTCAAGACATTGGAAAGGGTGGTCACCTTGTTTTTCCTTCCTCTCATAAACAGGTTGCGCGGCGATCTGCCAAGCTCTTTCAGGGCGCCGGAGCAAAGCCGTTCGACCTCTTCACGCTCTTTTGAGGACAACGCGGTCCGCTTCTCCGCGGTATCGTCGCGAAACCTGCTCTTGTTCGCATCGTCCTTCGAATGGAAGCGAAACTGCTCGCGCATCGCCGCAATCTCCTCGTCCGAGGCGATATAGCCAAGTCCTTCCGCGGCCAGAGTGGCGATGTGATCGGCGCTCAAGTCCCTGTAGTCGATATAGGACAACGTTGCATCCGTTTGAAGGGCCGAGGCGAAGTAGCGCGCATAGCAGGCCGCGAGATAGGCGACATCGCTCATTCGCGCGGTCTCGGCGGCCGGCAGTCCGGTGAGGAATTCCGCCTCCCGGGTGGCGCGGGCGAGCAGGACGGCGGTGGTTTCGCGTCGCACCGAGGCGATGACCTCGACCGGATCGCGGTAAAGGAAAATTGATCGCACCCCGGGGAACGCCGCGGCGATGAGATCGACATAGAGGGTGTTCCAGGAGATGAACTTGACGAAGGCGCGCCGCTCGTTGCCGAGCCGCGGTCGGGTCATGGCGAGGACAAGAGTGCGCAGGCGTCGCAGCGTCGTCTCATCGGCCATCGCCGGACGCCGCCAGTCGTCGGTGATGTGGGCCCAGAAGCCGCGCTGCAAGGGGCCGCCCTGACTGATCATCATGTTTCCCGCCGGTCGCGCCAGCGCCTTGGCGACCAGCGTCGAGCCGCAGCGTGAAATATGAAAGATGAAGCCGCTCGGAGGCACGCTGTCGGCGAACAGCGCCGTGTCGTCGAGCAGGTCCAGGCCGGTGGCGAAACGTTCGCCGATCGCACCGCGCTCGGCCAAGTGCTTGACCGTGTAGAGAAACTGCCATTCGCGAAAGGGGTGCCGCCCGAGATCGCCCCACAGGACCGCGCCCGTGTTCGCCGGATCGATGGCGAGCGGTACGAGACCGCGATTGGCCCGGATGCGTCGCCGCGCCTCCGCGTCGCCAAGGCGTCGCGCTGCGATATCGGGCAAAAGCGCCGTCACCACCTCATGATCGGGCAGGGCGTATATGGCGGTTGTCGTGCTGATCGGTTTTCACTCCCCCGTCCATGCGACCCCGCACATGTGACGCGGCACACACACAACCACGGCGGAAGGACCGGGTCCTGTCCGCGCGCGGCCTCTCGATGCCGTCATCAAACGGTCGAATATAGGCAAGAAAATGGCAAGGACGGACTTGCGGCGATTTTGCGCCTTGCGGGCGGACGCCGGCATTGCCTATAGGGCAGACGCAAAACGCTTCTTGAGGAGGATGCGAAGACGCATGCCCGAAACAGGGACCGCACAGGACAATCCGCTTGTCGCCTATGGCCGTTGGCTGGCGGAGACGCCCCGCGACTGGCCCGCGGAGGCGGTTGCGTCGGCGCATCGCGAGTTCATCGATCTCGTTGCGGTGATGGTACCGGGGGCCGTGGAGCCGGTCACCGGCTTCGTCTATGACACCGTGCGGCCATGGGGCGAGGGGAGCGCGACCGCCGTTGGCCGTCGTCGGGGCCTTGCTCCGCCCTGGGCCGCGATGGTCAACGGCACCGCCGGCCATGTGCTCGATTTCGACGACAATTTCGATCCGCCCAAGGCGCATGCGACGACGGTTCTCGCGCCTTCGATCATTGCGCTGGCGGAGGACCTGGAGGCGTCGGGCGCCGATTGCATCGACGCCTATATCGCCGGCCTGCAGATCCTCGGCCGGGTCGGACAGGGCGTGAATCCGGTGCATCGCAATCGCGGCTGGCATGCCACTGCGACGGTCGGTGCGATCGGCGCTGCCGCCGCCTGCGCACGCCTGCTGCGGCTCGACGCCATGCGCGCGGCGATGGCGCTGTCGCTCGCCACCAGCATGTCGGCGGGGTTCATGTCGCAGTTCGGGACCATGGCCAAGCCGATCCATGCCGGGCTCGCCGCCAAGGCGGGGATCGTCGCCGCCGGCCTCGCCAGAACGGGCGTGACCGCCGGGCTCGACACGCTCGATGGGCCGACCGGCATGAACCGGCTGATGGTCGGCCCCGACTATGAAGAACTGCGGGATTCGCTCGCCGATATCGAGCACGGACAGACCCTGCGCTTCGAAACAGGGCATGTCGGCGAGCCGCTGCTTATTCTCGAGCACGGGTTTCGCGTCAAGCGCTTCCCCAATTGCGGCAGCGCGCACCGCGCGATGG
>CAZAEP010000171.1:3291-5681 GCA_964484045.1 uncultured Sphingomonadales bacterium
CTCATGGACGGGCACGGCTTTTCCGCCGAGGACGTCGAGCGGGTCGTTGTGCATGCGCCGAAGGTCCATCTCAACAATCTCATGCACCATGACCCGCAAACCGGGCTCGAGAGCAAGTTCTCGATGGAATACGCGCTCGCGCTGTGCCTCGCGCAGGGCGGCGCGGGGCTCGCCGATTTCACCGACGCGGCGGTGATGCGACCGGAGATCCGGCGCCTCTTCCCGCTCATCGAGCTCGATCCGGTGGACCGGCTCGAAGGCGTGTTTCCGACCACGGTCGAGGTCCGGCTCAAGGACGGCCGCGTGCTCTCGGAGACCCGCGCCATGCCGCTCGGCAGCAAGGCGGCGCCCTTCACCAGCGCGCAGTACTGGGAGAAATACGAAAGCTGTGTGGCCGGCGTGCTGAGCGACAGCGTAGCCGCCGAACTGCGCCGGGTGCTCGAGCGCCTGCCCGAGCTGTCCTCCATCCGCGAGATGACGCGGCATCTCGCGTTCGAACCGGCAAGGAGCTGAGATGAGCGAGCAACCGCAGGAGTCCGGGCTCAATGCGCTCGTGCTTGCCGCGGGGCGGCGCGGTGCCGCGGATTCGGTCGCCAGGCTGCAGGGCAAGTCGCACAAGTGCTTCGTCGAGATCGCCGGCGAGGTGATGCTCGAGCGGGTCGTCCGCACCCTCATTGAGAGCGGCTGCTTTCACCGCATCTTCGTCTCCATCGAGAGGGAGGAGCTGTTGCGTTCGACGCCGCGCCTTGCAGCGTGGTTCGACGCCGGCACCATCAGCTTCGTCAAGAGCCGGGCGACGCTCGCCGACAGTGTGCTGGCGCTCGGCGACGACGTTCCCGATGCGGCGCCGCTCGTCATCACCACCGGAGACAATGCCCTGCACACGCCCGCGCTCATTCGCGATTTCGTTGCCGGCTTCGAGCGCTCGCAGGCCGAGGTGGTGGTCGCCTTCACGCACGAGGAAACGGTGCGGGCGCATTATCCCGAGGTCGGCTTGGCCTATCATCGCCTCAAGGACGGCGGTTATTCGGCATGCAATCTCTATGCCTTCCGCACCGCGCGCGCCTTCGAGAGCGCCGAGGTGTTCCGCAGCGGCGGGCAGTTCGGCAAGCGGCATTGGCGGATCCTCAAGAGTTTCGGGATTCTCCCGTTCCTGCTCTACAAGCTGCGTCTTGCGACGGGCCCCGAGCTCATCGCCCGCATCGCGCGCAATCTCGGGATCTCGATCGAGATCGTGATCCTCGACTATCCCTTTGCTCCCATCGATGTCGACAATCCCGCCTTCTTCGCCATCTCAGAACGCATCCTCAAGGCGCGCGAAAGTCGGCCGGTGGACGACCCCGCCGGTCAAGCCGGCGGGTGACGGAGAAAGAGCACCGGCGGGTGAGGATGGGGGGTGTCGGGTGACGGCGGAAGGGCCGTCGAGAGGCCAGGACAGGAAGGGACGACCCTGCAAAGGCCCGTCATTCGCCGCCTTTCAAAAAGTCCGTCATTCGCCGGCCTGGCCGGCGAATCCATGGTCGTGCCGGGCGCCCTGCATCCCGGTGGACCCGCCGGTCACGCCGGCGGGTGACGAAGAAAGAGCACCGGCGGGTGACGAAGAAAGAGCACCGGCGGGTGAGGATGGGGGGTGTCGGGTGACGGCGGAAGGGCCGTCGAGAGGCCAGGACAGGAAGGGACGACCCTGCAAAGGCCCGTCATTCGCCGCCTTTCAAAAAGTCCGTCATTCGCCGGCCTGGCCGGCGAATCCATGGTCAGGCCGGGCGCCCTGCGTCCCGGTGGACCCGCCGGTCACGCCGGCGGGTGACGAAGAAAGAGCACCGGTGGGTGACGGAGAAAGAGCACCGGCGGGTGACGGGGGGAGGCCGCCGCGCGATGTCATGACGTTCCGGAAGCGCCGGATTGCGGAACGGAGGACGCAGGGGCGGGCGTTCCGTAAAGACGCAGGCGGCTGACGCCGCCGTCGGGGAAGATATTGAGACGTACATGAGTGACGGGGCCGAGCCCGGCGAGACCCTCCGCGATGCGGTGCTCGGCGTCCGGACCGAGCGGGGTCGACGCGAGCAGGGTCGGCCAGAACTGGGACTGGACGACGAGCAGAGACTCGGGAACGTCGCCGGCGGCGGCCGCCTGCAGCGAGAAACGATCGGGATAATTTCCCTTGAAATGCGCTGTATCGAGGACCACCTCCTCGATCCGTCCCGGACAGGCGAGGGCGATGATCGCCCAGTCATGGCCGGGCTCGCGGCGGCGCCGGGTCTCCCAGCCGTCACCCATGTCGACGCCCGGGCCGGGCGCGATGAGATTGTCAGGCGCCCCGAAATGCGCGTCATTGGCGGCGATGACGCGTCCGCCATGCTCCATCGCCGCGAGATCGATGCGGCCGTTGC
>CAZAEP010000172.1:0-5667 GCA_964484045.1 uncultured Sphingomonadales bacterium
GCAAGCAGGGCCTCGCGGTCGGCAACCGGGATCTGGTAATAGTCGGGGTGAATTTCGCTGAAGGCCAGAAAGCCGTGGCGATTGCCGCCATATTCGACGAAACAGGCTTGGAGCGACGGCTCGACGCGGGTTACCTTGGCGAGGTAGATGTTTCCCTTGAGCTGCTGCTTGGCGATCGATTCATAGTCGAATTCCTCGACCCGATTGCCGCGGATCACGGCGACGCGCGTCTCCTCTGGGTGACGCGCGTCGATAAGCATACGCGTTGACATACAGATGTTCTCCGGCCGCGGGCGGATGCCGACGTCCGAGGCCATGCGCCTCGGGCGCACCGGCCCGCGGAAAATGAAAGCTTTTCATGAGCGTCGAGCACCGTGACCAGATCCTGCCGCTCCCGTCCCGAGCGCGGGACGATGAGAGAGAGGCCGGATGAATCATTGTTGGGACTGGTTCCATGAGCTCCGACATTCGAGCAAGTTATCCGGTCTTCCCGTTCTGATATTGGTCCCGCCAAAGGGGCCGCACGCGATACCGGGGGAGAACCGGAGATGGCCGCGAACAAGGTGACTGCCTTGCAGGGCCGCAAACTTGTAACCTCAATCTAATCACTCTCCCATGGGCTTACAATGGCTTTGTGAAGTGGCGACCGCATGCAACTGGATTTGAATGCGACCGGTCCGGGCCCTTGCGGCGCAAACCGGCTGTTTTCAATATGTTGAGAATTCGTTAACCCTAAGGTGATTGAGTTTTTCTGTGCCGGAATGGCGGCTGAAGGGTTGAGGGATTTGCGCGCGTTGGTGACGGATAGCCGATATCTTTTCCGGTCGCTTGTCTGGCTCCTGGCCGCGCTTTTGTCCCTGTCATCGGCCGCGGCGAATGCCGCGCCGGTGGTCTCCGGGCTGCGGCTCGGCGAAAACGGATCGAAGACGCGTTTCGTGATCGACATCGACAAGCGCGTGGAGCCGAGGATCTTCACCCTGGCCGATCCCTACCGTCTGGTCATCGACCTGCCTGCGGTGCGTTTTCAACTCGCCGGGCAGGGACGGGGCGAGGGACGCGGTGTGGTGGCGCGCTACCGGTATGGTCGCTTTACGAGAGCGCGCTCGCGGATCGTTCTCGATCTCGCCTCTCCGGCACGTCTCGAGCGCTACTTCGCTCTGCCGCCGCAGGGGCGCAGTCGCCATCGCCTGGTGTTCGATCTGGTGCCGACGGATCGCCAGCGGTTCCTCGCCGATCTCAAGCGTCCGCAAAAGGCTGCGGCGAAATCGCCCGAGCCGGTTGCGGGCGCTCTCGAACCGCGCCATGCGGGACGCAACGGGCGCCGCATCATCGTCGTCGATGCGGGACATGGCGGCAACGACCCGGGGGCGCCGGGGGCGGCCGGGGTGCCGGAAAAGATGATCACGCTCGGGGTTGCGAAGGAGGCTGCGCGCGCGCTCGAAGCGACCGGCCGCTACCACGCCGTCCTCACCCGTGACAGCGACGTCTATATCGGGCTCAAGGAGCGGGTGGCGATCGCGCGGCGCCACAAGGCCGACCTTTTCATCTCGTTGCATGCCGACTCGCTCAAGAACCGGCGCGTACGCGGTGCCACGGTCTATACGCTGTCGGAAACCGCCTCGGACGCCGAAGCGGCGGCGCTGGCGGCGCGCGAGAACAAGGCGGACATCCTCGCCGGCCTCGACCTCGAGGTCGAAGCGCCAGAGGTGGCCAATATCCTCATCGACCTGGCGCAGCGCGAGACCATGAACTACTCTGCGCGCTTCGCGAACTATCTCCTGCCGGAGCTCAGGCATCGGGTCGTCCTGCGCCGCAATTCCCATCGCTTTGCCGGTTTCGTCGTTCTCAAGGCGCCCGATGTGCCGTCGGTCCTGATCGAGATGGGCTACATGTCCAATCGCGAGGATGCGCGCTTCCTCGGCTCGCAGAAGGGGCGGCGCGAGATCGCCGCTGCTCTGGTCGCCGCCGTCGACCGGTATTTCCGGGCCGTCGAGCGCGAGCAGTTCTGAACCGGTGGGCGCAGCGGGGCGTCGGTCATACCGCCGCCATATTGCTGTCCTACCGCTTTTCCGTTCGATGCGGGCAGGAGCAGCGAAGGGCAGGGAGACGGGTGCCTGGCAATGACGCGGTTTCCGCCGTGGGGCAGGAGGCTTCCGCGATCGCCGTCAGCCGCTATAATGCACGCGAAGCGATATGACCCGAAGAGGACGCATCATAATTCGCAGCCTGGCCTGGTTGGGCGCGGCAACGGCGCTCGGTGCGCTGGCGGCGGCGGTGGGGCTTGTCGTCATCCTGCTGACGCTCGGGCGCGATCTTCCCGATTACAAGCAGCTTGCCGACTACGAGCCCGCGGTGCTGAGCCGCGTGCATGCCGGCGACGGCTCGGTGCTGATCGAATTCGCCCGCGAAAAACGCCTCTTCATTCCCGTCGAGTCGGTGCCGCGCCACGTGATCGAGGCCTTCCTGTCGGCCGAGGACAAGAATTTATATCACCATTCGGGGGTCGATTTTAAAGGTGTGCTGCGCGCCGCGGTGATGAATGTGCGCAATGTCCTGACTCACCGCCGTCCTGTCGGGGCCTCGACGATCACGCAGCAGGTGGCGAAGAATTTCCTCCTCAGCAACGAGGTCTCGATGACGCGCAAGATCAAGGAGGCGATTCTCGCCTTTCGTATCGAGCGCGCCTATTCGAAGGATCACATTCTCGAACTCTATCTCAACCAGATCCTGTTCGGCTACGGCTCCTACGGCCTCGCCGCGGCGGCGCTCAACTATTTCGACAAGTCGGTCGACGAGTTGACGCTTGCCGAGGCGGCCTATCTCGCGGCCCTGCCCAAGGCGCCCTACAACTACCATCCCGTGCGCCACAAGGCGGCGGCGATCGCGCGCCGCAACTGGGTGCTGGCGCGCATGTACGAGAACGGCTTCATCGACAAGGAGGAGATGAAGGCGGCGCAGGCCGCGCCTCTGGGCGTGCGGCCGCGGTCGGTGCAGCACCAGTTCCGCGCCGACTATTTCGTCGAGGAGGTGCGCCGCGAGCTCGTTGCGCGCTATGGCGCGGAGATGCTCTATGCCGGCGGTCTGTCCGTGCGCACCACGCTTGCGCCGCGGCTCGAGGCGATCGCCGAACGTGCCCTGCGGCGTGGTCTTATCACCTATGACCGTCGGCACGGCTGGCGCGGCCCGATCACCCGGCGCTCGATCACCGGGGACTGGGCGACACGGCTCGCCAATGTGCCGCAGCCTCTGGGCATCGACAGTTGGCGGCTGGCGCTGGTGCATGACGTACGCAGCGACGGCGCGGTGATCGGTTTTGCCGACCGCTCCTACGGCTTCATTCCCTTTTCCGAGATGGCCTGGGCCCGCCCCTGGCGTCGCGGCGAGCGTGTCGGCGCCAGGCCCAGGGACCCCGGAGAGGTGCTGCATGTCGGTGACGTCGTCGCCGTGGAGCGGCTCAAGGAGAAAGACGAAGGCGTCGCGCTCGGCGATTTCTTCACCGCCGATGGCGAGCCCGTCGGTGTGGTGCCGGCCTATGGCCTGAGGCAGGTGCCGGACATCGAAGGGGCGCTCGTCGCACTCGACCCCCATACCGGCCGCGTGCTCGCCATGGTGGGCGGATTCGATTTCTCGGTGAGCCAGTTCAATCGCGCGACGCAGGCGCGCCGTCAGCCCGGTTCCGCCTTCAAGCCCTTCGTCTACACGGCGGCGCTCGAGGCCGGGTTCACGCCTTCCTCGCTGGTGCTCGACGCCCCCTTCGTCATCGATCAGGGCGAGGGGCAGGGCAAGTGGAAGCCGCGCAATTCGTCGAACAGGTTCTACGGCCCCTCGACGCTCCGCCTCGGGCTCGAGAAGAGCCGCAATCTGATGACGGTGCGCGTGGCGCAGTATATCGGCATGAACCGGGTCATCGACGTCGCCAGTCGCTTCGGCCTCGGGGCGGGGATGAAACCGACGCTTGCGCATGCGCTCGGGGCCGGCGAGGTGACGCCGCTGCAGCTCACTGCCGCCTACGCGATGTTCGTGAACGGCGGCAAGCGCATCCGCCCGACCCTCATCGACCGGATTCAGGATCGTCACGGGCGGACCATCTACAAGCACGACCGGCGCCCCTGTCCGGGCTGCGATGCCGCCGAATGGACCGGTCAGGCGCCGCCCGAGATCCCCGACGACCGGGAACAGATCGTCGATCCGCGCATCGCCTATCAGATTGTGCACATGCTCGAGGGCGTGGTCCAGCGGGGCACCGGCCGGCGCATCGGCACGCTCGGCATTCCGCTCGCCGGCAAGACGGGAACCACCAACGACGCCTTCGACACCTGGTTCGTCGGTTTTTCTCCCGATCTCGCCGTTGGCGTCTTCGTCGGTTTCGATCGCCCGCGCTCGCTCGGTCCGGGCGAGGAGGGGTCGAGCGCGGCGGCGCCGATATTCCGTCGGTTCATGGCCGACGCGCTCAAGGGACGTCCGGCGATCCCCTTCCGCATCCCCGAAGGCATCCGCCTCGTGCGGGTGAATGCGACAACCGGTCTGCCCGCACGACCGGGCGAAAAAAACGTCATTCTCGAAGCCTTCATCCCCGGCACCGAGCCCGACCCGGCGAAGGTGGCGGTGCTTGACGGGCCGGGCTCTCTGGGGCAAGAGGGCACCTTGCGAAAGGGAACCGGCGGCCTCTATTGAAGAGCGGTTGCCCTTCGCCCTTGCCAATGTATGAGGACGGATATGCGTGCCGAAGCTCAGGCTCTGGTCGATAAAATCAAGCAGTCTCTGGCGCTGCTGAGGAGGCATCTTTGACTGGGATGCCGCCCTTGAACGTCTCGACGAGCTGAACAGCGAAGTCGAAAATCCCGACCTCTGGAACGATCCGGACCGCGCGCAGGCGTTGATGCGCGAGCGCACGCGGCTGGATTCGGCGATCTCCGGCTGTCGCGAGATCGAACGCGAGCTCGAGGACACCGTCGAACTGATCGAGCTCGCCGAGGCCGAGGGTGACGGGGCGATGGTCGACGAAGGCGTGCAGGTGCTCGAAAAGCTCGCCGCCCGGGCGCGCGAGAAGGAGATCGAGAGCCTGCTCTCGGGCGAGGCGGACGCTTCGGACTGCTATATCGAGATCCATTCCGGCGCCGGCGGGACGGAGAGTCAGGACTGGGCCGAGATGCTCCTGCGCATGTATTTGCGCTGGGCCGACCGCCGCGGCTTCAAGACCGAGATCATCCATTACTCGCCCGGAGAGGAGGCGGGCATCAAGTCGGCGACGATCCTGGTCCGTGGCGAGAATGCCTATGGCTGGGCGAAGACCGAGTCCGGCGTCCATCGCCTGGTGCGCATCTCACCCTATGACAGCTCGGCGCGGCGGCACACGAGCTTCGCCTCGGTGTGGGTCTATCCCGTTGTTGACGAGAACATCGAGGTGACCATCGAGGACAAGGATCTCAAGATCGACACCTACCGCTCTTCGGGTGCCGGTGGGCAGCATGTGAACACGACCGACAGTGCCGTGCGCATCACGCACATTCCCACCGGCATCGTCGTCGCCTGCCAGAACGAGCGCTCGCAGCACAAGAACCGCGCCACCGCGATGAAGATGCTGAAGGCCCGGCTCTACGAGCGCGAGCTGCAGAAGAAGGAAGAGGAGGCGGCCGCGGTGCATGCGCAAAAGAGCGACATCGGCTG
>CAZAEP010000173.1:0-5619 GCA_964484045.1 uncultured Sphingomonadales bacterium
AAGCTGATCGGGCATCTCGCACGGAGCGGTGTCGATGCGCATCAGGGATTTGCCCTGCTGACCAGCCGCTGCTCCTACGAGCTCGTGGAGAAGGCGGTGATGGCGCGCATCCCGGCGCTCGTCACGATCTCGGCACCGACGGCGCTGGCCCTCGAACGCGCCCGTCGCGCGCGGTTAACGCTGATTGCCCTGGCGCGCGCCGATTCGATGCTATGCTTCAATGATCCTTGCGGGCTGTTCGGGGAGGTCGCGGGATGATGAAGAGGTCGGATGCTTCGCTGGCATGGACCGCCCGCCCTTGGAGACGGTGCCGAAGGTGCGTCCACGGGGCGAACGGGGCACGCTTTCCATTCGCGCCAGGCCCGTCGAAGCATGAACGAACCGCGTGATTTCGGAGTGCGCAATGCCATGAGCCCGCCTGCCCGGACTTTTCCGACCTTCGATACCGAAACGGCGCAAACGATCATCGCCGATCATGCCGACGAGCCGGGAGGACTGCTTGAAGCCCTGCACGCGCTGCGGGCGCACTTCGGCCATATCGACAAGGCGGCGATCGCGCCCCTGGCGGAGGCCTTCAATCTGAGCCGGGCCGAGGTTTACGGCGTCGTCAGCTTCTACCATGATTTTCGCGATGCGCCGCCCGGCCGTCATCTCGTCCGCATCTGTCAGGCCGAAGCCTGTCAGGCCATGGGCGCCCGCGCGCTGACGGCGCATGCGAAACAAATGCTCGGCCTCGAATTCGGTGAGACGAATGCGCTCGAGCACGTGACCCTCGAGCCCGTCTACTGTCTCGGCAATTGCGCCGCCGCACCGGCGGTGATGATCGACGAGACGGTCCATGGCCGTGTCGATGCGGGGCGTTTCGATGCGCTCATCGCCGCCTGCCGCAGGGGAGGCCGGTCATGAGCGCGCCGGTGCGGGTTTTCGTGCCGCGCGAGACGACGGCGCTCTCGCTCGGGGCCGAAGAAGTGGCGCAGGCCATCGCGCGCGAAGCCGAGGCGCGCGGGGCCGAGGTCGAGATCGTGCGCAACGGCTCGCGCGGCGCCGCCTGGCTCGAGCCTCTCCTGGAGGTCGAGACCGGGGAGGGGCGTATCGCCTACGGTCCGATGACGGCGGCCGAGGTGGCGACGCTCTTTGACGCCGGCTTTCTCGAGGGCGGTGCGCATGCACGGCGTCTTGGCGCGGCGGACGCGATTCCCTGGCTTGCCGGTCAGACGCGCCTCACCTTCGCCCGTGCCGGCATCACCGATCCGCTCTCTCTCGCCGATTACGAGGCGCATGGCGGGTTTGCCGGCTTGCGCGCGGCACTCGGAATGGCACCGGAGGCCATCGTTCAGGCCATCACCGATTCCGGCTTGCGCGGGCGCGGCGGGGCCGCCTTTTCGACCGGCATCAAGTGGAAGACGGTCCTCGCGACGGAGTCCGACCGCAAATACGTCGTCTGCAACGCCGACGAGGGCGATTCGGGCACCTTCGCCGACCGGATGGTGTTCGAGTGCGATCCCTATCTGCTCATCGAAGGCATGGTCATCGCGGGGCTTGCCGTGGGCGCGCGCGAGGGGCATGTCTATCTGCGCTCCGAGTACCCGCTGGCGCGCAAGGTCTTTGTCGCGGCGCTCGATCGCGCCCGCGCGGCGGGGCTGCTCGGCGCCGATATCCTGGGCTCGGGGCGGGATTTCGACATTCGATTGCGCCTCGGCGCCGGCGCCTATATCTGCGGCGAGGAGACGGCGATGCTCGAGAGTCTCGAGGGTCGTCGCGGCGAGGTCCGCGCCAAGCCGCCGCTTCCCGCCGTCGCGGGGCTCTTCGGCTGTCCGAGCGTGATCAACAATGTGCTCACGCTCGCCGCCGTGCCCTTCATTCTCGCACAGGGTGCGGAAGCCTATCGCGCCCATGGCGCCGGCCGCTCGCGCGGCACCACCGCCTTTCAACTCGCCGGCAATGTGCGCCGCGGCGGGCTTTACGAAGCGCCCTTCGGGCTCAGCCTGCGCACGCTCGTCGAGGAGGTCGGGGGCGGGACGGCGAGCGGCCGGCCGCTCAAGGCGGTGCAGGTGGGCGGACCGCTCGGCGCCTATATCCCGGCCTCGAAACTGGACATCCCCCTCGACTACGAGGCCTTCGCCACGGCCGGCGCGATGCTCGGCCATGGCGGCATCGTGGTCTTCGACGATGAGACGGACATGGGGCAGCAGGCGCATTATGCGATGGAATTCTGCGCCCATGAGTCCTGCGGCAAGTGCACGCCCTGTCGCATCGGCGCCGTGCGCGGGATGGAGGTTGTCGAGCGGCTGCGCGCCGGCGTGGAGCCGGAGAAGAACTGGCGGCTTCTCGCGGATCTGCTCGAGGTCATGGAAGACGGCTCGCTCTGCGCCATGGGCGGGCTGACGCCGATGCCCGTCAGAAGCATCATGATGCATTTTGCCGAAGAATTACGGAGACATGGGGAGGGGGGCGATTGACGGGTGGCCGGCAGAGTGGCGGGTCCGTGGCCTGTCCGCCCTTCGAGACGGGCCGTTCGGCCCTCTTCAGGGCGAACGGGCGGGGAAAGGGGGCGAATGGAACGAGAAAGGTCCATTCGTCCGGAGTCCGGTCGAAGGGCGGACGGTGCTCCGCCCCTCGCGATGAGGGTCTCCTTTCCTTATCGTCACCCGCCGGCTTGACCGGCGGGTCCATAGCGGTTGCAGGGCACCCGGCGCCGCCATGGATTCGCCGGTCGAGCCGGCGAATGACGTACCGGTCTTGCGACTTTTCCTGCCCTTCGAGACGGGCCGTTCGGCCCTCTTCAGGGCGAACGGGGTGGCCGGTTCAGGTGAAGGATTGCGGCGGATCGGCAACTCCCTGCCGAAAATCATGCTATAATGTCGACGAGGAGCACAGCCATGGCTCTGCTGAAAGAGAGCGACTTGGGAACCCCGCCGTCGGAGGCGCACGAGACCGTGCACCTTGAAATCGACGGTCGCGCCGTCACGGCGCCCGCGGGCACCTCGATCATGCGGGCGGCCGCCGCGGCCGGGATCCCGATACCGAAGCTCTGCGCCACCGATACGCTCAAGGCCTTCGGTTCCTGCCGTCTGTGCCTTGTCGAGATCGAGGGCCGGCGCGGCACGCCGGCGTCGTGCACGACGCCGGTCGAGGACGGCATGGTGGTTGCGACCGGGACCGAACGCCTGGCGCGTCTCCGGCGCGGGGTGATGGAGCTCTATATCTCCGATCATCCTCTCGACTGCCTTACATGCGCCGCGAACGGCGACTGCGAATTGCAGGACATGGCCGGCGTCGTTGGCCTGCGCGAGGTGCGCTATGGCATGGAAGGCGCCAATCATCTCGATGTCGAGGCCGATGACAGCAACCCCTATTTCGCCTTTGACCCGGCAAAATGCATTGTCTGCTCCCGCTGTGTCCGCGCCTGCGACGAGATGCAGGGGACCTTCGCGCTGACCATCTCGGGTCGCGGTTTCGCAAGCCATGTCGTGGCCGGGGCGGCGGAGTCGTTTCTCGACTCCGAATGCGTCTCCTGCGGCGCCTGCGTCACCGCTTGTCCCACCGCCACCCTGACGGAGAAGACGGTGATCGAGGCCGGCATGCCGGAAAAGACGGTGCTCACCACCTGCGCCTATTGCGGTGTCGGCTGCGCCTTCAAGGCCGAGATCAAGGGCGAGCGGGTGGTGCGCATGGTGCCCTACAAGGAGGGCCGGGCCAATCACGGCCATTCCTGCGTCAAGGGTCGCTTCGCCTGGGGCTATGCGACGCATCCCGACCGCATTCTCACGCCGATGGTGCGCGAGAGGATCACCGACCCTTGGCGCCCCGTCGACTGGGACGAGGCGATCGCGCTTGTCGCGAAGCGCTTTCGCGCGCTGCAGGAGCGCTACGGCAGGAAGGCGATCGGCGGCATCACATCCTCGCGCTGCACCAATGAGGAGGTCTTTGCGCTGCAGAAGATGATCCGGGCCGGATTCGGCAACAACAATGTCGACACCTGCGCCCGGGTCTGTCACTCGCCCACCGGCTACGGACTCAAGCAGACCTTCGGCACCTCCGCCGGCACGCAGCATTTCGACAGCGTCGAGGAGGCCGACGTGATCCTCGTCATCGGCGCCAATCCGACCGAGGCGCACCCCGTCTTCGCGGCGCAACTGAAACGTCGCGTGCGCGCCGGCGCCAAGCTCATCGTCATCGATCCGCGTACCATCGGGCTGGTCAGGGAGCCGCACATGGCGGCCGACCATCATCTGCAGCTTCGTCCCGGCACCAATGTCGCGATGCTCAATGCGCTTGCGCATGTGATCGTGACGGAAGGGCTGCTCGCCGAGGACTATATCCGCGAGCGTTGCGACCTCGCGGCCTTCGCGGCATGGAAGGATTTCGTCTCCGATCCCGTCCATGCGCCGGAGCGTGTCGCCGCGGAAACCGGGGTCGATGCCGAGATGATCCGCGCCGCAGCGCGCCTTTATGCCCGGGGCCCGCGCTCGGCGATCTATTACGGCCTTGGCGTCACCGAACACAGTCAGGGTTCGACGGCAGTGATGGCGCTCGCCAATCTCGCCATGGCGACGGGCAATGTCGGCTTTCCCGGCTGCGGCGTGAATCCCCTGCGCGGGCAGAACAATGTTCAGGGCTCGTGTGACATGGGCTCCTTCCCGCACGAGCTCGCCGGCTATCGCCCGGTGAGCGACGATGCGGTGCGCGGCAGCTTCGAGGCTGCATGGGGGGTCGCGCTCGATCCCGAACCCGGCTATCGCATCCCCAACATGATCGATGCCGCCTGCGCCGGGACGTTCAAGGGCATCTTCATCCAGGGCGAGGACATCGCCCAGTCCGATCCCGATACGCAGCACGTGCAGGCGGCGTTGATGGCGATGGAGTGCGTCGTCGTCCAGGACCTCTTTCTCAACGAGACCGCCCGCTTCGCGCATGTCTTCCTGCCCGGCACGTCTTTCCTCGAAAAGGACGGGACCTTCATCAATGCTGAACGCCGCATCAGCCGCGTACGGCCGGTGATGAAGCCCGGATGCGGGCTCCACGAGTGGCAGGTGGCCTGCCGCATCGCCACCGCCATGGGCTATCCCATGCACTATGAGACAGCGGCCGAGATCATGGACGAGATCGCACGGCTCACGCCGACCTTCGCCGGGGTGAGCTTCGCGCGCGTCGATGAACTGGGCTCGATCCAGTGGCCGTGCAACGACGCCGCGCCCGCCGGCACGCCGATCATGCATGTCGACGGCTTCGTGCGCGGCAAGGGTCGTTTCATGCTCACCGAATACGTGCCGACACCGGAGAAGGTGAACCGGCGTTTCCCGTTGATCCTCACCACCGGGCGGATCCTGATGCAGTACAATGTCGGCGCGCAGACCCGGCGCACCGAAAACGCCGTCTGGCACGAAGAGGATGCGCTGGAGATCCATCCCCACGATGCCGAGGACCGTGGCATCCGCGACGGCGATCTTGTGCGGCTCGCAAGCCGCAAGGGGGAGATCACGCTGCGGGCGCGGATCACCGAGCGCGTCGCGCCCGGGGTCGTCTACACCACCTTCCACCATCCCGATACGGGAACCAATGTGGTCACCACCGAGATCTCGGACTGGGCCACCGAATGCCCCGAATACAAGGCGACGG
>CAZAEP010000174.1:0-5612 GCA_964484045.1 uncultured Sphingomonadales bacterium
TCCATCGCCCCGTACTCCTCGAGCGCTTTCACGATCTGCGCCACCGTCGAGCGCTTCTGGCCGATCGCGACATAGACGCAGTAGAGCTTCTTCGATTCGTCGTCGCCGGCGTTCGGCCCGCGCTGATTGAGGAAGGTGTCGATGGCCACCGCGGTCTTGCCGGTCTGGCGGTCGCCGATGATGAGCTCGCGCTGACCGCGCCCGATGGGCACCAGCGCGTCGATGGCCTTGAGCCCCGACTGCATCGGCTCGTGCACCGACTTGCGCGGGATGATGCCCGGCGCCTTGACCTCGACGCGGCGCCGCTCGTCGCTTTCGATCGGCCCCTTGCCGTCGATGGGATTGCCCAGCGCGTCGACGACGCGGCCGAGAAGTCCGCGGCCGACCGGCACGTCGACGATCGTGCCCGTGCGCTTGACGGTGTCGCCTTCCTTGATGCCGCGGTCGGAGCCGAAGATCACGACCCCCACATTGTCGGCCTCGAGATTGAGCGCCATCCCCTTGATGCCGCCGGGGAACTCCACCATCTCGCCGGCTTGGACATTGTCCAGCCCGTAAACGCGCGCGATGCCGTCGCCGACGCTCAGGACCTGACCGACCTCGGAGACCTCGGCCTCGGCGCCGAAGCTTGCGATCTGTTCCTTGAGGACCTCGGAGATTTCCGCCGCACGAATGTCCATTCTTCACATTCCTTTCATGGCGCGTTCAAGCCGTGCCAGCTTGGTCGCGATCGAGCCGTCGATCATGCGCGAGCCGATCCTGACGACGAGGCCGCCGATGAGCGTCTCGTCGACCGTCGTGTCCACCGTGACCTCGCGTCCGACAATGGTCTTGAGCTTCGCCTCGAGCGCCTCGACCCGTTTTCTGTCCAAGGGCCGGGCGGCGACCACCTCGGCCCGCACCTCGCCGCGATGCGCCGCCATCAGGCGGGAGAAATCGCGAATGATGTCGGAAAGCGCGACCAGCCGGCGATTGGTCGCCAGAACGCCGAGAAAGCGGGCCGTCAGGTCGGCAAATCCCGCACTCTCGGCAAGCCGCGCCATGGCCGCCGCCTGCGCCGCACGCGTCATCACCGGCGAGCGCACGATCCGCCCGAGCGGCACGCTTTCGGCGAGCAACTGCTGCAGCGCCGCGAGATCGCGCTCGATGATCTCCAGCTCGCCGCGCTCGCGGGCAAGCTCGAAGAGCGCCGTGGCGTAGCGGCCGGAAAGTCCCCAGATGATCGCTTTTTCCTGCGGCAAGGCGGCGTTTCCTGATCGGGAATAACGTTGCCCGGCAAGGCCGGTGGCACCCCCGTCGAGGCCCCGTTCGAGACCGCAAAAAAAGCGGTCCGAAGAGCGTCCCCTCCGGCCGGGCGCGCCCCCCTTAGCATAGGGGTTTTGGTGGTGCAAGTGAGGTCGGCAAGGATTCTTCGGAGCGCCGCCCCGGGCCCGGTCAGAGCCAGCTTGCAACCGCGGCAAAGGGCTTTTTCTCGAGCACCGGCACGCGGGCGTCGAGTGCCGGCCGGCCGGTGACCACGATCATCACGGCGCGCTCGCTCTTCGGTCGTCCGAGAAGGGTGCGCAGGAAGCCCATCGGCGAGGGCGTGTGGGTGAGCGTCGCGAGCCCCGCCTGATGCAGGGCGGCAAGAAGAAAGCCGCAGGCGATGCCCATCGATTCCTGGACATAGTAGGTCTTCGTCCGCACGCCGGTCTCGGGGTCGCGGCCGGAATTCTGCTGAAAGCAGACGATGAGCCAGGGCGCGATCTCGAGGAAGGGCTTCTCCGCATCGGTGCCGAGCGGCGCCAGATCGGCGAGCCAGCGCGCCCCGGCGCGACCGGCGTAGAAGGCGCGCTCCTCCTCCTCCGCAGCGGCGCGTATCCGCCGCTTGCGATCGGGGTCGCCGACGACGACGAAGTGCCAGGGCTGCTTGTTGGCGCCCGAGGGAGCGCTCGCCGCGGTGCGGATCGCCTCCTCGATCACCGCCCGCGGCACCGGGTCGGGGGCGAAATCGCGCACCGTGCGACGGCGTTCCATGTGCGTGCGGAAACGTCGCACCCGCTCCAGCATCTCGTCGTCGTCATAATGCGGATAGCCGATGAGCGGCTGCGGCCGATAGATGCCCGGCATGGATCCCGTCCCTCCTCTTCCTGCGGCCATGGACAGTCCGCGATCCGATGCGCCATGATGGCGCCTCGAAACGAGCAAGGGAAGTCCGGGGGAAACACCCGATGCCGGATGCCGTCGTCTCCGTCCACGCGCTCGCGTCCCCGGCGCTCGGCCGTGCGCTCGACCGTCTTGCGGCGCGCGATGCCGATATCGCCCGCAGCCGCACCGAGCACGGCGATCCGCCGCCGCGGGCACGCGAAGCGGGGTTCGCCACCCTGCTGCGCATTCTCATCGGCCAGCAGCTCTCGACCCGGGCGGCGCAGACCATCGCCGACCGCCTGTCCGTCCTGCTCGGCGGTGAATTCACGCCCGCGGCGCTTCTCGCGCAAAGCGAAGCCGAACTGCGCGGCATCGGGCTGTCGCGGCGGAAGGTCGCCTATGCCCGGGCATTGGCCGAAGCGGTCGCCGCCGGCCGCTTCGACCCCCATGGCCTGGGCGATCTCGACGATTCGGCCGCGATCGCGGCGATCACCGCGCAGAAGGGGTTCGGCGTCTGGTCGGCGCAGATGTACCTCATGTTCGCGCTCGGGCGCGCCGACATCTGGCCGGTCGGCGATCTCGGCGTGCGCGAGGGGCTGCGCCGCATCAAGCGCCTCGACGCGCGTCCCGACGAACGCGAAGCGGCGACGATCGGCGAGACGTGGTCGCCCTGGCGTTCGGCGGCGGCGATGATGTGCTGGCACGTGCTGCACAATATGCCGGCATGAGCGCAGAAGACCCCAGAGCGCCGCGACGGGCGCGCTCGATCGCCGCCTTCGAGGAGCGGATGGCGCATTTCGTCTCGCCTGCTGGTCTCGCATATGCCCGCGCCTTCCGTCCCCGCGCCGACGATGTCGTCATCGCCACCTATCCCAAGGCCGGCACCACCTGGATGCAGCAGATCGTCCACGGCCTGCGCACCGGCGGCGACATGGATTTCGAGGAAATCTCCGCCGTCGTGCCGTGGATCGAGCTCGCCCACGACATGGGCATCGATCTCGAGGCGCCGCAGAAGGCCGCGCCGCGCGCCTTCAAGACCCACTGGAACGGCACCCGGATGCCGCGCGATGGGCGCTATGTCGTCGTCATCCGCGATCCGCGCGACACCATGGTCTCGTTCCATCGCTTCATGGAAGGCTGGTTTCTCGAACCCGGCGCGGTGAGCGCGGACGACTTCGCCGCCTATCTCATTGCCCGCGATCATCCCGGCGGCAGCTACTGGCAGCATCTGAAAAGCTGGTGGGAGCGGCGCCGCGACGGCAATGTCCTCATGCTCGCCTATGAGGACCTCCTCGCCGACCTGCCGCGCGTGGTGCACCGCGTTGCGCGGTTCATCGGCTGCGATGCCGATGCGGACGCGATCGCCGTCGCCACCCGGCAGGCGCGCTTCGACTTCATGAAGGCGCATGAGCGGCGGTTCGACGATCATCTGACCGCCGAAGCCCGCAACCGGGCCTGTGGACTGCCGCCCGACGCCCGGTCGAGCAAGGTCAGGACCGGCGGCAGCGGCGGCCATGCGGGGATCCTGAGCGCGGCCATGCTCGATCGCCTCGATGCCCTATGGCGGCGCGAGATCGCGGACCCGCTCGGTATCGCCGACTATGCCGCACTCCGGCGGGCGCTCGCCGGACAGGGCCGCGACGCGCGCCTCTCCCCGGTCTCGGCCGTTGATTCCGATCAATGCGAAAAGGACCGTCCCGTCCCAGACTGAACGGAGGATTTCCCAAGGAAAGGAGCCCATGATGTCCGATCGTCCGCTTTACCTCGTCGGTGTCGACGGCAGCGATCCGAGCCGCCGCGCCGTCACGGTTGCCGCCCGGCTCGCCGCCCGCTCGGGCGGTCGCCTGCTCATCGCCCATATCATCCACTGGTCGGGCTTCACGCCGCTGTCGCTCGAGGAAGCGCTCCGGCGTCCGATCGACAAGAAGCAGGAGGAGGAGACGGCGCGCGAGAAAATCCTCGAACCCCTGGTCGCGGTGGCGAGGGAGAACGGCGTCGAGCCCGAGACCTATTACAGTTGGGGCAGCCCCGCGGAGTCGCTGAACAAGCTGGCGCGCGACCGGAACGCGGAGATGATCATCGTCGGCCGCCGCGGGCATTCCAATATCGCGGAGATCATTCTAGGGTCGGTGTCGAACGCCATCGCCCACATGTCGGACATCCCCATTCTTCTGGTGCCCTGAAACCCATGACCACCGTTTCCATCGAACGCCGTCGCCGCATCGCCGTCATCCATGTCGACAACCCGCCGGTCAACGCCATCTCCGCCGCCGTGCGTCAGGGGCTGGTCGCGGCCGTGCGCGAGATCGCCGACGACCCCGACATCGATGCCGCGGTGCTCGCGGCGAAGGGCCGCACCTTCATGGCCGGCGCGGATATCAGCGAGTTCGGCCGCCCGCCGGTGCCGCCGCTGCTGCCCGAGGTGGTGAGCGCGCTCGAGGCGGGCCCGAAGCCGCTCGTCGCCGCCATCCACGGCACCGCGCTCGGCGGCGGGCTCGAGCTCGCGCTCGGCTGCCACCACCGACTCGCCGTTGCGGATGCGAAGCTCGGCTTTCCCGAGGTCAATCTCGGCATCATCCCCGGCGCCCAGGGCACGCAGCGCCTGCCGCGGCTCGTCGGTGTACGCACCGCGCTCGAGATGATCACGAGCGGCCGCCCGGTGTCGGCACCGCGTGCCCTTGAGATCGGACTCATCGACCGGATCGTCGCCGGCGACCTCGTGGACGAAGCGGTGGCCCATGCCGAAGACCTGGTGGCGAAGCAGGCGCCCGTGCGCCGCATCTCGGAGAGGGCCGTTCCCGACGCCGAGGGCGCACACCGGATGATCGCCGAATTCCGTGCGGCGGCGGCGAAGCGCTACCGCCACCTCTTCGCCCCCGTACAGGCCATCGCGGCCGTCGAGGCCGCGCTGAGGCTGCCTTTCGCCGAAGGGGTGAAGAAGGAGCGCGAGCTCATCGAGGCCTGTTTCGCGCACCCGCAGTCGGCCGCCCTGCGCCATGCCTTCTTCGCCGAACGGCAGGCGGCGAAGGTGCCCGGAATCGACAAGCGGACGCCCGGGCGCGGGATCGCGACCGTCGGCATCGTCGGCGGCGGCACCATGGGCTCGGGAATCGCGCTCGCCTGCCTCGCCGCCGGCCTGCCGGTGACCGTCGTCGAGCAGTCCGCCGAGGCCGCCGCGGCCGCCCGCGACCGCATGGCCGGCGTGCTCGACGAGGGCATCCGGCGCGGCAAGCTCGATGCCGCCGAACGCGAACGGCGCCTTGGCCGGCTCCGGGTCGAGACCGACATGGCCGCGCTCGGCGACGCAGACCTCGTCATCGAGGCGGTGTTCGAGCGCCTCGCGATCAAGCAGGACGTGTTTCGCGCGCTCGATCGCGTGGCAAAGCCGGGCGCCATTCTCGCCACCAACACCTCCTATCTCGATATCGACGCCATCGCCGCCGTCACCGACCGGCCCGGAGACGTGCTCGGCCTCCATTTCTTCT
>CAZAEP010000175.1:0-5601 GCA_964484045.1 uncultured Sphingomonadales bacterium
CGTCTGCTGGGCTTTCCGCTCATGCGCTATATCGACGTTCACGATTCCGAGGAGATCCTGCGCGCCATCCACATGACCTAACCCGAGGTGCGCATCGACCTCGTTCTCCACACTCCCGGCGGGCTCGTTCTCGCGGCTCTGCAGATCGCCCGTGCGATCAGGGCGCACCCGGCGAAGGTCACGGTCTTCGTGCCGCATCTCGCGATGTCGGGGGGCACGCTGATCGCACTCGCCGCGGACGAGATCGTGATGTCCCGGCACGCCGTTCTCGGGCCCGTCGATCCGCAGCTCGGCCAGACGCCCGCGGCTTCGATCGTCCGGGTCGTCGAGGACAAGCCGATCGCGCATGTCGACGATCAGACGCTGATTCTCGCCGATGTCGGGCGCAAGGCGATCGCGCAGATTCGTCATGCCGTGCGCGAGCTTCTCGGCGACAGGCTCGATGCCGACAGGGCCGAAGAGCTCGCCCGCCTCCTGTCGGAGGGCACCTGGACGCACGACTACCCGATCACCGCGGATGCGGCGGCAAAGCTCGGCCTCGATGTGAGCATCGAGATGCCGGAAAGCGTTCTCACCCTGATGTCGCTTTATCCGCAGCCGGTGCGCACGCAGCCGAGCGTCGAATATCTGCCGCAGCCCCGACAGGCAAAGGACGCGGCACGCCATTGACGTGCCGCGTCCACGCGACCGGACTCACATACTCAGTCGCTGAAGCGGAAGAGAACCGCCACCTCCGCCGGCGCGTCGAGCGCTTCGTCCGCCGTCGCCGGCGCGAAGGCGCCGCGATTGCGACTGATCTGGCGGAAGAGGATCAGGGGCGAGCCGACCTCGCGCGGCGGGGTTTCGCCGCGTGTCTGCTTCAGTCGCAGCCAGTGGGTGTCGAGTTCGGCCCGCGTCATGCCCAGCACCTTGCTGATGAACGCGGCTTCCGCCGGCGAGGACTTGGAGCGTCCGAGCGGCAGGGCCGGCCCGTCTCCCGGCCAGGAACTGAGCTCCTTGAGAAACAGCCGCTTCACCGTTTCCTTGGCATCCACGTTGCTGTCGAGAAGCGGATTCTCGGAATTGACGAGGACGACATAGTCGGCGGCTCTCGCTGTATTGGCGACACTCAGGGCGAGGGCGACGAGAAGCCCGAGACGAGACAGAATGAATCGATGCATGGCCGTGCCCCCCTAGAATGAGATTGTTGCCGAAAGCTGATAATTGCGTGCATTGGCCCCGGGCAGGCCGGGCGCGGCGGCGAAGTGATTGAACCGCGTGATGGCCCTCAGATGCACCTGCGGATTGGGCTTGAAGCTGAGCCCCACGGCGTGCTCTCTCTTGTCGCCGGTGCCGGTTCCGTCATCGAGGAAGTCGAAGCGGTAGAAGGCGATCCAGCGATCGGCGAAGCGCCAGCCGGGTTGCGTATAGAAGGCGAGGCGGTTGCCGCCCTGATCTTCGTTGGTCGCGAAGATCTCGCTCTTCCAGATGATCGGGCCCTTGTCATAGAGGAGATCGCCGCCGAAGAGCACATAGTCGGTGCCGTGCCCGGCGCGTCGGCCACCGCCGATATTGGCGCCGACGGTCACGCCGCTGTTGCCGAAGGTCCAGAAGGCGCGGCCGCCGTAATTGAGGCTGTCGGCATTGCCCGCGAAGCTGCCCACATAGGCGGCATAGCCGAGACTGCCGTTCAGCCCGCCGGGCGAGAAGACGGTGCCCGTGACGCGCACGCCGTTCATGAAATTGGCGAAGATCGTCTGTCCGCCGAAGGGACGCAGGAACTGCGGCTGCTCGGGGTCGAGCAGGATCGCCGGAAAGTGCTCGACATTGATGATGCCGTGCGGCGTGATGAAACGCCCGAAGTCCAGCGTCAGAGCGTCGCTCGCCTTGTAGGTCGCGGTGGCGATGACCAGCGGCGCCTTGTTCTGCAGGGCGAAATTGGGATTGAAGCGCTTTTCGGGGTCGGTGTAGTTGATCCCCGATTCGCGAATGAAGGCCTGCGCCGCGAAGAGCGACCAGCGCTCCGAAAGCTGCGCCTTGACGAGGAGCTCGAAGGTCAGGCGATTGATCGCGAACTCCGTGTTGTCGCGACCGTCGGCGAGCGTCGCGGTGGTGTGGAGAAAGCCGCCGATGTCGAGGCTCTTCGCATCGAAGGCGCGCACCAGCGCGCGGCTGCCGACCCGCTCCTCGACATCAAGGGCGATCTCCTCGACCTCGTCGAGCCGACCCTTGGTGGCGTCGACCGTCTTCTCCACCGCCGCGAGACGCTCCGAGAGCGCGCCCTCGGCGATCGCCCCCGACGCGCTTTCGCCGTCGGTCGACGCCTTCGACCGCTTCGCCTTGAGGGCCGCGATTTCCGCGTTGAGGCTCTCGACGAGGCCAAGCACCTGATCGAGACGCTGCTCGAGCCGTGTCAGTCGATCGCCGTCATCCGTCTCCTGCGCCTGCGCCGGGAGCGCAGACAGACACAGGGCAAAGGCGGACACGCCCAGAAGATATCCGGAGCGCATCCTGTATCTTCCGCCCTTGACCTTTCCTTCAATTTTGCCGTTGGCAAACACCAGCAGATCCTCCGCTCAAAATTCGTGTGGCACGATGAAAAGCGCAAATTGATTAAAATTCTTTAAATTGATTTTACGTTATTTGTGGATGGAATTAGAATTAACGAAATATCTATTCAGAATCTGTTCTCGTAAAAGTCGCAACAATATTATGTAGAATTTTGTGATGGAAAATCCATGATAGGTGGTATTCGTCAGAACCGGCCGGGACGGCGACGGATGGCTCTCGAGGATGTGACGGTTCCGCGCTAGGATCGCCGGCGACGTGACCGGGGTCTCGGGAGACGGAATCGTGTCGAGGTGGTTCAACCGCGTGCGCCCGGGCGCCGCCTCGGGAGCCCTTGTCGTGCTCCTTGCGGCCGCCCTCTGGCCTGCCGTGGCGGCGGCCTCGGACATGCCTCCCGTGATGTCCTTCCAGAGCGAGAACGATCTCTATGGCGACGGCAAAGATCGTTGGTATACCAATGGCTTCCGCCTTGCCTTCGCCTACCCTGCGGGGCGCGAGCCGGCGCTGTTCTCGTGGATCGAGGACGTCCTTCCGGGTGGCCCCGAGGTGGCCCGCAGCGACGCGTTCTTCGCCATCGGCCAGCACATGTTCACGCCCGCCGACATCACGCGGAAACGACTTCTGGCGAGCGACCGGCCGTGGGCCGGCTGGCTCTATCTCGAGGTCGGCGTGTCGGGCAGCAAGGGGCCGATGCAGGAGACGCTGACGCTTTCAGTGGGGGTGACCGGACCCGCCTCTCTGGCCAGGCAGACGCAGAAACTCGTCCACCGCCTTACGGGCTCGCCGCAGCCCCGGGGCTGGGAATTCCAGCTCAGGACCGAGCCCACATTGCAACTTTTCTATGAGCGTGCATGGTTTCTGAAGCTGTTCGATCTTGGCACCGGAGCCGCCCTCGACGTCTCGCCGCGCCTGGGCGCCGACCTCGGCAGCGTCTTCATCGACGGCAATGGCGGTGTGGTGATTCGGCTCGGAAACTTCCTTCCCGCCGCCCTGCCGCCGCGAATCAATCCGAGCGCCACGGGGGCGGGCAAGATCCTGCGGCCCAGAAGCGAAGGCATCGGCTGGTATCTTTTCGCCGGCTTCGAGGGCCGGGCCGTCGCGCGCAATCTCTTTCTCGACGGCAACACATTCG
Source organism: uncultured Sphingomonadales bacterium (assembly GCA_964484045.1). Lineage (GTDB taxonomy): Bacteria > Pseudomonadota > Alphaproteobacteria > Sphingomonadales > Rhodothalassiaceae > J134. The sequence goes on from CAZAEP010000175.1 coordinate 3,680, forward strand.
CCAGGAGCCACAGCGTGGCGAAGAGGACGGCGGTGCGGGAGCTCAGCGCCGGCGTCGCGCTCAGCTTTCATCGCTTCGCGCTCTCCTACACCTTCGTCCGTCGCTCCCGGGAGTTCGCGCTCCAGCCCGAAGGCCAGGGATTCGGCTCGATCAATCTCTCGCTCGCCTTTTAGAGCCGCGACCCGGAAACGCCTCAGGCCGGCATGCGCCGGAAATCGAGATGCGCCATCAGCATGTCGACGCGGTCGTCGCTTCGGCCCAGAGGGATGGCGAGGGTGGAATAGGAAATGAACTCCTTGGAGGCCCAGGACAGCGGAAGGTCGAGACAGAGATAGGGGCGCTTCATGCGCACGAGCCAGGAGTAGCGCGCGCGGATCGCCCCCGTATCGGGGAGTACCGCGAGGGGCTGGCCGGTGGGGTCGGTGCCCGCGACGGCGACGATTTCGGTGCCCATCAGCCGGATGCGAAAATCCGGCGGATCGCGGTCGTGCTCGACATCATGAAGGACGACGGTGGCGAGGTGGCCCTTGAGGACGGCGGGATCGAAATCGGCGCGTGAGGGGAAGGCGCGTCCGCCGCGGGCCTCGTTCCACCAGCAATAGAGAATGCGGCCCCCCTCCCAGGGGATGTCGTCCAAGGAAAACGGCGAGCGAATGGCATCGGTTCCCGGGTCACGGATCGCATTCACCATCACCTCTCCCCGTGCGAACGATGCGCGCCGTTCCTTGTACCATGTTTTCGGACCCGGCCCGGGAAAAAGCGCGGCCTGCCATGGCGCGGGGTTCCGCCGCAGCGGCCGACGCTTGCCAGCGCCCGGCTTTGTCCCTAATGTCCCGCACCGGTGGTTCCCGCGCGATGGCGCGGGCGAAGAGGGAACGCGGTGAAATTCCGCGACTGTGCCCGCAACTGTGAGCGGCGAGGCCCCGCACCACGATGCCACTGATGTGCGTCCATGCGCATCGGGAAGGCGGTGCGAGCGGCCCGTGACCCGCGAAGTCAGGAGACCTGCCACCACGTCGCCATCCTCGGGCCGGGATCAGCCATGAGGAGCGGGCAACCGCCGCGCGACACCACATGGGTGGCCGGTGCGGCGTCAGTCCTTCCGCAGCGACCGGCGAGCGTGATGCGCCGGCTTCCCATACCGGATCGAACCGAATTGGGAGTCGCACATCATCATGCCGAACATCGATACGAGTTCTCTCTTTTTTTCCGGCCTTGTGGGGGCGCTTGCCGCCTGTTCCGGCGTCGTCGCCTCTTCCGCCGCCGCCGACGGCGATGCGCCCATCGAAGAGCTGATCATCGTCGGCACACGCGAGCCGGTCGACGCGGCGAAGCTCGGCTCGGCCGTCAGCGTCCTCGATCGCGCCGACCTCGAGGCCCGTCAGGTGCCCGTCCTGTCCACCATCCTGCGCGATCTGCCCGGACTCGAGGTGAGCCGGACCGGTCCCGTGGGGAGCCAGACGCAGATCCGCATCCGCGGTGCGGAGGGCAATCAGACGCTGGTCCTGATCGACGGCATCGAGGCCACCGACCCGGTGAGCAATTTCGAGTTCGACTTCGCCGATCTGCTGAGCACCGGCATCGAACGGGTCGAGGTCGTCCGCGGGCCGCAGAGCGCGCTTTACGGCTCCGAGGCGATCGGCGGGGTGATCAATATCGTCACCCGCGAGCCGAAAACCGGCCGCGCTTTCGAGGGCCTTGCCGAGGGCGGATCCTTCGGCACCGTCCGCCTTGGCGCCACGGCGTCCGCAGGCGGCGAGCGGGGCGGCGCGACGCTGTCCGCCGGCTATTACGACAGCGACGGCGTCTCGGCATCGCCGGGCGGAAGCGAGCGCGACGGCTATCGCAATCTCACGCTTTCGGGCAAGCTCGTCGCGCGGCCCCGTGACGGTCTGACGCTCGGGGCGGTGGCGCGCTATGTC
>CAZAEP010000176.1:0-1121 GCA_964484045.1 uncultured Sphingomonadales bacterium
CATCGCGTCGCCTCCGCTCACCGCCGCCTGCCTATCCGCTGCAACGGCGGATGGGCCGCGCCATTTCGTCGCCTGCCTCGGATCCGTGATCCCATCCTCGCGATTCTGTGCCCCCGGCAGGCTGCCGTCGCAAGAGGAAAAGCGTGGAACGGCGCGTGAATATGGCCGGTCTTGCCACGGGCGGCGAGGCCATCGCGCATCCCCTCCCCCTTGTGAGACACCCCGCAGTGCGACCATGGCCGACACCCGCGGGGCGCTCGATCGTTCCGGAAACCGGCTCCCGGTCATCCGGGGCCGGCCCTCGGCAGGTCCCTAATGCTTGCGATATTTCTCCGGCATGAAATAGAGCGAGTCCTGCATCTCGGCGAGCGGCACATGGCAGTCGACGCAGAACTGCACCCGCGACGAGCCCTCGCCATTGGTCGTCCCGTAGACGCTGCCATTGGGCATGATCATGGTGTATTTCCAGTCGTCGGACCCGGAATTGAAGCCCGCAGGCATCTTTTCCATGACGAACAGCGGACCGGGTGACACCGCGCCATCCCCACCGACTGCGAAGCTGTCCTTGGCGAGCACCGAGCCCACCGGCATCTTGCCGACATTTTCGAACCTGCCGTAAGACGCCGCTCCGGTCGGATTGGCGTAATTGTTCACATAGCGGCCGCCATGGGTCGCCGACTGATAGGCGACCGTGTTGAACACAGGCCAGCCCTGATATCCGGCAACGCTCGAGACCCCGGCCTTGGCATAGGCCCCGGCAAGGGACTCCCTGATGCAGCCATAGGCATCGCCCGCTTCCGCATCGGTGATCGCCGCAGCGGCACCGGCCCCGCACGGGTTGCAGGGATTGCTCGCCCCGCAGGGATTGCACGGGTTCTTCGCGGCACAGGGATTGCACGGGTTCTTCGCCGCGCAGGGATTGCACGGGTTCTTCGCCGCGCAGGGATTGCACGGGTTGCAGCCCTTCTTCGCAGCACAGGGATTCTTCGCCGCGCAGGGATTGCAGGGGTGGCAGCCTTTCGCCGCCTTCAACCGCGGAACATAGCAAGCCGAGGCCATCATCGCACCGGCGCCCGCCGCACAGGGATTGCAGGGATGACAGCCCTTCATCTCCTTCTTCT
>CAZAEP010000176.1:1221-5552 GCA_964484045.1 uncultured Sphingomonadales bacterium
TCGCGGCGCAGGGATTGCACGGATGGCAACCCTTCATCATCTCCTTCTTCTTCGCAGCGCACGGATTGCACGGGTGACACTGCAGCATCGCGAGCCGCACGCCGCCGAAGCGCGCCGAGGCCGTCGCGCCGGGACCGCAGGGCTTCTTCTTCGCCGCACAGGGATTGCAGGGATGACAGCCCTTCATCTCCTTCTTCTTCGCGGCGCAGGGATTGCACGGATGGCAACCCTTCATCATCTCCTTCTTCTTCGCGGCGCACGGATTGCACGGGCGACACTGGATGAGAAGCGCCAACACGGCCGGCTTCGGCTGCGCCATCGGCAAGGGTGCCGTGGCACTCGCTGCCCAGCTCTCCGACGGCGCTGCCTGCGCCGCAGGGGCATGCCCTCCCATGACGACACCGGCGCCGATCAAGGCCGGGAAAAATGCCCCCGACATCAGCCTGCCGCGTCGGGATGTGGACATGAGTCCCAAGCGTCGAGATTTCACGATACCGCCTCCTTCTCAATCCGACTCTGTGCCGGCCAATTCTTGCGCCCGTCTCCGGCTTCTCTGCCGCCCCGGTTCTCCGCGAACGCCCCTTTGCCCCGGAGCCCGGTTCGGACCCCGTCTCCCCCTACAGATACCGAAATTGGGGTCGTCAACGCCATTCACAGTTCCGTGTGCACGAATCGCCGCATGCTTGTCGCAAAATCGCACGACGGACTTCGGCAGGACCGCCCCGGAAATCGGACGGGCGCCATCGATTCATAGCCGGAAATCGCCCCTAGCCCGCGACAAGCGGTGGGGCATAAAGCCACACCAGCCAAGCGCCAAGTGCAAGGAAAGGAGCGAAGGGAAGGGCATCGCCGAGCCCGAGTCGGCGTCCTGAAACGGCGAGCATGAGAACGGCAAGAAGCCCGCCTGCGCTGGCGATGAGGAGCACCAGCGGCAACCCCTGCCACGCCACCCATGCCCCCGCCGCGGCGAAGAGTTTCGCGTCACCGCCGCCGAGTCCGTCGCGGCCGCGCAATCGCCGGTAGGTCCAGGCGACCGACTGCATGAAGAGAAATCCTGTCGCCGCACCGACAAGATGCGCCACGAGATCGAGGCGCGGTTCGAGTGCCGCGACAAGCAGCCCTGCCGCCACAAGGGGCAGCGACAGGCAGTCGGGAACGAAGTAATGGCGCGCGTCGATGACCGCGATGGTGAGCAGACACTGCCCGAACAACAGCGAGGCGATGGCAAGCCATCCCGCGCCGACCGCGAGAACCACCTGCAGCGCAAGGGCGAGCCCGGCGAGTTCGAAAGCGAAAAGCCACGTCGGAATCGCCGTGCCGCAGGCGCGGCAGCGGCCGCGCGCCAGCAGATAGGACAGGATGGGAATGAGCGACCCGGGACCGAGGCGCCGACCGCAACGGGCGCAGCGCGAGAAGCCGGTGATCGCGAGGCCGCGCGGCAGGCGGTCGGCGAGCGTGGCGAAGAAACTCGCGAGAACCGGACCGAGCAGGAGGACAAGGACGGCGAAGATCGCCTCCGCGCTCATTCTCAGAGCCTCATGCGGCGCACAGCTCGTCGATCGCGGCAACCACGTCCTTGAGGTGGAAGGGTTTCGAGAGCACCCGCGCATCGGTGGCGATGGGCTCGTCGCCGTGATTGAGCGCCACCGCGGCGAAACCGGTAATGAAAACGACCTTCATCTCCGGCGCGAGAACGGCGGCGCGCTTGGCAAGCGCGAGACCGTCCATGCCGGGCATCACGATATCGGTCAAGAGGAGGTCGAACTCGTCGCTCGCGACATGCGGCAGGGCATCCGTACCGGAGCCGACGGCGACGACCTCATGACCTGCGCGCTCGAGCGAGCGGGCGAGAAAATTCCGCATCGCATCGTCGTCTTCGGCAATCAAGATACGCCCCATCACTTGCTCCCAACCGGCCGCCCCGCCCTCCGACGGTTCCCTGCATGACAGAGAGTGGTATACACTGCGTAAAACGCCGTCGAAAGAATTCCAAGTATCGGCTCGCATGTCAAAAGCTTCCCCACCTGCCGGCGTCCGTCCGTTCGAGCTTCGTGTTCCGGAGGGAACGGCCGGGCCGGTGGTCTGCTCCTCGCCGCACAGCGGGCGTTTCTATCCCAGAGCCTTCAAGCGCATGTCGCGGCTCGACGAGCACAGCCTCAGGCGCTCCGAGGACAGCCATGTCGATGCGCTCTTCGCCGCCGCGCCCGAGGTCGGGGCGAGCCTTCTCGCGGCGCGTTATCCGCGCGCCTATGTCGATCTCAATCGCGCTGCAAACGAGCTCGACCCGCTGCTCTTCGAGGATCCGCTGCCGGTGGATGCGCACGCCGACAGCGACCGCGTCGCCGCGGGGCTCGGCGTGATCGCCCGCGTCGTCGCCTCGGGCATGCCGATCTATGCCGGACGCCTGCCGCTCGAGGAGGCGGACCGGCGCATCGCCGCCATCTATCGCCCCTATCACGCCGCCCTTGCGGAGCTACTGAGAACGGCGCGCAGGCGCTGGGGCTGGAGCCTGCTGCTCGATTGCCACTCCATGCCCTCGGGCACCGGTGGCGCATCTCGGACGACCGCCGACGGCCTCGCCGGCGGCGTCGACATCGTCCTCGGCGACTGCCACGGCGCGAGCTGCGCCCCCGGACTGGTTGCCACCGCCGAGTCGGCACTCCGCGAGATGGGCTATCGCGTGCGCCGCAACCGGCCTTATGCGGGCGGCTATTGCACGCAGCATTACGGACGTCCCGAGACCGGTGCCCACGCCTTGCAGATCGAGATCAATCGAGCGCTCTACATGGACGAGACGACCCTCCGCCGGCGCCCCGACTTCTCCCGCACCGCCGCAGACATGACGCGGCTGCTCGCCGCGCTGATGCGCCATGACTTCAATTCCGAGCAGACCGTCGCCGCCGAGTAGAAGACCCTGCCGCAGGGCATGGGCGCCAATGAAAAAAGGGCCGTGCCAAAGCACGGCCCAAGTTCAGGGAGGAAACGCCCACGGAGGGCATGTGAAGCGGGGGGAAACCGCTCCACGACCGTAATTTAATACGTGCCGCTCCGATTTCAACGTATATTCTGTCACAATCGGCTTAAGAGTTCGTTACAATTTCCCGTTTTCGACGACCGGTCGCCACGTCCCGAGCGCCACCGGACCCATCCCGGGGCTCAGAGCGCGGCCGGACGAGGCCGGCAATTGCCATCTCGCGCCATCTCCCATAGAGGAGGACGGGGTCGTCGGTCCCCGGTCGGCGATGTCCGTTCCTCTGACCTCATCGCAATGAGCTCGTGATCGATTTTCTTCTCTCCCGCTCGGCGCTCGACGCGCTCTATCTTCCCGCCGCCATTGCGGCGGCGCTGGTGCTCTGGGCGCCGGTGGTGCGCAAGCCGAACCCGGTGGGCCTGGCGCTCGCCGCGGCGTTCCTCATCGGATTTCTGCTCGTGCGTCCGCTTCCCGTGTTCCCCCCCATCGGCGGCATCGGCTGGCTGCCCTACGCCATGCTCGCGGGCCTCGTCACGGGCCTCTTCGCCGACCGCCCGCGGACGCGGCTGTTCGCGGCGCTCGGCTTCGTCATCCTGCTGCCGCCGCTGATCACGATCGCGGTCGGCTCGGAAACCTATCTGCCCTTCCTGCGCGGCCCCGCCTGGCTCAACTACGCGATTCTGAGCGCCGGCGGCCTGTTGGCTTTCGCCCGCCTCGCCGAGCGCGGAGCGAGCGCGTCTGCGGCGCGGATGCTAATCTTTGCCAGCGCCGGCGTCGCGATCCTGGCGGCGCTTTACGGCGGCCGCATCGCCGTACACGCTTTCGGCCTCCTTGCCGTCATCCTCGGCGCCGCCTTCGCCGCCCGACGCAGCGGGCTCGCCTGGCCGCGCTCGGCGAGCTATGCCGCCGCCGCCACCTATTTCACCCTCCTCGCCACGCTCGTGCTGTCGCGCGAGCTGCTCGCCCTGCCGGCGGGACTGACGCTCCTGCCTTTCTTCACGCCGCGCCTCGCCGAGCGTTTGCTGCCGGAGACGAGTCCGTTCGTGCCGGTGCTCGATGTCCTGCTCTCGCTGCTCGCGATCGCCGTCGTCGTCTGGACCTATCTGGCCGGGATCTGACTCCATCCCCGGGCGCGACTTGTCTTTTGCGTCATCGCGCCTATATTCGCCGCCCGCGCCATATCCGAGTCGCTCGCCCGATGTCCCTGCGCAATATCGCCATCATCGCCCATGTCGATCACGGCAAGACGACGCTCGTCGACCAGATGTTCCGTCAGTCCGGCGCCGTGCGCGACAATCAGCGCGTCGCCGAACGCGCCATGGATTCGAACGCGCTCGAACGCGAGCGCGGCATCACCATC
>CAZAEP010000177.1:0-5483 GCA_964484045.1 uncultured Sphingomonadales bacterium
CAAGGAAGAGCTCGCTTATACGATCAAGAGAATCGTCGAGGACGCCGGCAGCGGCTTCGCCTTCCCGAGCCGTTCGCTCTATCTCGAGTCGCTGCCTGATGCGCCCGAACTCTTTCCTCTCTCGCCGCATCAGCCCGCAAGCCCCGCGCGCAGCACGGACGGGTGAGACTCGATGCGCGAGAGCCGCGATCCCGTCATCCGCACCGCACCGCGGTTCGCCGACCTCAATCTCAACGGCAACATCTTCGGCGGCTGGATTCTTTCCCAGATGGACGTGGCCGGCGGCATCGTCGCCTCCGGGCGCGCCGGCGGACCGGTGGCGACCGTGGCGGTGGAAGCGATGAAGTTCCACCGCCCGATCCATGTCGGCGATCTCGTGAGCTGCTATGCGGAAATCGTCAAGGTCGGGCGTACGTCGATGCATGTGCGGATCGAGGTCTGCGTCTTGCGCCGCGGTGTCGAGAAGGAATTTCCGGTCACCGAGGGCATCTTCATCTTCGTCGCCATCGACGAGACCGGTCGCCCGCGTCCTGTCGAGGCCGGCCCCTCTCTCGCATGAAAGCGTCAGCTCTCCCGCGCCTGACACCGTCCGCAGCGGCCGTGCACCTCGATGGTCTGGCGCGCGACGGCAAAGCCATGGCGGGTGGCCTCGCGCGCGACTTCCCGGGCGAGATCCCGCTGCGCCATCTCGATCACCGTATGGCAGTGATCGCAGATGAGGAACTGGCTGGCGTGCCCGGCCCCCGGTGAGGGACAGCCGATAAAGGCGTTGAGCGATTCGATACGGTGGATAAGGCCCTGCGCGAGCAGGAAATCGAGCGCCCGATAGACGGTCGGCGGCCGCGCCGAGCGGGATTCGGCGGCCAGTTGCTCGAGAATGTCATACGCCTTCACTGCCCGGTGTCCCGACCAGATGAGTTCGAGAACCCGCCGACGGGTCTCGGTCAAACGCACGCCGCGCGCCGCACACAGGGCCTCCGCCTCGGCCAGCGCTTCGGCGAGACAGTGCCTGTGGTCATGCGGATATTCGGGCTTGAGCACGGGCGCAACCTTTCGCCTTTTTCTCGTCGGCCGAACTTATCCGGGCCGCCACCCCCTGCCAAGCAGCGACCTTGACAACAACGTAATGATATAACATTACCGGTTTAAGCAAGACAAACAGCGGGGACGCATCGGTGCTCGGGATCGCCATCCTTCTGGCTGAAACGCTCGCCGCCATGAGCGGGACTCTCGTCGCCCGCGATGCCGTGGAGGTCGCCGACAAGCAGGATCATCACGAACATCATCCCGTCGAGGAAATCATTGTGACGGCCCGACCCGGCGGACGAACGCTCGGCGAGACCGTCGAGGCCACCTCCGTGCTCGCCGGCGAAGGCCTCGACGAAGCCCTTTCCCCGACCATCGGCGATACCCTCGCAGGCCTGCCCGGCGTCTCCCAGACCGCCTTCGGGCAAGCCGCCAGCCGTCCCGTCATCCGCGGTCTTTCCGGTGATCGCCTGCGGGTGCTCGTGAACGGGCTCGGCAGCTTCGACGTCTCGACGGCAAGTCCCGACCATGCGGTCGCCCTCGATCTCTCGTCCGCCACGCGCATCGAGGTGGTGCGCGGTCCGGCGACACTGCTCTATGGCGCCGATGCGGTGGCCGGAGTGGTCAATGTGATCGACGACCGCGTGCCGCGCGATCTGCCGGAAGACGGGCGCGCCGACGGCTTCATCCGCGCCCTTTACGGCGCGAATTCCGACCAGGTCCAGGGCGGTGGCGGCATCAGCGCCGTTCTCGCCGGCGGCCTGATGGCCCATGTCGGCGGCTACCGGCTCGATACGGGCGATTTCCACGCACCCGGATTCCTGCGCAGTGCCGCCGAACGGGCACGCACTCCGCTGCCGCCGGGAACGCCGGAACCATTCGGTCGCGCCGCCAACTCCGATCAGCGCAACTGGTCCGCCGGTGGCGGCCTGTCCTATGTCGGCGATTTCGGATTCCTTGGCGCCTCGGTCACCCGGTGGAACAACAATTACGGCGTGCCGGTGGAATCGGACGTGCGCATCGACGCCGATCAGACCCGTGTCGACGTGATCGGTGAATTCGACCGCGAAGTCGCGCTCTTCGAACAGGCGAACATCCGCTTCGGCTATGGCGATTACGGGCAAGTGGAGATCGAGGGCGGAACGGTCGGCACGCGCTTCTCCAATCAGGAATGGGAAGCCCGCATGGACCTGATCCAGCGCCCCATCGGCGACTGGACGGGCACCGTCGGACTGCAGCTCCGGGGGCGCGATTTTTCCGCCGTGGGCGACGAGGTCTTCGCACCGCCCAGCAGGACCTTCCAGTGGGGTCTCGTGGCGCTCGAGAGCTACGACCTCGGTCGCTGGCGATTCGATGCCGCGCTGCGGCTCGACCGGCAGCGGATCGACGCCGGGATTCTGACCGTCGATCGCGACGGCGTTCCTCAGAGCTTCGGCGGCATGGTCCGCCGTTTCACGGGCGCCAGCCTCTCCGGTGGCGTCTCCTACAGCCTGCCCGCTGGCTATCTCTTCGGCATCACCGGATTTCGCGTCGAACGCCAGCCGACCGCCGCCGAACTCTTCTCGGGCGGCCCGGAACTCGCGACCCAGACCTTCGTCATCGGCAATGCGGAGCTGGGAGAAGAGACGCTGCGCGGAATCGAGGCGACCATGAAGAGGACGGCCGGTCCGCTGCATCTGACGGTGAACGGCTTTTACTATTCCTATCGTGACTTCATCACCCAGGAATTTACCGGCCGCGTCGTCGACGGCCTCCGCGAAGTCGTTTTCGGCGGGGTGGGAACGCGTTTCATCGGAATCGAGATCGAAGGTGACGCCGAGGCATGGCGGCACGGCGATCAGGCGCTGCTCTTTGACCTCGCCTTCGATCTCGTCAATGCAGAGGAACGCGCGCACGGCCGCCCCCTGCCCCGCATTCCGCCCAAAAGCCTGACGATCGCCGCAGAATACCAGAGTCTTTATGCCGACCTGCGCCTCGAGGGCGCCTACACCGCCGATCAGACACGGCTTGCGGCCTTCGAAGCCCCGCCCGGCAGTTCCTTCAATCTGTCGGCGACGCTCACGCTCCATCCCTTCGTCGATCGCGACATCGCCCTTCTCATCCAGGGACGCAATCTCGCCGACGACACCATCCGCTATCACACGAGCTTCCTCCAGGACCGCGTGCCGGCGCCGGGGCGCGACCTGCGCATCGCGCTCAAGGCAGCGTTCTAGAAAGCCCGTGCCCCGCCGGCCGAGAGGTCACAGCTAGCCCTCCTCGACAATCTCGCCGAAGGCCTCGAGCCCATCGGCGAGATAATCCGGGACGAGCGGTGTCGAGAGCAGGTATTCGGACGTCTTGTGCGTTGCCTCGCGGCGCGCATCCTGCCGCGCCTGTTCGAGCTCCTCGGCGGAGAAGGTGCCGCGGCCGACCCACATCAGGACCACGAGATCGATGCGCTCGTCCTCATTGAGGTCGTCGATGAACTCGGCGATCTCGAGAAACTCGTCCTCGGTGCTCCAATGCGTGCTTGGATCGTCGTCATCGACCTCGATGGGAATCCCGGCGAACGCCTCCCGCGACCGTTCGATGATGTAGGAGACGGTGGCGGGAGCGATATTGAGCGGGCTCTCGCCGTCCTCATCTCGCGCCTCGGACGGGGGCTGGGCGGTCATGGGGGTCCTCTCCTTCAGTTAGGGGCTGTCGGGGCCGGACGTCATCGCACCGAGCGGCGCCGGTTCCGGACCCCATTTTACCCGGTCTCGCGTCTGTGTCACGCTGTCCCTGATGCGCCGCCGGGCCACGGCAAAGGCCGTGTGGAGGACGCGATGGGGATCGGCATTGTGCCCCTCGACGCCCGGTTCCTCGCGCACGACGATCTCGCGTCTGCCCGGCAGAAGCAGGCGCAGATGCACCGCGAAGCAGCCATGCCGACCGTGACGATGCGCCGTCTCCAAGGTGACGGTTCCGCCCAGAATTCGGTCGTGGATCTTGTCGAGCTTTTCTGCCTCCTCGATGATCCGCGCCTTGAGAGCGTCGGAATGATCAAGGCCGTGAAACACGATTTGCAGATTCTGCGACAACATCGACTTCATCCTCGATTGGAGACAGCGTGATATCTCATACATCGGTATCGGGCGCACGCCTGTCCAGCCTTGATCGAGGTCAAGGCCGGCCAGATCGCCGCACCGACGCAACTCAGCGAAGCCGTGCCAGCGCTGCCCTGAGCTTTTCCACCGTCGCCTCTTCGGTCGCAAGGCGGGCGCGGGCCTCGTCCACCACCTGCGGCGGCGCCTTGGCGGTGAACTGCGCATTCGCAAGACGGCCCGCGAGTCCCCTGATCTCCTTTTCCGCCTTCGCGATCGCCTTCTCGAGCCGTGCGCGCTCTCCGTCGAAGTCGAGCACGCCCATGAGAGAAAGCGCCACCGTCGCCTCGTCGACGACCACCTGCAGCACGCCCTCGTCCGGAACGGACTCGACAAGAGCAATCGATTCGAGGCGCGCAAGACGCAGGATCAGCGCTTCGTGCGCCGCGAGCCATGCCTGCCGCCCGGGAGCAAGACCCTGCACGAGTGCCGGCACCTTCGCTCCCGCGGGGACGTTCACTTCCGAGCGCGCGGAGCGAATCTCGGTGATCAGCCGGATGAGCCAGTCGATCTCCGCCTGCACCGCATCATCGACCAGGCTCCCGTCCGCGACGGGCCAGCGCGCGAGGATGAGATCGCAAGCGCGATCGGCCCGGAGCGCGTGCCACAGCTCCTCGGTGATGAAGGGCATGAAGGGATGGAGCAGGACCAGGATCTGGTCGAGCACCCAGCCGGCGACGGCCCGGGTCTCGGCCGCCGCCGCATCGTCGCCCATGAGGACCGGCTTGATGAATTCGAGATACCAGTCGCAGAAGGTGCCCCAGGTAAAATGATAGATCGCGTGCGCCGCGACGTCGAAACGGAAGGCCTCGAGCGCTTCCGTCACGGCCGCCGCCGTCCTGCCGGTCTCGCCGATGATCCAGCGGTTGAGGGTGAGCGTCGCTGATGGCGGGGCGATATCCTCGGCACCGCCGATTCCGTTCATGTGACAGAAACGGGCGGCATTCCAGAGCTTGGTGCCGAAATTGCGATAGCCCTCGACACGGCTCTCGGCAAGCTTGATGTCGCGGCCCTGGCTCTCCAGCGCCGCAAGGGTGAAGCGCAGGGCATCGGCACCGTATTTTTCAACGAAGTCGAGGGGGTCGATGACATTGCCCTTCGACTTCGACATCTTCTCGCCCCTGGCGTCGCGCACCAGCGAGGTGATGTAGACGTCGCGGAACGGCACGTCGCCCATGAAATGCAGCCCCGACATGATCATCCGCGCGACCCAGAAAAAGATGATGTCGAACGCCGTGATCAGGGTCGAGGTGGGGTAGAAGCGCGCCAGCTCGGGGGTCTCGTCGGGCCAGCCGAGCGTCGAGAACGGCCACAGCGCCGAGGAGAACCAGG
>CAZAEP010000178.1:0-5449 GCA_964484045.1 uncultured Sphingomonadales bacterium
ATTTCGGCCTCTTTGGGAATCCCTCGCGTGAGTCAGAGCCAATGAGCCTTGGTATTAAAGCCCAAGGCCTCCCCTTCAGGTGGAGGCTGGAGGGCACCTCCCGGGTATTACTGATAACGGTAAGCCCCCCTCTCATTGGATCGGGTCGGTGCAGCACGCCTGTTTCCTGCGTCGACCGGTCTTTTCTCCACGGATGCGTCATCCCTCCCCGCTCGCGCGTCACGGCGCGTGTGACCGGCTGGCTATGCGTGTCCGCTCACTTTCGTTCGTGCAAACAGCAAAAGGAATCAAAGCATGAGTGAATGCGAAAAGATGACCGTCCGCATCTACAAGCTCGATCACAACATAAGCCGCATTGCCGCGGCGGATGGCAGGACCTGGTTCTCCATCGACGATGTTTGTCGGGTGCTTCGCGTCTACCCGGAGGAATTCCTTGACCGACTCGAAAGCGACGAGCTCTTCTTCATCGACGACGAGAACGACCGCACCCGCGCAACCGACTGCTTCATTTCCGAATCCGGACTCTGGAAGGCCTATCTCGAGTCCTGGACGGAAGAAGCACGTCGCTTCCAGCGCTGGCTTTTCCGCGAGCATCTGCCGGAGCTGATGAGGCGACAGCCCGGACTGTCCTGAGGCGGGGGTTGCCGCCGTTCGCGGTTCCGCGTCGTTCCGCCGGCCAATCCATAGAGAACACTCTCGATTCCTCTGGAAGGCGCGGCCTTGGTCGCGCCCTCCACCCTTCATCCGTCAACCGAACATGGAACGAAGAAAGGAAGAAGCATGTCCGACAGCATGACGATGCACTTCGTCTGGCTCTGGTATCTCTACAGCATGATCGTCGTCTCGCTCCTCATCCTGAAGCCCGCTCGTCGCCCTGCGCAGGGTGGGAGATTCCGAGAGCCGCGCGCGCACAATCCCGCATCCGCACCCGATAGTCGCTGGGCCGAGGGTGCCGGTGACGAACCGCGCCGGTGAGGAACTCCGCCATGACCTTGCGTGAAGCAATCAACGCCAAGTGCCGGGAGTGCGTCCATGACCCGTATGCGCCCGGCGGCTGGCGCGAGCAGGTCGAGGCCTGCGGCTGCCCGAACTGCCCGCTCTATCCCGTCCGGCCGCACCCGCGGCGGCGCAATGAAGGCCGGCCGGCAGGCGAGAAGACAGCTTTTCTCGCCGAGGCATTAGAGCCTGAGCGGACGGGCCGCTGACCGGCCCTAAAGCTCGCCCTGTTCCTGCCGGAAAAGCCACCGATCCGGTGGCTTTCTCATGCGAGGATTCGCGACCCGCAGCACGGCAGGGGGATGACACCACGCCCCTGCCATCGGCGATTCTCGCGCCAAAAAGACGCCAATTTGCGAGACCGCACGCCTCCTGCCCGGGACCGTCCCGGCTGGACGCGTGTGGTCCTGTGGCACCCTTGCCGCCGGTACCCGGCTTGTCGCAGCGAGGCAGGCGAAGAGCCGGCACGTCCCTTCCTCGTCCGGCGCTCACTCGTCGTCGAGGCGAGGGGCGTCGTCGAGCAGGAAGTCGTCGTCCTCGTCACTCGCCGCCTCGGCCGCCAGCGCCGCCACCGCGAGTGTCGCCATTGCCTCTTTCTGACGCTGTTCGCGTCTCGCGCCCCAACGGTCGAGCCGCCCTCCAATCAGGCGGACACCGCCAAGGTACGCCACCAAGGCCGCAACCGCGGCCGGAAACAGATTGTCCTTCCACAACCAGACGAGAAAGAAAAGAACGACGACCACAGACCCTATGGCCACGCCTGCCAGAATGTTCAAGATGCCGCGCATGGCATTTCCCGTCCATCATGCAGGGACCGCAGGTCGGGCGAGGATGAACCTGTCCTGCGCGCCCCTTCCGCGCGCCGGGGTGCGGATGCCGTGTCCGGCCACCCCCGCGCGGCATGAGGATACCATGACCTGGTCCGCACCGCGAATCGGGCAAGGCATCGCGGGCGAACCCCGGTGCGGGTGACGGCCGGAATTCCGTCAGGGAGCGCCTGAGCCCGAAATGTTTCGCTGCGAAATTCCGAGAGGCCAATCGACGCATACGAAACGCGCGTTTTCCCCCATGCCCCCCCCTTGCGCCGGCAGGCGGCGTCTGCGGCGGGACCATCGCTGCCTTTCCGTCGCAGCACGCGAGTCCTTGAAGCCGGCCGTCAGACCCCGCTCCGCACATGTTTCGTTCGGGTATACCCTAGAGACACATTTGGGTGAGACGGATTTCGAATCTCAATAGGGTTGATTTCTCCTTTTTGAGGCACTATGTGGCGAAGCTCTAAACCCTATCGAGACAGAACGGAGCCCGCCTCATGATCTACGGATACGCCCGCGTTTCCACCGCCGACCAGGACCTGTCCCTGCAGGAAGAGGCGCTGCGCAAGGCCGGATGCGCGGTGATCCGGTCGGAGAAGGTGACGGGAACCAGTCTCAGGGACCGCGAGGAATTGCGCACGCTTCTCGAATTCCTGCGCCCCGGCGACGTGCTCAAGGTCACCCGCATCGATCGCCTTGCTCGCTCGATTGCCGACCTGCAGGATATCGTGCGCACGCTGCGCGCCAAGGGCGTCGCCCTGCAAGCCACCGAACAGCCCATCGATACGAGCACCGCCGCCGGCAAGGCGTTCCTCGACATGCTCGGCGTCTTCGCCGAGTTCGAGACCAATATCCGCCGCGAGCGGCAGATGGAGGGCATCGCCAAGGCCAAGGCGCGAGGCGTCTACAAGGGCCGCAAGCCGAGCATCGACAGGGAAGCGGTGCGCCGCCTCCGGCGCGAGGGGCTGGGCGCCACCGCCATCGCACAAAAGCTCGGCATCGGCCGCGCCTCCGTCTATCGCGTGCTCTCCGAGGACGCCTGAGAAGCCCGAAGCGACCGCCCGCTCCGCCATTCTTTCCTTTCGTGCGCCTGAGGGTCTGCTGTTTTGGTAGGATCGGCTCCGCCGTACCGCCAGACTGTAACAGAAATATGTTACATTCTCGCCGGTTGATTTCCTATAACCTATTGAATTTATTGCAGAATAAAAATCTGGCTGGGGCGCCAGGATTCGAACCTGGGATCACGGGACCAAAACCCGTTGCCTTACCGCTTGGCTACGCCCCAAGACCGCCGCGCGCGGCGCACCTTAAGCACAGCGGACCGAGGCTGTAAAGCGCCCGCCGGCGCTTTATCGCGTCTCGCCGAAAAGCCGCGGCCGGCGGGTGAGGGCGATGTAGAGAAGTCCGTAGCTGAGCGTCGTGATGATCGCCAGAAGGAGTGTGAATTCCGGCAGGGCCAGCGCCAGAAGACCGGGCACGAGAACCAGCGCCAGATAGAGCATGAGGCCATAGCGCCAGGGCATCACCGCATAGAGCAGGTGATGAAAATGCGTCCGGTCGCCCTTGAACGGGGGCTGCCCGCGACCCACCCGGCTGATGATCAGACGCAGCATGTCGAGCATCGGAACCCAGAACCACAGGGCCACGCTGTCCGCCGGAAGGCGGTCGAACCCCTGGTTGTAGGCGTAGATTGCCAACAGGCCGATGAAGATCGAAATCGAGTAGCTTCCGGCGTCGCCGAGAAAGAGCCGCCCGTTGAGATTGAACAGGAAGGTCACCGCCAGCGCCGCCGTGAAGACGGCGAGAATCGGAGACATCCCGGCCGGCAGGCTGAGCCACAGGAGCCCGCTCCAGCACAACGACATGCCGATCACCAGCCCGTTCTTGCCGTCCGCCATATTGACCGCGTTCTGCAGACCGAGAAGGCACAGGACCGTAAAGGTGACGCTGCCGACCCCGCCCAGCAGAATGGTCTGGTCGAGAAACGAGAAGCGCAGGAAATGGAGCCGCATGTCGGGCGAGATTTCGATCGCCACCGCGAGCGTCACGGCGCATACCGCCAGTCGCAATGCAGCGGCAAGGTCGGCCCGGTCGTCGAGAAGCCCGAGCAGCAGCATGACCATGACCGAAAGAGCCGCCACGAGACCGAATCCGTAACTGCCCGGGGCCAGGAACAGAAGTGCGGCGAGGGTCGGGACCATCACGGCGAGACCGCCGACGAGCGGCGTCGGACGCGCATGCTGTTTGCGCCCCCTCACGCCGTCGGGATAGTCGATCACGCGAAGATGGCGTGCCAGCGGCCGCGCGGCCAGGCAGATGATCAGTGCGGCCGCCGCCGCCAGCATCGCTGCCAGGAAGTCCTGTCCCCAAATCACGTCCGTCTCCGCTCTGCGTCTCGACCCTTGAAACCTGCTTCCAACGGCCTTCATTCAGTGGGGTCCGATGGAAACAGCGCGGTTTCAGTGCTGTCCCATCAAGCTTTACAATTGGTAAACCAAAGCCCGTCTCGGAGAAAAATATCCGAACCTCACCACAACAACGTGCACAAGCGCGATTTTCTTCCCCGGCTTCGCTCCTTCGCCCCATGCTCTCCCATGTCCCGGCCCCTCGCTCCGACCGTCAGTCGAGGAGGTGGCCCCATGTCTGCAAGATCCGTTCCCGTTGTTGCCGTGCGACCAGGTCGTAAAGGCGCTCATTGAGCTCGAGACGCTGCCCGCTGTCGCGGGTCAGCGCGCGGAATGTCGTTCCCGCCACCTCGCGCGGCCCGCCATAGGGCCAGAAAGCCCCGAACGGCACCGTGATATAGACCCCTTTATCAAGATTGTCGACGCCGAATTCGTCTTTCACATCACTTGAGGTGGTGAGAAAGGCGCCGACCCGGACGCCATTGGCGAAGCCGCGCGAGAGATCGACGCTCGCGCCCCAATCGCCGGCGAGAAAACGACCGAAACGAACGATGCCGCGAACGCCCTGCGCCCATTCCGTATAGAGGCTGACGTCCCCGGTCACCGTGTCATAGCCGCGAAAGCCGAAAAGCTGATCGAAATCGCGTTGCTTGACCCAGTTGACCTCGCCGCCGAGCGCCCAGCGCGCGCCTTTCTCGTGGTACAGAAGCTCGCCGCCGACGCCGCCGTACATGGGCTCGAACAGCCCCGCCGACAGCCGCGCGAGAAGCGTCTCGGTGAGGGGAAAGATATAGTCGGCCTCGAGATAGGAGATCGCCGTCCGCCCCTCATCGACATAGCGCCGGATATCGCTGCGCACGCGCGGCAGCGGCGAAGGCCCGTCGTCTTCGATACGGTCGAGATTGCCGACAACGAAACGCCGCACCGCACCGGAGAGAAACAGGCCCGGCAGGAGTTCCGCCCGGGCCAGGAAGTCGACGTCGAAATCGGCCAGATAGACGCCGCTCCGGGGATTGCCGACATGCTGCAGGAGGACCGGCGCGACGCCGACCGACAGTCGCGGCAGGGATTTCTGGTTGACGATCGTGCGCGCGTCCCCGAGCCGCGCCCCGGCGGCATCGAAGCGGCGATGGATACCGACCTCCTCGGGGCTGCCGCGTCCGGCGATCGCCGCCTGCAGGTCGCGACGCAGGAAACTGACGCGATAGAGCTCGGCATCGCCCAGCGTGCGGGCCA
>CAZAEP010000179.1:0-5303 GCA_964484045.1 uncultured Sphingomonadales bacterium
TTCGCCGATCAAGTCGGCGAATGACGGGCATTTCGCAGGTCGGCGAATGACGGACTTTTTCACGGGTCCTCCGCAACCCGACACACCCCCGTCGTCACCCGCCGGCGTGACCGGCGGGTCCATTTGCGGGCAGGGCGCCCGGCACGACCATGGATTCGCCGATCAAGTCGGCGAATGACGGTCTTTTGGTAGGCGGCGAATGACGACGTTCCTGAAGGCGCCCTTTCCTCCAACGTCCCTTGGTCGTCCACCTCGACCGCCTCTCGGTCGTCACCCGCCGGCGCTCATTCTTCGTCGCCCGCCGGCGTGACCGGCGGGGCCATCGCGACGAGGGCGCCTCCCTTCCCGGGATGGAGTCCCCGGCCGCACCGGCAAATGACGACCGCGTGTCGCGATATCCGTTTGCCCCGAGCCCTATCGAAGGGCGGCCGGCGCCTGCTCCGCCAGCAGCACGGTCTCGCCCGCATCGAGGCCGCTCAGGACCTCGATGCGATCGTCGTCGAGCGCCGCGCCGAGGGTGACGAGGCGGCGTTCGCGGCGGCCCGCGGCGTTCACCACGTCGGCGAAATCGAGCTGGCCGATGCGCGTGATCGCGGCCGCGGGGATCGCGAGACGCCGCGCCGTGCCGGCGGGGATGGCGACACTCATGTACATGCCGGCGAAAAGCTTCGGGTCCTGCGGCAGACCGACCTTGACGAGCAGCGTGCGCGCGCCGGGTTCGGCGAAGGGCACGATCTCCTCGATCGGCCCCTCGAAGCTGCGTCCGAGGGCGGGGGCCCGGGCGCGCAGTCGCTCGCCGACATCGAGATGGACGGCGAGGCTCTCGCGCACCGGCGTCTCGACACGCAGCACGGAGGGGTCGTACAGGCGCAGGAGCGGTCGGCCGACGACCGCGGTCTCGCCGGGTTCCGCGAGACGCTCGACGACGCGGCCCGACACCGGCGCCCGCATGACGGTGTAGGAGAGCTCGGCCTCGGCCTCCTTGAGCGCCTCTTCGAGGCGGCCGACCTCGGCCCGCGCGGCATCGTATTTCGCGATCACCTCGTCATAGCGCTGGCGCGGGATGACCCCGCTCTCGTAGAGCGGCGTGAAACGCTCCTTCTCGGCGCCGGCGAGCGCAAGCCGGGCTTTCGCCGTCTTGAGCGCGTCGCGGGCCTGCGCCACGCGCGCCTTGATGTCCTTCGCTTCGAAAACAACGAGCACGTCGCCGCGCCTTACCACATCGCCGGCGCGCACCCTGATCGCGGCGATGCGGGCGAGAATGCGCGCCGCCACCGTGGTCTCGCGGGCCGAGGTGACGGTGCCGCTCGTCCATTCGATCTCGGGCGTCTCGATCACCTCGATCGTCGCCCGCGGGGCGTCCGCGGAGACCGTCGCGCCCACGAGCTCCGCCGAACCCGGGGCGACACGTGGCGAGAAACCGCCCGAGAGCCAGACGATGACCAGCGCCACGCCGACGAGCCCGGCCACCGCCTCCCAGAGCTTCGATCGCTTGAAGGGGCGCTTCATTCCAGTTCCTCCACGATGGCGACGCCCGTCGGCAGGCCGTGACCCGGGCGATTGCGGTAGACCCAGTAATAGGTCATGGGAACGACGAGAAGGGTGAAGGCGGTGGAGACGACGAGGCCGAAGATGAGCGCCCAGGCCAGCCCCGAGAAGACCGGGTCGAGCGTGATCGGTGCCGCCGCCAGCATCGCCGGTCCGGCGGTGAGCAGGATGGGGCGGATTCGTACCGCGCCGGCATGGCAGACGGCCTCCCGGAGGCTCAGGCCGCGGGCGAGCCCGACATGCAGGAATTCGATGAGCATGATGGCGTTGCGGACGGCGATTCCCGAGAGCGCGATCATGCCGATCATCGCCGTGGCGGTGAAGAAGACCGGATTGGCGTAGCCCGCGACCGGTGCGCCGGTGAGCGTGTTCAAGAGCCAGAAGCCGGGCATGATGCCGATCATGGTGAGCGGGATCGAGAGCATCAGGATGAAGGGCATGGCGTAGCTCGCGGTCTGATAGACGAGGATCATGTAGATGCCGATGAGAGCGACGCCGAAGGCGATGCCGAGATCGCGGAAGACGTCCTTCGTGATCTTGAGTTCGCCCTCGCCGAGCCATTCGACACGCGTGCCCTCGGGCAGCGACCACAGATCGCCGCCGCCATTGTCGAAATAGCTGCGCGCCGCAAGCGGGCGCGGGGCTGCGCTCGCGACGTCCACCACCGTTCCCGGCGGTCGCATGTCGGCCGCGACATCGGCCACCACCGCCGCCGGCGCCCGGCCCACCGGCTCGGCATAGACATAGACCACGGGTACGAGATCCTTGTGGTAGATCGCCTTTTCCGCCGGTTCGGTGACGAAGCGCCCGAGCTCGCCGAGGCGCACCACGGGGATCGGCGCATCCCGGAGCGCCCCCGCTTCGCGAACCTTGACGATTCCCGGCCGGCCTTTCACCGCGAGCGCCTCGAGCGCCGCCTCGCCCGAGCGTGCGGACCGTGCCACGCGCAGGCGGATGGGCAGGGGCTGCGCCTCGTCGGGCAGATGCAGGCGGCTGACATCGAGGCCGTCGATGGCCAGCTTCACGGTGTTCGCCACGTCTTCCGTGGCCACGCCGGAGAGCGCCGCCTTCTCCTTGTCGGTGACGAAGATGCGCTTGAGCGACGGATCCTCGACGGTGGAGTCGACATCGCTTACCGCCGGCTCGCGGGCGAGGCGGCGCTCGAGAACGCGTGCGGCCTCGCGCAGGCGCGCATAGGGTGTCTCCGGCGCGCCGTAGATTTCCGCCGTCACGGTGGCGAGCACCGGCGGTCCCGGCGGCACCTCGACGATGGCGATGCGTGTGTGCATCCTTCGGGCGACGGCCTCGAGCCGATCGCGCAGACGCAGCGCGATTTCATGCGACTGCATCCTGCGCTCCTTCTTGGCGAGGAGATTGACGCGGATTTCCGCGACGTTCGGGCCCTTTCTCAGGAAATAGTGGCGCACCATGCCGTTGAAATCCATCGGCGAGGCGAAGCCCGAATAGATGACGAAGTCGCGCACCTCGACGGCCTCGCGCAGCACCTCGCCGAGCCGGCGGGCGATGGCGTCGGTCTCCTCCAGCGTCGTCCCCTCGGGCGGGTTGATGACGATCTGCAGCTCGTTCTTGTTGTCGAACGGCAGCATCTTCAGGGGCACCGCGCGAAAGGCGGCCATCAGCGCCGCGGCGACGAAGAGCGCGCCGAGGACGCTGAGGAAGAGGACGGCGTGGCGGCGCTCGTGGATGAAGGGCGCGATCAGCCGCTCATAGCGCCGGTAAATCGCGGATTTCGTGACATCGCGGGCGCCGGGGTCGGGCGGCGCGCGCTCGGCGCTCTTCCTGAGCACGTGATAGGAAAGCCAGGGCGTGATGGTGAAGGCGACGAACATCGAGGCGCCCATGGCCACCGGCACATTGAGCGCCATCGGGCTCATATAGGGCCCCATCATGCCGGTGATCAGATACATCGGCAGGAAGGAGACGATCACCGCCAGCGTGGCGAGGAGGATCGGCGGGCGCACCTCGTTGACGGCGCGACGCACGGCCTTGAGCGGTGGCTCGGTCTTGGCGCGGAGATGGCGGTAGATGTTCTCGACATCGACCACCGGGTCGTCGACGACGAGCCCGAGCGAGAGGATGAGGGCAAAAAGCGTCACCCGGTTGATGCTGTAGCCGGCCCAGTAATTGATCATCAGCGTGAGCGCGAAGGTGATCGGCACCGCGGTGGCCACGATCAGACCCTCGCGCCAGCCGAGCGACCAGGCGATGAGCGCGATGACGATGATCATCGCCACCAGCAGCGCCTCGAGGAGCTCGTTCACCTTGTCGTTCGCGGTCTCGCCGTAATTGCGCGTGATGCGCACATGCACCCCGGCCGGGAAGTGGGTCGCTTCGAGCTCCTGCAGGCGCTTGACGATGCGGTCGGCGACC
The DNA here is from genome assembly GCA_964484045.1 of uncultured Sphingomonadales bacterium. Lineage (GTDB taxonomy): Bacteria > Pseudomonadota > Alphaproteobacteria > Sphingomonadales > Rhodothalassiaceae > J134. The sequence goes on from CAZAEP010000179.1 coordinate 3,940, forward strand.
CACACCGCATTGCTGCCCTTCTCCTTGGCGACGGCGATATTGACCGCCGGATAATAGACGCCGGGTCGCACGCGGTCCGCGACCCGTTCGGCGGCACCGAAGCCGATCGCACTGTAGCCGGTCGGCTCGGACGGGCCGTCGACGACGCGGGCGACATCGACGAGGTGCACCGGGCGGCCGTCGACGACGTTCACGACGGCGTTCTCGAGCGCGCGGGCGTCGGGGAAGACGATGCCGGCATCGACGAGATAATGGGTGTTCCCGCGATCGTAGCCGGCGGTGGTGCGGCGCACGTTCGAGACCCCGAGCGCCCAGGCGACGTCGAGCGCCGCGGTCTGATGCGCCGCGAGCGCGTCCGCATCGAGCTCGACCCGGATGACCCGCGGACGTCCGCCGATGATATCGGTGCGGTTGGTCTCGGGCAGGGCCTGCAGCTCGGTCCGGACCTCCTCGGCGATGCGCCGCAGTCCGTAGTCGTCGACGACCTCCGGGCGCTCGCTCCAAAGGGTCGCGATGACGATCGGCACGTCGTCGATCTCGATCGGCTTCACCACCCAGGAGCTGACGTCGGGCGGGATGAGGTCGGTATTGGAATAGATCTTGTTGTAGATCTTGACCAGGCTGTCCTCGCGATCCTCGCCGACATAGAAGCGCACGGTGACGACCGCCTCGCCGGGTCGCGACATCGAATAGACATGCTCGACGCCGTCGATCTGCGTCAGCAGGCGTTCGAGCGGGGCGGCCACCTGCCGCTCCACCTGCCGCGCGGAGAGCGACGGCGCACGGATGAAGACGTCGGCCATGGGAACGACGATCTGCGGTTCTTCCTCACGCGGCGTCAGCCCGATCGCGATGCCCCCCAGAATCAGTGAGAAGACGATGAGAAAGGGCGTGACATTGTGCGCGAGGAAGAAGTCGATGATACGGCCGAGAAAGCTCATGGCGGTCCCTTGCCCTTCGCGCATTGGCCAATCCGTCGACATCGATCCAGGCGACCCGCCGCCGCTGCGTCGCACCGGTGCGGAATGTGGCGTCCCGCACTTTCCTTCATGCCAGACCGCCGGTCGGGGAGGCAAGGCGGGAATGCGTCGCAGGCGATGAAATCGGGATCGTTGCCGACAGACAATGTCCGGAAAAAAGTGTCCGGAAAAAGTTATCCGGATATCCGCTCGGACGGAGTCGGCGGATGAAGCTCAGCGAGGGTGTCGAATGGGCGATCCACTCCCGCTCGCTCCTGGAATCGCTGCTCCCCGGCAAGGCTCCGCCGGTGCGCAGGCTCGCGGAAATGCCCGCTCCGCAGATCGGGAAGGCCGTACGTCTTCCGGACGGTGTATCGGGATGGCGCGGCTATTTGCAGAGGCCGA
>CAZAEP010000180.1:0-5299 GCA_964484045.1 uncultured Sphingomonadales bacterium
CCGAGCCCGCAGACGGCCGCACCCTGTGCGAGATCGCCGGCGCGGTAGAGGTCGGATTCGCGATAGCGCTCGCCGCCCGGCAGTTCGACATCGAAGAGATGGATCTTGTCATAGCGTGCGGCGATCCCGCCGTCGGGCGCGACGAGGAAGGCGCGGTTGGCGAGGCGGTCGTCCGCGACGCGGATCGGCATCGAGCCGATGAGGAGATAGATGCCGAGTTCCGCCGCCAGAGCGCGAAATCGCGACAGTGCGGGCTCGTTGGCCTCGAGGTGAGTCGCGCCCAGGATCCGGTCGCGCTCGCGCTCGACGAGGGTCGTCATTTCCGGTGTCGCCACGATCTCGGCCCCCTCCGCCGCCGCGGCACGGATCAGACGCTCGGCGGCGGCGACATTGTCCGCCACGTCGCGCGAGGACGTCATCTGAACGATGCCGATGCGGCGGACCCGCCCCATTCCCTCAGAGTCCGAGCAGGGCGTCGAGCTTGCCGGAGCGATCGAGCGCATAGAGATCGTCGCAGCCGCCGATGTGGCGCCCGTCGATGAAGATCTGCGGCACCGTCGTCCGGCCGCCGGCCCGCGCCACCATTTCCCTGCGTTTCTCGCCGCCGAAGGTGACGTCGATCTCGCGGAACGCGAGCCCCTTCGTCTTGAGCAGCCCCTTGGCGCGATAGCAATAGGGACAGAGCGCAGTGGAGTAGATCTCGATATCGGCCATGGCCATTCCGCGCCGGGCGGTCCCCTTTCTCGTGATGATCCGGAGCCTCTATATTGGGATTTGCGCCGGTGTTGCAACCCGCGCCAGGGTGAGCACGTCGACGGCCTTCGCGCCGCCCGCGATGAGGGCGCGGCTGCAGGCCTCGACGGTGGCGCCGGTGGTGAAGACGTCGTCGACGAGCAGGATCGTGCACCCCGCGACAGGGCCGCGAAGGGAAAAGGCGCGGCGCACATTCTCCTGCCGCTGACGATGATTGAGCCCGCCCTGACTTCGCGTCCTGCGGTGACGGACGAGACGGGTGGCGGCCCAGCGACGCGCACCGGCTTTCGCGATCGTCCGGGCGAGCAGGGCCGACTGATTGAAGCGGCGCGCGAACAGACGGCTTCCGTGCAGGGGCACCGGCACGATGAGATCGGCCGCCTGCACGAGATCGCCGGCATGGTTCGCCATCAGCCGGCCGAGGGGCCGCGCGAGCTCGGTGCGGTCGCCGCGTTTCAAGGCGAGGACGAGGCGACGGCTGGCGTCGTCATAGACGAGCAGGCTGCGGGCGCGCCGGTAGACGGGTCGCTGCGCCTGGCAGCGTCCGCACAGGCTGCGCCCGGGAAGCGGGTGCTCGAAGGGATAGCCGCAGCATGCACAGAAGGGCGCGCTGATGAAGGTGAGACCGGACCAGCAGGCGGCGCAGAGCTGCCCTTGCTCGACGAGCAGGTCGCCGCAGGCATAGCAGCGCGGCGGCAGGAGAAGGTCGAGCGCTGCGCGCGTCAGACCGGTGGCACGGGAAACCCACTGCATGGCTGCGATGATAACGGTACGCGATCCCGCTGACAGCGACTTTTTGCCGCCGCTTCCATATGACCGGGAAACGCTCTAGAAGAGCCACGGGCTGAGTCATGGAGAGTTCTGGCGATGGGAAAGACGGGAGAGCCGCTGGTTCTGGCCTTGCCCAAGGGGCGTATTCTGAAGGCGGCGATTCCGCTTCTCGAGCGCGCCGGCATCGTGCCCGAATCCGACTTTTTCGACCCCGCCTCGCGCAAGCTCCGCTTCGCCACGACGAGGCCGGAGCTTGCGATCATCCGCGTTCGCGCCTTCGACGTCGCCACCTTCGTCGCCTTCGGGGCGGCGCATCTCGGCGTCGCCGGCAACGACATCCTGCTCGAATTCGACTATCCGGAAATCTATGCGCCGCTCGATCTCGATATCGGCCATTGCCGGCTCTCGCTCGCCGAACCGCAGGCGATGGCGCAGCACGACGACCCGGCGCAATGGTCGCATGTGCGGGTGGCGACGAAATACCCCAATGTGACGCGCGCCCATTTCGCCCGCCGCGGCGTGCAGGCCGAGTGCATCAAGCTTCATGGCGCGCTCGAGCTCGCGCCCGCGCTCGGGCTCTGCCGCCGTATCGTCGATCTCGTCTCCACCGGCGCGACGCTGCGGGCCAATGGCCTGAAGGAGGTGGAGGTGCTGGCCGAGGTGACGGCGCGGCTGATCGTCAACCGCGCCGCGTTCAAGACCCGGCCCGACGAAATCGCCCGCTGGATCGCGCGCTTCGAGACGGCGCTTGGAGGCGCCGATGCCGCGTAGGCTGGATGCGCGCGCGCCGGAGTTCGCCGCCGCTTTTGCGGACTTTCTCGACCTGCGCCGGACCCGCGAGGCGGACGTCGCGGGGCGCGTGCGCGAGATTCTCGCCGCCGTCGCCGCGCATGGCGATCGGGCGCTGTGCGAGCTGACCGCGCGCTTCGACGGATTTTCATGCGACGCTGCGGGGCTGCGCGTGCCGGACACCGACCTCGGGGCGGCGCTCGCCGCCATCGATCACGAGACCCGCGCCGCACTGGAGCTCGCGGCGGCGCGCATTCGCGCCTTCCATGAGGGACAGACGCCGCAGGACCGCTCTTACGAGGACGCCGCCGGCGTGCGTCTCGGCGAGCGCTGGAGCGCGATCGAAGCGGTGGGGCTCTATGTTCCCGGCGGGCTCGCGAGCTATCCCTCGAGCGTGCTGATGAACGCCATCCCGGCCCGGGTGGCGGGGGTGGCGCGCCTCGTCATGACGGTGCCCGCGCCCGCGGGCCGGCTCAATCCGCTGGTGCTCGCGGCGGCGGCGCTCGCCGGCGTCGACGCCGTCTATCGCATCGGCGGGGCGCAGGCGATCGCCGCGCTCGCCTATGGGACCGAGACCGTTCCCGCCGTCGACAAGATCGTCGGCCCCGGCAACGCCTATGTCGCGGAGGCCAAGCGTCAGGTCTTCGGTCGCGTCGGCATCGACACCATCGCCGGGCCGTCGGAAATCCTGATCGTCGCCGACGGCGCGAACGATCCGCGCTGGATCGCCGCCGACCTTCTTGCGCAGGCCGAGCACGGCGCCGACGCCCAGGCGGTGCTCGTCACCGACGACGAAAGCTTCGCCGCCGCCGTCGAGGACGCGGTCGCCGCCGCGCTCGAGGCGCTCGACCGGGCGGACATCGCGCGGAAGAGCTGGGAGGATTGCGGGGCCATCATCCTGGTCGCGGACCTCCGCGCGGACGCGCCGCCCCTCGTCGACCGCCTGGCGCCCGAGCATCTCGAACTCGCCGTCGCGGAGCCCGAGGCGCTTCTTGCGCGCATCCGCCATGCCGGCGCCGTCTTTCTCGGCCGCCACACGCCCGAAGCCGTCGGCGATTATGTCGCGGGACCGAGCCATGTGCTGCCGACGGGGCGCAGCGCGCGCTTCGCCGGCGGGCTCTCGGTGCTCGATTTCATGAAGCGCACGACGCTCATCGGCTGCGACGCCAAAGCGCTGGCCCGCATCGGTCCCGCGGCGGTGCGCCTTGCCGAGGCCGAAGGGCTCGGGGCCCATGCGCGCTCGGTCGCCATCCGGCTGGACGAGGGGCAATGAGCGCCCGCGGGGACATATCGCCGCAGCGTCTGGTGGCGATCACCCTCGACGAAGCGAGCATCGTGCGCTGGAGCGCCGATGTCGAGCACGAACGGCGGGTCGCCATCTTCGACCTTCTGGAGGAGAACGCCTTCGCCCCCGTGGCGCCGCTCGCCGGCGGCTATCGCGGCCCCTTCCATCTTCACCTCAGGATCGAGGACGGCCGGCTGGTATTCGAGCTCTCCGACGAGGCGGGCAACTTTCTCGATTCCTTTCGCCTGCCGCTCACCCCGTTCCGCCGCGTGATCAAGGAATATTTCCTCATCTGCGACTCCTACTATCGCGCCATCAAGACGGCGAGTCCGCAGCAGATCGAAGCCATCGACATGGGCCGCCGCGGGCTGCACGACGAAGCGGCGCGACTTCTGCGCGACCGGCTGAAGGCCAAGGTCGAGGTCGACGAGAACACGGCGCGGCGCCTGTTCACGCTGATCTGCGTCCTTCACATCCGGGGTTGAGGGCGATGTCGGGCACGCACGGCGAAGCGAGGAAGAGGCCCGAAGCCCCCGTGCGGCTGCTCTTCGTCTGCGATCGCAATTCGGTGCGTTCGCCGATGGCGCACGGCCTCGCGGCGGCGCGCTGCGGGGCGCGTCTCGCGATCGAATCGGTGGGGCTCGCCGCCGGCACGCTCGATCCCTTCTCGGTCGCCGCCATGGCCGAGATCGGCATCGATATCGCGGACCATGTGCCGCGCGATCTGGCCGCACTCGGCGATCGGGCCTTCGACCTCGTGATCGCGCTGACGCCGGCGGCGCATGCCTGTGCCCGGACGCTCTTCGAGGACAGTCCGGCGCGTCTCGATTACTGGCCGGTCCCCGACCCGGCGCTCGGCGACGGCAATCGCGAGCAGCGGCTTGCCGCCTATCGCGCCGTGCGCGACGATCTCGCCGCCCGCATCGCGGCGCTCCTTCCCCTCCCGCCCGCCGGCTGATCGCCTCACAGGAGCTTGCCCGCGACGGCGCCGAGGAAGAGGAACCAGCCCATCGACACATTGGCGCGAAAGAGGGCAAGGCAGCGCGCCGGGTCGTCGGCATCGAAGCGTCGGACTTGCCATAGGAGGTGCCCGGCGGCGGCGAGCAGTCCGAGATAGAGGGGCCAGCCCATGCCGACCAATGCCCCGGCGGCGGCGAAGCCGGCGAGAAAGAGCGCATAGAAGGCCGCGATCCAGGGCCGGCTCCGCACGCCCAGGCGCCGCGCCGTGGACCTGATGCCGGCGATGCTGTCGTCGGCGCGGTCCTGATGGGCGTAGATGGTGTCGTAGCCGAGCGTCCAGAAGAGACAGCCCGCATAGAGCACGAGCGGAGGCGCCGCAAGCGAGCCTGCGGCCGCCGCCCAGCCCATGAGCGCGCCCCAGTTGAAGGTGAGCCCGAGGACGACCTGCGGCCACCAGGTGACCCGCTTGGCGTAGGGGTAAAGAGCGACCGGGACGAGCGAGGCGATGCCGAGCCGGACCGTCAACGGGTTGAACTGCAGCAGCACGAGCAGGCCGCCGAGGCTGAGGAGGATCGCGAAGGCGAGCGCCGCGGCGACGCCGACTTCGCCGGCGGGGATGGGCCGCGCGGCGGTGCGTGCGACCGCGGCGTCGAGACGTCGGTCGACGATGTCGTTCCAGGTGCAGCCGGCGCTGCGCATGAGGATGGCGCCGAGAAGGAAGAGCCCCGCATAGCGCCAGAA
>CAZAEP010000181.1:0-5269 GCA_964484045.1 uncultured Sphingomonadales bacterium
GAGCAGCCGCGGCCGGCGGACGACGACGCAGAGCTCGAAGGCGATGAAAGCCCGGGGCCCCTGTGCGCCGATGAATCCTTTCATGGGACGGAAGGGCCGACGCATCTGCGGGGGCGTTATCAGGCGGTCAATATCAAGCTCGACAAGGCAGGCGGGCTCAGCGCCGCCCTGGCGCTTGCCCGTGCGGCGCGTGCCGGCGGCCTCGACATCCTCGTCGGCTCGATGGTCGCGGCGTCGCTCGCCGTGGCGCCGGCGCTTCTGCTCGCCGCGGAGGCCCGGTGGGTCGATCTCGACGGCCCGCTGCTGCTTGCGCGCGACCGTGCACCGGGGCTCGGCGTGCAGAACGGCCTCATCGCAGGCCTGCCGGCAGGCCTTTGGGGCTTCATTCCGGGCGCCTCCCGTGTTAAGCGTCCGCGCCGATCGCGATAGCGCCCCCGATGGAGGAAGGAATGAGCCGGTCGCACAGCAAGACAGGCGACGACAAGCAACTTCTGCATCTCGTCTTCGGTGGCCGGGTGAAAGACCCCAAGGGTCACGAGTTCGAGGATCTGAGCCGGATCGATTTCGTCGGTCTGTTTCCCAATTACGCCGAGGCGGTCAAGGCCTGGCGCGGCGCCAGCCAGGCCCATGTCGACGACGCCCTGACGAAATACGTCGTCGTCCACCTGCACCGGCTCCTCGAACCGGACGCGGAAGAGAGCGGGAAAGAAAGCGGGAAATAGCCCGCCGCCGTGCGACCGGAAACGGGGCGCCGCCGCCGCTCGTGCCGGGCCGGTCAGAGAATGACCGGAACGCGCGCTTGAAAGGACGCCCTCAGAACAGCCCTTCGATGCGCCCGTCACCGTCGACGGTGATCGCCTGGGCGGCGGGCATTCGCGGCAGGCCGGGCATGGTCATGATGTCGCCGCAGATGGCGACGAGGAAGCCGGCGCCGGCGTTCAGGCGCACCTCGCGCACGCCGACTTCGTGCCCTTCGGGCGCTCCGACGCGCTTGGGATCGGTCGAGAAGCTGTACTGCGTCTTGGCGATGCAGACCGGAAAGGAGCCGTAGCCCGCATCCTCGAACCGCTCGATGTCCCGGCGCACCTTGTCGTCGGCGACCACATGGCCGGCGCGATAGATGCGCGTGGCAATGGTCTCGATCTTGCCCCACAGGGGCATCTCGCGGCCGTAGAGCGGGCGGAAACCGTGCTCGCCGCCATTCGCATCGATGATCGCGAGCACGGCCTCGGCGAGCGGCACCGCACCGGCGCCGCCATCGGCCCAGTGCGTGCACACGACAAGCTCGCTGCCGAGCACCCGGCAGCGACGCCGCAGGACCCGGATCTCGTCGTCCGTATCCCCCGCAAAGCGGTTGAGCGCAACCACGGCGGGGATGCTGAAGAGGCGAAGGTTTTCGAGATGACGCGCCAGATTCGCCGCACCCCGCTCGACGGCTTGCGCATCAGGACGCGCGAGATCGGCCTTCGCCACCCCGCCATGCATCTTGAGCGCCCGGATGGTCGCCACCACGACCGCGGCGCTCGGCCTGATATCACCTTCGGGGCAGACGATATCAAAGAATTTCTCGGCCCCGAGATCGGCGCCGAAACCGGCCTCGGTGACCACATAATCGGCGAGCCGCAGGGCGGCCCGGGTGGCGATCAGCGAATTGCAGCCATGAGCGATATTGGCGAAGGGGCCGCCATGGATGAGCACCGGATTGTTCTCGAGCGTCTGCACGAGATTGGGCTTGATGGCGTCCTTGAGCAACGCCGCCATCGCGCCATGGGCCTTCAGATCCCCCGCCGTTACCGGTGTGCGCTCGGGCGTGTAGCCGACAACGATCTGCGCCAGGCGGCGCTGCAGGTCGGCGAGATCGCGCGCCAGGCAGAAGATCGCCATCACTTCCGACGCCACCGTGATGTCGAAGCCGTCCTCGCGCGGGAAGCCGTTGGCCACCCCGCCGAGCGAGCTGACGATCGACCGCAGCGCGCGGTCGTTCATGTCCACAACCCGCCGCCAGGCGACGCGACGGGTATCGAGGCGCGGCTCATGACGCCAGTAGATGTGGTTGTCGATCATCGCCGCAAGCAGATTGTTCGCGGCACCGATCGCATGAAAGTCGCCGGTGAAATGGAGGTTGATGTCCTCCATCGGCACGACCTGCGCATGCCCGCCGCCGGCGGCGCCGCCCTTCATGCCGAAGCAGGGCCCGAGCGAGGGCTCGCGCAGGCAGGTCACGCTGCGCTTGCCGAGCCGGTTCAGAGCGTCGCCGAGACCGATCGAGGTCGTGGTCTTTCCCTCACCCGCCGGCGTCGGGTTGATCGCCGTTACCAGAACGAGCCGCCCTTCCGGTCGTTCCTCGAGCGATTCGAGATAGTCGAGCGCGATCTTCGCCTTGTAGGCGCCATAAGGTTCGAGCGCCGTCTCCGGGATGCCCAGAGCGTCCGCCGCCACCGCGCGGATCGGCTTCATGCGCGCCGCCTGCGCGATCGCGATGTCGCTTTGTGCGACCATGGTCCCATGCCTCCCCCGGACATGCGGACATCTTGGCCGGTCCGCTGTGTCCGTTCTCTTGCGGTCGGGATCGCGACGCCCCGCCGCCCTGCGACGGACATCGCCCCTCGCCCCTCTTTTACAACCTGGCACGCGTGGCGCAAATGACGAATTCCCGAACACTCCGAAGCCGTTCGGGGCAAATTGCCGCAGCAGGACCGAACGGGATCCCGCACCGCATCGCACAGAAGTCGCGGTCTCGGGGACGGGTCCGCAATCTTGCGGGGACAGGTACGAAATACCGCACTTTCGGAGACGGGTGCCGAATTCAGAAATGTTCAGGCAATTCCAGGCAATCCGGGATGCCAGGAGCCATCCCGGTTCCAGAGACAAGCCAGGATGGAATGGCCGGGAATGATTAAACCGTTCCCGAAGCTGAATTCGCGTTCCGGATCCGTCATCAAATCACGACGTCCTCGGCGAAATCTCGCACGAGGCGGACCAGCCCTGTCCCGAGACTCCGGTGGCCGGTGAGCCGTCCCGGTCTCCGGAACCGAATGAACGGCGTTCCGAATCTGTCCCCGAAATCTCGCGTACCCGTCCCCGGAACTACAGCAGCCCGAGATCGGCGAAGACCCGGGTGATGTCGTCGGCAAAGCGCCCCGATTTGGAGAGCAGCGGCACATCGGCGGGCAAACCTTCAAGGCTTGGATGACCGCGCTTCTGGCTGGTCAGGACCGCGACCGGAATGCCCTTCGTCGTGGGCATGGCACGGATCGCGCAGGCAAAGTCGACGCCCGACAGCTCGTCCATGACATTGCTCACGATGATCAGGTCCGGGCGCATCTGTGCCGCCAGCGCCAGCGCATCGGCGCTCGACCAGACATTGATCATGCGGTAGCCGCATTCAGCGAGTTCGCGCGTCACATAGTGCGTACCCGCCCCTTCCGGTGCCACCAGCATGATCTCGACATCGCGGACCTCGACATCCTCGACCGAAAAGGAGTGTTTCGCCGGCAGGCGACGACAGAACTGGGCAATCTCCTCGGACGACAGGTCGAGCCGCCCGTCAAGCGCTTCGCTCAGTCGGTCGACGAAAGCCTGGGCATCGGTCAGGGCGCCCCCCTCCAGCCGTTCCACCGCATTGAGATAGTCCTCCAGTCGATGGGCCACGACCTTGAGAATGCCGACGCCGACGCCTGCCGCCAATCCCTTGATCGTGTGCGCATGCTGACGCAGCAGCCCTACGGCCGCAGCACGATCGGTGCGATCCGCCGCGGCGTCGGCGAGCAAGTCGTTCATCTGCGCCAGACGGTCCTCGATGGCATCGAGCACTTCCTGGCTCGCTTCCTCGACCGTGGCTGGAATGGCAAAGCTCATGGTGACACCCCATCATCCGGTTTTCCGCGGAGCCTAGCGGCCGTTGGTCAAGGAAATCCTAAAATGCGCGGCATGGCGCGACGGCGAAAGCGGCTCTCGGGAAGGAGATCCTCCCGCATGTCGCAGTCGCTCGCAGGCCGACCCGTGACAGCAGGGCGCATGCAGGCTAAAAGCGAGCCCGATGCAAGCCAGTGACGGACCCTTCCGGACCATGCCGCTTACCACCGAGACCCGCACCTACGCCTCCGGGATTCTCCCCGCGCAGTGTCTCGAGGAGGCGTTCGCGCGGGGCGAGATCATGAGCAGCGAACCGCTCGCGCCGGAACAGATCCAGCCGGCGAGTCTCGACCTCCGTCTCGGCGACGTCGCCTATCGCGTGCCGGCGAGCTTCCTTCCGGGCCGTCACGCGACCGTCGCCGATCGCCTCGCGATGCTCGGCGAGGAGCGTCTCGATCTCGATCGGGACACGGTGCTCGAGCGGGGCCGGGTCTATCTCGTCCCCCTGATGGAGTCGCTGCGGCTCCGGTCGCGAACCTCGGCGCGCGCCAATCCCAAGAGTTCGACCGGGCGGCTCGATGTCTTCTGCCGCGTCATCACCGACTTCGGCACCGAATTCGACAGCGTTCCGGATGCCTACAAGGGGCCCTTGTGGCTCGAGATCGCACCCCGCTCCTTTCACGTCCTCGTGCGCCGCGGATCGCGGCTCGCACAGATTCGCCTCAAACGCGGCTCACCGGCGGCGAGCGACAGGTTCGTGCGCCATCTCAATGCCAGGCTCGGCGTCGTCCGCGACGAGGACGGCACTGCCGATGTCAAGGGTGGCGCGATCGCGCTGTCCGTCGACCTCGTGGGCGACGACCCCTCGGGACTGATCGGCTACAAGGCGAAACGGAGCGATGAGCCGATCGATATCGACAGACGCAATTACTATGACGTCGACTCCTTCTGGGAACGCGTCTACCGGCCGGAGAGCGGCGGCATCGTCTTGCGGACCGACGAATTCCACATCCTCTCGACCAAGGAGGGCGTGGCCGTGCCGCCCCACATGGCCGCCGACATGGTCGCCTACGACACGCTGGTCGGCGAATTCCGTGTCCATTATGCCGGTTTCTTCGACCCCGGTTTCGGCTATGACGGCGGGCGCGCCGAAGGCACCAAGATCGTGCTCGAGGTGCGTTCGCACGAGGTTCCCTTCATCGTCGAGCACGGACAGATCGTCGGCCGTGTCCTCGTCGAACGCCTGCTCGAGCCCACCGACCGGCCTTATGGCACCGCCATCGGCTCGAATTATTTCCGCCAGAGCCTGACGCTCGGCAAGCAGTTCAAACGCTGAACCCACATGACGCCTCGCCGCCGGGCGAATGACGGGCCTTTTGCTTCATGACGGGCTACGGTGCCCCATGCCCGATAT
>CAZAEP010000182.1:0-5243 GCA_964484045.1 uncultured Sphingomonadales bacterium
CAGCCGGCATGACCGAAGGCGTTATAGTGGCACAGCGCCCGCACCTTGTGCCCGCGCGCGACGAGCGCCTCGACGAGATGCGAGCCGATGAAACCGTCGGCGCCGGTGACGAGACAGGTTCCGAGATCGCGCATGGGCGGTTCCGCGTGCCCCCGTTTGCATGGGTCCAGAAGCTAGATTAGCGGACGCGGCGGCCTTGGCAATGGCCGATCGCGCGCGGCGGGCGGACGGTGGCGGTGGATTGCCGCGATCAGGTGGCCGAGGCGGCGCGCGCATCCAGCACCGGGTCGCCGTCGACCTCTCGGATATCGAGCGAGAGAAGGGTCGCCAGCCGTTGGGCCGTCGCCTGCGGCGTATCGATCCTGAAGACGCCGCTGAGCGAGAGCTCCGCAAGGTTCGCGTGGCCGAGATGAATGCGGCCCCGGCGGAAATGGCGGTTGATCTGCGCGATCGCGTCGGCGAGCGGAACGCGGTCGAAAATCAAGGTTCCGTCCTTCCATGCCGCGACCGTCTCCGGCGCCACCTTTCGCCTCGCCATCTCCGGCGTTCCGGGAACGAAACGCACCGCATCGCCGGGACGCAGGACGGTTTCGTCCTCGAGGCCGGCGAAACCCTTGCGGCGAACCGCGACCGCCCCCCGCTCGACCGCCACTTCGCCATGACGACCCATCAGATTGACGGCGAAGCGGGTCCCGTGGACGCGAATCAGCCGGTCGGCCGCGGCCACCTCGAACACGCGCGCCGCATCGTGGCGCACATCGAACAGGGCGGCGCCCGTGCGCAGGACGACCCGACGACGGTCGGGGCCGAACCGGACGTCGGCGGCGCTCGCGGCATCCAGCGTCATGCGCGAGCCGTCGGCGAGGACGAACTCCTGCACTTCGCCGCGTGCCGTCCGATAGGACGCCGTCGCGCCCGGCAGGAGCTGTGCGACCGACCAGCCGACGACCACCATCAGCAGCGCCGCCGCCACGGCCGCGGCGGACCTGATCATCGAAGGCCAGCGCCGAACCGCCGCCAGCGTACCGCGGAACCGATCGCGACCGCCGGGGCGACGCGGCGCGATACGCTCGACCAGCGCTTCGCCATAGCGCGCCAGCACGGCCGCGCGGCTCTCATCAAGCGCCGCCGCCGTCCGCGCAACACGTTGAAAGGCATCACGATGATCCGCGGACACGCGTTTCCAGGCCTCGAATTCGCGGCGCACGTCATGATCGTCCTCGCGCGCGCATTCGAGACGCTCCAGCCACGCCACGGCTTCCGGGATGCTGTCGCCGGCGCGGCTCCGGCGTGTGTCATTGGGACGCCTGTCATCCATGCCCTTCACCATGAGCCGTACCATAGAGACGGAGCCGCGACGGCGAATCCTCCATATCTATCGCTCCTCATCGCCCGCCCTCGCCTTCCGTGCTCCCCTCCCGGGTTCAAGCCGCGCCACCAGATGCCGCCACGCCTTCATGATATGCTTTTCCACCGTGCTCCGGGAGAGTCCCAGTCGCGCGGCGACCTCCTCATGGGAATAACCGTAAAAGCGATGCAGCAGGAACGCATCGCGCACGTTCCGCGACAATTCGTCGAGCGCGGCGAGAACGGCGTCGATCGCCTGGCGCCCTTCGAGCGATCGCGCCGGATCGCCCGGCGCGCCGCTCGACGGCGGTGCGCGTTCATCGACATCCCGGATCGCCGACCACCGGCTTTCCCGGGCCCGGCGCGCCGCCTCCCGGCGGACATGATCGGTCGCCAGGTTCGAGGCGATGCGACGAAGAAGCGCAAGAGGTCTGAGGACCTTCCCGGCCTGCAGCTCGCCATAAAGGCGCACGAAGGCCTCCTGAGCCAGTTCCTCCGCCTCGCCGCGATTGCCGAGCCGTTGCTGCAGCATCCCCAGGATGCGCCCGAAATACCTGCGATAGAGCATGGAGAATTCGACATCGTCGATCGGATCCCACATCCCGGCTCGCTCCTTCGCCTGTTGCCGCATCCGCGGGTCCGCCGTGGCGACGACGCCGGCGCGGTCGCGACGCGGTGCCGACTTTCCGTCATTCTTCTGCCCGATTCAATCGCTTCACTGCCAGGCCGATGGGAACCCGGGGGGAGCGTCATTCCGGTGACCGGAGCCGGCGCACCAGGCCGAAGACCGCTCAAGAGCATGACATCAATGCCTCATGATGCCCTTCATCTTTCACGCGGACCCGCTATTCTCGTGGAAAGCCCTCGAGCGGATATGTCACCTTCCGGTTCCTGCCGGCGACTTCGCCGCGTGTCGCGATATCCCGCTTCTTTGACGCTGAACCCGGTCTGATGGAGGATTATTGGCGGCGGCTTCGTCCAACAGATGGGGAAGACGATTTGGGCCCGAGGACCCGAGATCGTTCACCGGTGGACAGGGGATGCACGACATCCCCGTCCTCAATCGACGATTGCCTTCCCCGCCGAGAACTGGGAAAGAAGTGTTTCGCCGCATATGAGGGTCGCATCCATGAACTTTTTGAATGTTGAGCTCAACCCGATCCGGGTCGCATTGTTTTCCGGAAACTACAATTGCGTCATGGACGGCCCCGCGCGGGCCCTCAACCGCCTCGTCGCCTTTCTCGAGTGCCACGGGGTCGAGGTTCGCGTCTTTTCTCCGACGGTGGTCGAGCCCGCCTTCAAGCATACGGGAACCCTGATCCCGGTGCCGTCGATTCCCTTGCCGGGACGGACGGAATACCGCCTCGCTCTGGGTCTGCCGAAACGTCTCCGCGAGGAAATCCGGGCATTCGACCCCACGATCTTCCATCTCTCCGCACCGGACTGGCTCGGCCATGCCGCGCTCAGGCTGGCGGCGCGCCTGAATCGTCCGGCGGTCGCCTCCTATCATACCCGGTTCGATTTCTATGCGCGCTATTACGGCGGCGGCTGGATCGAACGCCCGATGACGCGGGCCATGATGCGGTTCTACAATCGCTGCGACCTCGTTCTCGCGCCCTGCGATTCCATGGCCAAGGAGCTCATCGCACAGGGCCTCCGCTCCCCGCTCTCGCTGTGGGGGCGCGGGGTGGACACGGATTTCTTCCACCCCGGCCATCGCGATACGGCATGGCGCCGCAGCCTCGGCTTCGCCGATGACGATGTCGTCATCGCCTTCGTCGGTCGTCTGGTCGTCGAGAAGGGCATCCACCGGTTTGCCGAAACCATCGAGGCCCTGGAGCAGCGCCTCGGCAGACGCGCGCGCTGTCTTGTGGTCGGCGACGGACCGGCGCGCGAGAGCTTCGCGCGCCGGCTGCCCGACGCCCGGTTCACCGGCTATCTCACCGGAACGGACCTCGCGCGCGCCTATGCGTCGAGCGACATCTTCTTCAATCCCAGCGATTCCGAGACCTTCGGCAATGTCACGCTGGAGGCGATGGCGAGCGGACTTCCCTGCGTGTGCGTCGACGCCACCGGCTCGCGCTCGCTGGTGACCGAGGGCGTCACGGGCTTTCTCACCCCGGTCGACGAGATCGCGGGCCTCGTCCGACGCCTCGAGCAGCTCGTGACCGACGCTGCCTTGCGCCGGACCATGGGAGCCAATGCGCAGCGGCAGGCGTTCCACTATCGCTGGTCGGAGATTCTGGGCGAGGTGCTCGACAATTATTGTCGGGTGATCGAGGAGCGTTACGCGGCGCGGCCGCTGCTGCTCAAGCCCTGGAGAGAAAAGCGGGCGCCGGCGGCCTTCGACATCCCCCTGCACGCGCCCGAAGCCGCGGAATCGCGAAGGGCGGCTCTATGAAGCTCGTCGATCTCTGCGAATACTACGCGCCACGGGGCGGCGGCGTTCGCGTCTATATCGAGCACAAGCTGCAGGTGGCACGCCGCCACGGCGTCGAGCCCGTCATCGTCGCGCCGGGTCCGGCCGACAGGGAGGAGCGCGTCGCGGGCGGTCGCATCATCTGGATCCGAAGCCCGCGCCTGCCGCTCGACCCGCGCTATCACGTCTTCGGGACGGCGGCGCCGGTGCATCGCGTTCTTGATCGCGAGCGCCCCGATATCCTCGAGGTCTCGTCGCTGCTGCGGGCGCCCTGGATCGCCGCAAGCTGGTCCGGAGCGGCGCCGCGGGCGCTGTTTTTTCACTCCGACCCCCTCGCCTCCTATCCGGAAACGCTTCTCGGCCGCTGGCTGAGTGCGCAGGCGATCGACCGTCTCTTCGCCTTCGGCTGGGCCTATCTGCGCCGCCTGCAGCGTCATTTCGACGGCAGCGTCGCGAGCAGCGACTGGCTTGCCGAGCGCCTGGCGCGCCATGGTCTCGCCCGTCCCTCGGTCGTGCCCCTCGGCATCGAGAAGGAACGCTTCCGCCCCGATCTGCGAACAGAGGAGATGCGCCGCTCCCTGCTCGCCGCATGCGGCGTCGAGGAAGATGCCGGCCGGCTGCTGCTCGTCGTCGGGCGCCTGCATCCGGAAAAACGGATCGCCATGCTCATGCGGGCCTTCGCCCGTCTGCGCCGGGATCATCCGGCCGGTCTGTGCATCATCGGCGACGGGCCGCTTCGACGACATGTCGAGCGGACGGCACGGCGGGCCGCGGGCGTGCATGTCGCAGGGCCGATCCGGGATCGCGATGCCCTCGCCCGCATCATGGCGAGCGCCGACCTTCTCGTCCATGGCTGCGCCTCGGAAACGTTCGGGATCGTCATCGGCGAGGCGCTGTGCGCCGGACTGCCGGTGGTGGTGCCCGACCGTGGCGGTGCCGCGGCGTTCGCCCGCCCCAGCCTCGCCGAGACCTATCGCGCCGGCGACGTGAACGACTGCGCCCGCGCCATCGCCCGCATGCTGGGCCGCGCCTCGGCACGGACCCGTGCGCAGGCCGCCCGCTTCGGGCAGGCGAGCATGTGCACGCCGTCGGAACATTTCGCGCGCCTGTTCGAGTTTTACGGGCGGCTCGCCGCTGCGGAACGGCGGGTGCCGTCGCTCCCTCCTGCGGCGGACGCGGCGCTGCTGCCGGCGCGCGAAGGACCGGCGAGCTGGCGGGGATGAGCGAAGCGGCGACAGCAATGACGAAGGCGCGGGCCGACGGCGGGACGGCAGCGGACATCGCCCTCCTCCTTCCCTTCTACAACGAGGAGTCCTATCTCGCGCGGACGCTGGAAACGCTGGTGGCGCAGACGCATCCGGCAAAGGAAGTGGTCCTCGTCGACAACGGCTCGACCGACCGCTCGCCGGAGATCGCGCAGGCGATGGCAGCGCGCTTTTCCACCGCACGCGTCGTGCTGCTCGCGGAGCCCCGACCG
>CAZAEP010000183.1:0-5237 GCA_964484045.1 uncultured Sphingomonadales bacterium
GATCTCCTGAAGGTAGCGCGTCAGGCTTCCCTCGGGAGACAGGCTTGGAACCAGACTCTTTTCCGCCATCGACAATCTTTCAACTCTGTCGCCGCGCCAAGGGGGCGAATTTCAATTACGCGCCGCACCCATGCCGCGCAGGCGCGACGGGTCCCATGTCAATCGGATCATTGGCCTTGGTCGGGCAGGTCATGGGCCTTGGTCGGGAGCGAATGGCTCAACGGCCACCATATTCCAGAGCGTCTTGTAATTGCTTGAGATCATATGGCAGCGGACTTGAAAATTGCAAGCTCTCGCCGGTTGACGGATGGACGAAGCCAAGTCGGGCCGCATGCAGCGCCTGACGCCCGAACGCCGCTGGAAACGGGGTGCCGCGACGCCCCTGACGGCGCCGCCCATAGATCGGATCGCCGATCAGCGGGTGGCCGATATGGGCCATGTGCACCCGCACCTGATGGGTGCGGCCGGTCTCCAGCCGACAGCGGACACGCGCCGCGATCACCGCGCCTCCGGCGTCGCGATAGAGCGCCTCGGTGGCATAACGGGTCGCCGCGGCCTTGCCGTTCCGCGTCACCACCGCCATGCGCTTGCGATCGACGGGGTGGCGTCCGATCGCGCCTTCGATGCGCCCCGCCGGCGGCATCGGGTGGCCATGGACGAAGGCGACATATTCGCGCGTCATGCGATGTGCGGCCAGTTGCGCGGCAAGTCCCTGATGCGCGGCGTCGCTCTTGGCGACCACGAGGAGGCCGCTCGTGTCCTTGTCGATGCGATGCACGATCCCCGGCCGCCTCACGCCGCCGATGCCCGACAGGCCGTCGCCGCAGTGATGCAGGAGTGCATTGACGAGCGTGCCCGCCGGCGCGCCCGGTGCCGGATGAACGACCATCCCCGCCGGCTTGTCGACGACGAGAAGGGCGTCGTCCTCGTGGACGATCACGAGCGGGATCGCCTCCGCTGCCGGTTCGGCGGGCTGCGCCTCGGGGATCGCGATGCGGACGTGATCGCCGGATTTGACCCGATGCGCCGGGGCATTTATCGTCCGCCCGTCGATCGAGGCCGCACCCGCCTCGATCAAGGTCTTGATGCGCGAGCGGGAGACGTGCGGCAAGCGGTTCGCAAGCCACCGGTCGAGGCGCAGCCCGTCCTCCTCGGGTGTCACATATTGCCGGTAGATCTCAGCCATGGCCGATCGACCCTCGAACACAGCAGACGACGGCGCCGCCCCGGCGCCCGCTCCGCTGCTGCATCATATCCTTCTCGTCTCGATCCTGCTGATGGGGCTTGTCCTCATCGCCGGTCTCGGTCTCGTCATCTATGGCTTTGTCGGCACCTTGTCGACCGAAGAGGCCGCCGACACGGTGCCGGACACCCATCGCACGCCCTATCGTCACACGCTGTCCCTGCCCGCGGCGAGCACCGTCGTCGAAAGCTTCGCGATCGGCGACCGCCTGGCGGTCCGGCTGCGCACGCCGGAGGGGGACCTGCTTCTGCTCATCGATCCCGGGACCGGGTCGGAGATCGGCCGGATCCGGTTCGCCCCCTCGGGCGAGGCGCCGTGATCCGCCTCCCCGCGGCCGTTCTCGCCGACATCGAGGCGGCGGCGCGGCGGGCTCGTCCGCGCGAATGCTGCGGACTTCTGATCGGCCGCCGCGAGGAAGCGGAGATCGTCATTCTCGATGCGCTCGAGACCGCGAATCTCGCGCCGCCCGAAGCGCCCGCACGCTTCGAGATCGACGCCCGCGCGCATCTCCGGCTGCAGCGCGAGCTGCGCGGCAGCGACCGCCACATCGTCGGCCTGTTCCATTCCCACCCGCACGGTGCGGCCGAGCCCTCGGCCACCGACCGCGCCGAGGCCGCCTATGCGGGCTGGGTGTGGTTGATCACCGCGGTCCGGGACGCGGCCGCGGAGACCCGCGGCTATCTCGACACCGGCGCCGCCTTCCTGCCGGTCCGCATCGAAATCTGTTGATCGCCCGCACCCGCGAGTTCGTCACCCGCGATCCAGGCGAGATGCAGCACATTGGTGGCCCCCGGCGTGCCGAAGGGCACCCCGGCGGTCACCGCGATGCGGTCGCCGCCCTGCGCCAGGCGATGGCGCAAGGCCATGCGCTTGGCCTTGCCGTACATCTCCTCGAAGCTGTCGACATCGCGCGTCTTGACCGTATAGAGACCCCATACGAGGCACAGCCGGCGCGCCACGCTCTGCCGCGGCGTGAGCACCAGGATCGGCACGTTCGGGCGCTCGCGGGCGGCCCGCAGCGCGGTCGCCCCCGAGGTCGTGAAGGTGACGATCGCCTTGGCGCCGACGGTCTCCGCCACCTGTCGCGCGGCGGCCGAGATGGCATCCTCGGCGGTCGGATTGTGGGTCAGACGGGTGGAGGAGAAGCCCGTCTCGATGGCGTCGGGCTCCTCGCGCTGTGCCACCTTGTCCATCACCCGCACCGCTTCCTCGGGATAGTCGCCGACCGCCGATTCGGCCGACAGCATGACCGCATCGGCTCCTTCATGGACCGCGGTCGCCACGTCCGACACCTCGGCGCGGGTCGGGACCGGCGAGTGGATCATCGATTCCAGCATCTGCGTCGCCACCACCACCGGCTTGCCCATCTCGCGCGCCGCACGCACGATCCGGCGCTGCACGCCCGGCACCTCCTCGACCGGCAGTTCGACCCCGAGATCGCCGCGCGCGACCATCACCGCGTCGGCCAGCTCGAGGATGGATTCGAGATGCACCACGGCGCTCGGCTTCTCGATCTTCGCCAGCACGCCGGCGCGCCCGGCGACGAGCTTCTTCGCCTCGGCGACGTCATCGGGCCGTTGCACGAAGGAGAGCGCCACCCAGTCGACACCATGCTCGAGCGCGAAGGCGAGATCGCGCAGGTCCTTCGCCGTCAGCGCCGCAAGCGGCAGCACCGCGTCGGGGAGATTGACGCCCTTGCGGTCCGAAAGCACACCGCCGAGCAGGACCCGGGTCACGAGCCGCGTGCGCGTCCTCTCCGTCACCTCGAGGCGGATGCGCCCGTCATCGAGCAGGACCTGCATGCCGGGCTCGACGACCTCGAAAATCTCGGCATGGGGCAGATGGACGCGCCGCATGTCGCCGGGACGGTCCTCGAGATCAAGCGAGAAGGGGGCCCCGGTCTCGAGCCGCACCTCGCCGTCGGCAAAGCGCCCGATGCGGAGCTTCGGCCCCTGCAGGTCGGCCATGATCGCGATCGGCCGGCCGACCTTGCGCTCGACGGCACGGATATGCTCGATGACCGCCGCCTTCTCCTGCGTCTCGCCATGGCTCATATTGAGACGGAAGACATCGACCCCCGCGCGCCACAAGGTCTCCAGCATCTCTCGCGATTGGCTCGCCGGTCCCACCGTGGCGATGATGCGGGTGCGGCGCCGAGGGCGCATGTGCTGAGGCTCGGAATGGTCGGACATTGAGCGGGAATCACGCTGAAAAGGACGATTGACGCGATATTCGGAGCCCTTAAGCTTGCGCATCCGCGGTCCATCGTCCAGTGCAAAAATCACCGCCGTGCCCGCATCGACGCCCATGCTTGCGCCCGCACCGCCCGAAATCCTCCGGCCCCACGGGCGGGGCGGCGTCCTCATCCTGTGCGACCATGCCAGCAATCACATTCCGCCGGCACTCGCGGGCCTCGGCCTCGCGCCCGAGGCGCTCGCGCGCCACATCGGCCACGACATCGGCGCCGCCGCGGTCACCCGCCGTCTGAGTGCCCTCCTCGACGCGCCGGCGATCCTCGCCACGGTCTCGCGTCTCGTCATCGATCTCAATCGTGCGCCCGAGGCCGAGGACGCCATTCCCGACCACAGCGACGGCGTCGTCATTCCCGGCAACCGCGAACTCGACGCCGCGGCGCGCCAGGCACGCATCGACGCCTTCTTCACGCCCTATCATGCCGCCTGCGAGCGCCAGCTCGCGGCCATGCGCGCGCGCGGCGAACGCCCGCTCGTCATCGGCCTGCACAGTTTCACGCCCGAGATGAACGGCACCCCGCGACCGTGGCCGATCGGCTTTCTCTACAACCGCGACCCGCGACTCTTCCGCGCCATGCGGCCGCTTCTCGAAGCGGACTACGGACTCGCCGTGGGTGACAACGAGCCCTATTCCGGCACCGAGCTCTATTACAGCATGCACCGCCATGGCGAGGCGCACGGGCTTGTGCAGGCGACGATCGAGATCCGCCAGGACCTCATCACCGACGCCGCGGGCCAGGCGCGATGGGCGGCGATCCTCGCCGACTGCCTGCAACGCGTTCTCGGCCGCAGCGCGGGACGGAACGGCCTCAGAACGGATTGATCGTGCTTTTCTTGCTGAACTTCATGTAACCGGCATTGGCCCCGGCACGCAGGCCGACGCCGAGGCGGATGGGCGCGATCACCACATCGCCGCGCTTGAAATAGGCGACCCCGAGCCCACCGACGAAATAGAACTGCCCCTCGACCGCCGGAAAACGCCGATAGAGATCCTCGGTGTCATAGAGATTGTAGACCAGCGTGAAGACCTTGGCGCCGTTCGCCCCGACATCGAAACCGAGCGAGGGGCCGGTCCAGTGGACCTCGCGCTCGCCCTCGATCTTGTGATGCAGAACGCCGTCCCCGTAGCGGATGCCGGCGATGAAGGCGCCGCTCACTTCCTCGCCGACGATATAGGCATTGGGACGACCGAGATCGGCGAAGATCGATTCGATGACCTCGCCCAGACCCTCCGCGCCCTCGCCGAAGACTTCCTTGCCGGCCTCGAGCACCGTGCGCTCGTCATAGCTGTTCTCTTCAGTCTGCTGCGACTTGTCGACGACGACCTTGTCGGTCCCGTTCGAATTCGTCGAAGCACAGCCGACGAGAAGGAGCGTCAGGGAGGCGGCGGCGAACGCAAGAAAGCGGGGCATCGCGGATCTCCGAAAAAGGTTCGCATCCAGACACGGCGCGGCAAGGAGGGCGCACCGTCTCTCTCTTATCATCTTCGACCGCCCTTGGGGCAAGACTATGACGCCGCCCCCTCCGATTGCCGTTGCATGGCGCCTGCCAGACCCTAATATGCTGGCCCCGTGGGAGGGACGACGGACAAAGGGGAAACCATATGGACGGATTGATGCAGGAGTGGCCGCTCTTGCAGTCGCGCATTCTGACGCACGCGGCGCGGTTTCACGGGCGAACGCCGGTGATCACCTATTCGGTGGAGGGGCCGGTCCATCGCACCGATTATGCAACCATCGAGG
>CAZAEP010000184.1:0-5223 GCA_964484045.1 uncultured Sphingomonadales bacterium
TGTAGTCGGCCGCCTGCAGCAGCTTGAGAATGATGTTCTCGACGTCCTCGCCGACATAGCCGGCTTCGGTCAGCGTCGTCGCATCCGCCATGGTGAAGGGCACGTCGATGATGCGCGCCAGCGTCTGGGCGAGCAGGGTCTTGCCGCATCCGGTCGGGCCGACGAGCAGGATGTTCGACTTCGCCAACTCGACATCGGCGTTCTTGGCCGCATGGTTGAGGCGCTTGTAATGATTGTGCACGGCTACCGAGAGCACCCGCTTGGCCTTGTCCTGCCCGATCACATAATCGTTGAGGACATCGCAGATTTCCTGGGGCGTGGGCACGCCGTCCCCCGATTTCACGAGGTTCGACTTGTTCTCCTCGCGAATGATGTCGGTGCACAGTTCGACGCATTCGTCGCAGATGAAAACGGTCGGGCCGGCGATCAGCTTCCGCACCTCGTGCTGGCTCTTGCCGCAGAAGGAACAGT
The DNA here is from genome assembly GCA_964484045.1 of uncultured Sphingomonadales bacterium. Classification (GTDB taxonomy): domain Bacteria; phylum Pseudomonadota; class Alphaproteobacteria; order Sphingomonadales; family Rhodothalassiaceae; genus J134. Next base: position 472 of record CAZAEP010000184.1, read on the forward strand.
AAAGCGTGTTCTTGGAATCACTGCCGCTCAGCTTGGTCATCGATCTTCCCTAAAGCCACTCATACGCTGCCATCGTAGAACGCCTGCTCCGCCGGCGGCAACAGCTTTGTCCCCGGGACCGACCGGAAACGCATACCCTCCGCCTCTCCATGAGACATATATGAGAAGCGGTGATCGGCGAGTCTAGACGTGAAATCTTGAGAGCCGATTAAAACCGGCGGGCCGGGCACGCCGTCGAACGGCGTGCCGCCCGGCTCCGGAAACGGGCCTATTCCTCGCTCTCTTCGGGACGCTTTTCGAACACCTCGTCGATCAACCCCCAGTCGCGCGCCTCTTCCGCGCTCATCCAGCGGTCACGGTCGAGCGCCTTCTCGACCTCTTCGAGGGGCTGCCCGGTATGTTTCACATAGATGTTGTTCAGACGCTCGCGCAATTTCAGGATTTCCCGCGCCTGGATCTCGATGTCGGCCGCCTGGCCGCGGAAACCGCCCGACGGCTGGTGCACCATGATCCGCGCATTGGGCAGACAGTAGCGCATCCCCTTCTCGCCGGCGGCAAGAAGAAGCGAGCCCATCGACGCCGCCTGACCGACGCACAGGGTGGCGACGCGCGGCCGGATGTACTGGATCGTGTCGTAGATCGCGAGCCCGGAGCTGACGACGCCGCCGGGAGAATTGATGTAAAAGGAGATGTCCTTTTTCGGGTTGTCGGCCTCGAGATAGAGGAGCTGCGCCACCACGAGGCTTGCTATATTGTCCTCGACCGGACCGGTGAGGAAGATGATTCTCTCCTTCAGAAGGCGCGAATAGATATCGTAGGCGCGCTCGCCGCGATTGGTCTGCTCGACCACCATCGGCACGAGCTGGCTCCGGAACTGATCCTCAAAGTCCACCATAGGTCCTCCTGTCGGATCCCGCGTGATCCCGCATCGCGATCGCTACTTGGCCGCCGGCTCCGCGGCTTTGGCCGTAGACGCTTTGCGCGCGCCCGACTTCCTGCCTGTCGTCGCCTTGGATGTTGCCTTCCCGGCCGTTGCTTTCCCCGCGGCCGCCTTTTTCGCGCCTGTCGTCGCCTTCCTGGCGGGCGCCGCCTTCGCCTTGGTCGATTTCTTCGCCTTCGTTTTCGCCTTCGCTTTCGCCTTTTTCGGCTTGGCCTCCGGTTCGGCGTCCTTTTCGTCCTCTTCCTCGACGGCCTTGCGCAGGTCGGCGAGGCTCACCTCGCGCTCGCTCACCTCCGCCATCTCGAGGATGTAATCGACCACCTTGTCCTCGTAAAGCGGCGCCCGAAGCTGCGCCAGCGCCTGCTCGTTCCTGGTATAGAACTCGTAGACCTGCTGTTCCTGCCCGGGGAAGCGGCGCGCTTCCTCGACCACCTTGCGCATCAGTTCGTCGCGGCTGATCTCGATATTGTTGGCGAGACCGATTTCCGAGAGCAGGAGGCCGAGCCGCACGCGCCGCTCGGCGATGGCCCGGAACTCGCGCCGCTCCTCCTCGTCGTCGGGCTCCTCCTTCCCGGCGAGGTCCGCCTCGGTGGCCTCGCCCGACTGGATGGCGTCGCGTTTGATCTGCTCCCAGATATCGCGATATTCGAGATCGACCATGGTTTCGGGGACCGGAAAGTCGTAGGCCTCGGCCAGTGCATCGAGAAGCCGGCGCTTGAGCCGCGCGCGGCTCAGTTGCGCCGCTTCCTGCTCGAGCTGCTGGCGCAGGAGGTCCTTCAACGCAGCGAGGGACTCGAGCCCAAACCCCTTGGCCAACTCGTCATCGACGGCGGTCTCCCGCGGAACCCGGATCTCCTTGACGGTGACCGCGAAGACCGCCTCCTTGCCGGCGAGATCCGCACGCCCGTAATCTTGCGGGAAAGTCACCGTAAGGGCGCGCTCTTCGCCGCTTTTCGCGCCCACGAGCTGATCCTCGAAACCGGGGATGAACTGCCCCGATCCGATCTCGAGTTCGACATCTTCGCCCGAGCCGCCCTCGAAGGACGTGCCCTCGATGCTGCCCGCGAAATCGATCCGCACGACATCCCCGGTCTTGGCGCGATAATTGGCCGGAGCCTCCGCGAAGCGACGCGATTGCGTCGCCAGACGCGCCAGCGCCTCCTCGACATCGTCATCGCTCGGCCTGGCCACCAAGCGCTCGAGCGCCGGCGCCTTGAAGGCGGTGACATCGATTTCGGGCAGGATCTCCGCTCTCACCGTGAAATCGAAACCCTTGTCCTCGTCGACCTCGCCGACCTCGACCTCGGGCCGCGTCGCCGGCTTGAGCTTGCGATCGCGAAACAGCTTGTCCGTGTTCTCGCGCACCGACTCCTCGACGGCCTGACCGATCGCCGCCGCGCCATGGAGCTTCTTCAGGAGCGAGAGCGGGGCCTTACCGGGCCGGAACCCCTTCATCGGCACCTTCTCGCGAAAATCCATGAGGATGAGCTGAACCCGCCGGTCCAGCTCTTCCTTGTCGACCGATACCTTGAACTCCCGCTTCAGGCCTTCGTTTTTCAGTTCTTCAATCTGCATGCGCTCACTCGTGGTCTTCGCCCAGGGCCGCTACCGTATTTCAGATGGTGCGGGCGGAGGGACTTGAACCCCCACGTCCGTTACGGACACCAGATCCTAAATCTGGCGCGTCTACCAGTTCCGCCACGCCCGCCACGTCGTGTCTCCCGACCGGGACCCACGTCCCACGCTGCGGACCGCCCACATCCGTCGTTCCCGCCCCGATTTCGCGCGCGCCAACAGCCCGAAATGAGGCGAACCGGCGCTCTCTTAGCACAGCGCGTTCGCGCAAGACCAGCATCATTCGCGCTTTCTTTCCGCGATGCCGGCACCGCCCGCTCAGAGGCCCTCGATTTCGCTCAGAACCTCCGGCAGAGCGTCGATCAGATCGCCGGCTATCATACCGCGTCCGAAGCGGCGCGCCGCGGCACCGTGCAACGACACGGCCGCGGCCGCGGCCGGCAGTGCCGGCATTCCTTGCGCCAGACACCCGACGAGGATGCCGCTGAGAACATCGCCCGATCCGGCGGTGGCGAGATGCGGCGGCGCGCCGGCCTCGATCACCGCCTGGCCTTCGGGCGTCGCGATGACGGTATCCGGTCCCTTGTGAACGATGACCGCTCCCGCCCGCGCCGCGGCGCCGCGCGTCACCGCCAATTTGTCCGCGCTCCCGGCCGTCCCGAAGAGGCGGACGAACTCGCCGCCATGCGGGGTCATGACGACCGGGCCGTCGATCAGGTCGAACAACCGTTCCGGTGTCGCGGCGAAAGCGGTCAGAGCATCCGCATCGAGAACCACCGCGCGCCTTGTTGCCAGCACCGCTGCCACCCGCCGGCATGTCGCTTCGTCGACACCGCTGCCCGGACCGATGGCGATCGCATTGCGCCGCGGGTCGGCGAGAACCGCCGCGAATTCCGCCTCGTCGGCGAACGGCGCCACCATCACCTCGCTGAGGGCCGTCGCCTGAATGGCATAGGCCTCGCTCGGGGTCGCCAATGTCGTGAGCCCTGCCCCGGTGCGCAGGGCGGCACGCGCCGCCAGCCGACCCGCACCGAGGGTCGGCGGACGCCCTCCGATGACGAGGGCATGGCCGCGGTCGTATTTATGCCCGGCGGGATCGAGTGGGGGCCACGCATCACGCCACAGCGGTGCCGCGTTCTCGAACGTCTTCGGTGCCACCTTCGTCAGAACGGAGGACGGTATGCCGATGTCGCGGAGCACCACCTGGCCGCAATAAAAACGCCCGGGCACCAGAAGATGGCCCGGTTTCTTGCGAAAGAAGGTGACCGTAAGATCGGCCCGGAAGGCTTCCCCGCGCACCTGTCCGTCATCGCCCGCGATACCCGAGGGAACGTCAACGGCGACGCCGAACGCACGGTGTGCGCCGGCCGCCCGCAACACCTCCGCCGCCACGCCCTCCACCGGGCGCGAGAGACCGGCGCCGAAGAGGGCATCGACGATGAGGTCGGCGTCGGCGAGCGCATCGGGCGTCAGGGATGCGACCGGCCCCTCATAGCGCGCCGCCATGATCGCCGCATCGCCATGCAGGGAATCGGGCGGGACCAGCGCCGCGACGCGCACGGCAACACCCGCCTCCGCGAGATGCCGCGCTGCGACCCAGCCGTCCCCGCCATTGTTGCCCGGGCCGGTGAGCACCACGGCGCGGCTTGCCCCGTGATGCGTCAGCGCCTCCTCCGCGACCGCCCGCCCGGCCGCCTCCATGAGCTCCTCGCCGGCTGTTCCGGATGCGATGGTCAGGCGGTCGGCCTCGGCCATTTCCGCGCAGGAGAGCAGAACATACGGGCTTTGTGGATCGAATGCGCTCATCCGCGGCCTCCTCGCTCCCTGCCCCCTTGTCGGGCCCGTCCCGAAGGCGTCGCCGCAAGGGACAGTGGGGCGAGCGATGGGACTTGAACCCACAGCCTCCTGGACCACAACCAGGCGCTCTAACCAGTTGAGCTACGCCCGCCACAGGCGTCCGCGAGGGCGCCCTCTTAGCCGAGTGCGGCCATCGCCGTCAAGCGGGGCGCACCGCGCCCGCGCCGGCCGCGTGACACCTGTCTTCGCCGCCGCTGCACAAGACATGACCAGCCGCCCAAATTTTGGGCAGAGCGGATGCCGGAACAAGAGGCGCGAGCGGCCGAATCCGGCGCTTTCTCCGGCGATCCGGGTTGGCACGCCGCCTGCAGGACAGAGGGCGACGGGGTTTGCCCCTTCGCTCCCGAAGGACCTGCGATACGAGGGCCCGATGAAAAAGA
>CAZAEP010000185.1:0-5219 GCA_964484045.1 uncultured Sphingomonadales bacterium
CCCCCCTTGCCCGTTCCCCCTGTCAAACCGGATCGCCGGATACCGTCCGGCTTCCGGCTTCCGGTTTCCGGCCCTGGCGCGGGGTGGAGCAGTCCGGTAGCTCGTCAGGCTCATAACCTGAAGGTCGTGGGTTCAAATCCCACCCCCGCAACCAAATTCCAAGAAGAATATCAATACATTACAAAAACAAGCCCGCCTCACCCGAGGCGGGCTTTTTACGCCTCGGTATCATATAGGTACCACCACGCGGACGCGCCGTCCGCAGGACGCCCGCCGCCGCCGGCCCGACCCCGGCGGTTCCTTAAACCGCTTTTAATCAATGGCTTCTAGGATGTCCCGACGAATTGCCGGATGACAGGTCCTTGCCTCGCCTCGCCGGATGTGAGAAGAGGCGGAAGGGCCGTCCCAACCTGGAACAGCGACAGGGCCGTCGTGTCGAAAACAACCAGCGCCCCGGACGTGCCGGCCCCCGAGGGGCAGGGCGATGCCGTGAGTGAACGCTCGGCGGAAGGGGTCGAGCGGCGTCTGACCCTGCGTGCCTATCATCTGTGGGAAGAGGCCGCCGGCGAGCGGGTGATGCCGGCGCCTGCCGCGATTTCCGGGAGCGGGCTCGCCGCCCTCCGCGACAATGCCTTCGTCATCGGCTTCGCCGACGGCGACTATCTCGAGGCCCGGTTCCTGGAGGTCGGTGCGGCGATCGCGGCGGAGACCGGTCCCGTCGCACCGGACACCCCGATCCGCGACGTGCCGCAGAATTCACTCCTCAGTCGCCTCGCCGACTACTATCTGCAGGCCATCGCCCACAAGGCGCCGGTCGGCTTCGAGGCCGAATTCGAACACCCTCCCGGCGAGACGGTGCTCTATCGCGGCATCCTCCTTCCCTTCGCCGAGGAAGAAGACGTGGTCGAGCGCCTGCTCGGCGTGCTGAGCTGGAAAGTGGTGCCGGCCGAGGCCGCCGCGGCGGCGCCACCGGCGCCGGAAAAGTCGTCCCGCACGACTTCCCCCGCAGCGACCGAAGCGACGCCCGCAGCGGGTCCCTCCATCGCGGATGATATCGGCCTCCAGGGCGCGCTCGCCGCCTGCCGGACGGCGGCGGAACGACTGAAATCCCAGGAAGCGCGCTCGCACGAAGCGCTCTATACGGCGCTCGCCAAGGCCTATGCCTTCTTCCTTCTGAGCGAATTGCAGCCCGCACCCTATGCCGCCCTTCTGCGCCAGGCCGAGATCAGGGCGCAGGAGCGCGCGCCGCTCACCCCGGTGCTCAAGCTCATCTTCGGGCGCGACTATCCCAAGGCGCGACTGACCGAATACGCCGCCGCGCTTGCCCATGTGCGGCGGAGGAAGGTGCGCGCCGACGAGGTGCGGGACTTCATCTCCGGATTCGAGGGCGGGCTCAAGGGCCTCGTCGCCGCCGAGCGGGCGGCACGGCGGGCCGAGCGCGGCGCGCGCAGCCCCGATCGGCTGGCGGCGGCGCGACGGCGCCTCGACAGCACGCCGCGCTTGCCCATCGACCGCCACGGGATTACGGCACCGGGCGAGGAGCCCTATGTCCTGCTCCTCGCGCGACGCACCGATGCCGAGCATGTCGAACCGGTGGCCATCGTCGAATCGAAGGAGGCGAAGCTGGTCGGCACGCTTCATCGCACCGCAATGCGGCTGGAGCGGAACGCGCGAAAGGCGCGTCAGCGGCGGAAACGGAAGAAGGAGAGCGCCTGATGGGAGCCGATATCAGCAATCCCTTCGCCAGAAAGGACGCCGTGATCGCCGAGGTGATGCGCCATGTCCAGCGCGAGGTGCCTTCCGAGCTGCGCGAGGAGGTGCGGCGCTTCGTCGAGGTCTTCTACATCCACGCCGCGCCCGACGACATCGTCACGCAGCCCGCCTCGACGCTCTTTGCCATCGCCCTTCACATGTGGCGGCTGGGCAGCGAACGAACGCCCCGCGAGCCGACGATCGAGGTCTTCAATCCGCGTCAGCGCGACGACGGCTGGCCGACACCGCACACCGCCATCGCCATCGTCAATGACGACATGCCGTTTCTCGTCGACTCGCTGACCGGCGGCCTCGCCGGCATGCATCACCATCGCATCCATGCCGTCTATCATCCCATCCTGATCGTCGAGCGCGATCGCCGCGGACGCCGCCACCGCACCGTCGGCGCGGTCGATTTCGAACGCGCGAACGCCGAGGGCGAGACCCGTGAATCCTACATGTATCTCGAGATCGACGCGCAGTCCGATCCGGCGGTGATCAAGCGCATCGAGGAGCTCGTCCGTTCGATCCTCGTCGATGTCCGCCGCACCGTCGAGGACTGGCGGCCGATGCTGGCCAAGATCGACGAGACGGTGGCCTCGCTGACCGTCCATCCGCCGCCGATCGACGAGGAGTCCTTCTCCGAGACCGTGCGCTTCCTGCGCTGGCTCGGCAATGACCGCTTCACCTTTCTCGGCTATCGCGAGTACCGCTTCGAGGGCGATCCGTCGGACAGCGACTTCGCCGCCGTCGAGGACTCGGGTCTCGGCATCCTGCGCGACCCCGCGCGCTACATCCTGCGCGGCAAGAAGGGGCTGACGGCGATCTCCGACGAGATCCGCCACTTTCTCACCATCCCCCACCAGCCGGTGATCATCACCAAGGCGAACGTGAAGGCGACCGTGCACCGACCGGTGCACATGGACTATATCGGGGTCAAGATCTACGACAAGGACGGGTGCGTCATCGGCGAGCGGCGTTTTGTCGGCCTGTTCACCTCCTTCGCCTATTCCGAGAGCTGCTACGACACGCCGCTCCTGCGCCGCAAGGTCGAAGCGGTGCAGCGGCGCGCGCTCTTCGATCGCCGCAGCCATGCCGGCAAGGCCCTGCGCCACATTCTCGAGACCTTTCCGCGCGACGAGCTGTTCCAGATCGACGAGGAGCGGCTGCTGCGCACCGCGCTCGGTATCCTGCATCTTCTCGAGCGGCCGCGCCCGCGCGCCTTCATCCGCCGCGACCAGTTCGAGCGCTTCGTCTCCGTCCTCGTCTATATCCCGCGCGACGCCTATCAGTCGGGCCTGCGCGAAAATGTGGCGCGTATCCTGTGCGAGGCCTTCCATGGCGAGGTCTCGGTCTATTACGCGCAGCTCTCCGAAGACGTGCTGGCCCGCTGGCACTTCATCATCCGCACGCGTCCCGGCGAGGTCCCCGCGGTCGACGAGGACGCCATCGACCGCGCCATCGCCGAGGCGGCGAAGGGGTGGCCCGAGCGCCTGCGCGAATATCTCATCGACGAACTGGGCGAAGAAGAGGGGATTCGCCTTTTCGAGCGTTATGGCCGCGTCTTCTCGATCAGCTATCAGGAAGACTTCGAACCGCATTACGCGATCCGCGACATCGCCAGGCTCGAAGGTCTGCAGAGCGCCGAGGCCACCGGCTTCGAGATCTATCGCCGGCCGAGCGACGCGCCGGACACGCTGCGTCTCAAGATCTACAACGCCTCGCACATCATCGCCCTGAGCGACTGCCTGCCCATGCTCGAGCATCTCGGGCTCAAGGTCATCTCCGAGCACGCCTATGAGCTCGAACGCGAGGGCGGCGGGTGCATTCACGACTTCTATCTGATGCGCCGCGGCCGCGGGGCGATCGACCTCGCCGACGCCAAGTCGCGGATCGAGCGCCTGATGAGCGATGTCTGGTCCGGCGTGGTGGAGGACGACCGTTTCAACGGCCTCGTCATCGCCGCCGGTCTCACCTCGGAGGAGATCGTCATCCTGCGCGCCTACGGACGCTTCCTGCGACAGCTCGGCCTGCCCTTCGGACAGGTCTATGTCGCCGAGTGCCTGCTCGCGAATGCGTCCATCGCCGCCGATCTGGTGGCCCTTTTCAAACTCAAGTTCGATCCCGGCTTCGACGACCGCAGGCGCAATCGCACGAAACGCATGGCGGCGCTCGAGCGCGAGGTGATGAATGCCCTCGACGCCGTCTCGAGCCTCGATCAGGACCGCATCCTGCGCACCTTCATCAATCTCATCGGCGCCACCGTGCGCACCAATTTCTACCAGGCTCTCGACACGGCGCCCGAGGGGATCCAGTGCGGTCTGGCGTTCAAGATCCGCTCCCGCGACGTCGAGGAGGCGCCGCTGCCCCGGCCCTGGCGCGAGATCTTCGTCTACTCGCCGCGGGTCGAGGGCGTGCATCTGCGCTGGGGCCCGATCGCCCGCGGCGGCCTGCGCTGGTCCGACCGGCGGCAGGATTTCCGCACCGAGGTCCTCGGGCTCGTCAAGGCGCAGCAGGTGAAGAACGCGGTCATCGTGCCGGTCGGCGCCAAGGGCGGCTTCGTGCCCAAGAAGCTGCCGCCGTCGAAGGATCGCGAGGCGGTCCTCGCCGAGGGCATCGCCTGCTACAAGTGCTTCGTCGCCAGTCTCCTGTCGCTGACCGACAATCTCGTCGACGGCAAGCTGGTGCCGCCGCCGCGCGTCGTGCGCCACGATGCCGACGACCCCTATCTCGTCGTCGCCGCCGACAAGGGCACGGCCACCTTCTCCGACATCGCCAACGCGATCGCGCTCGAGCGGACGTTCCGGCTCGGCGACGCCTTCGCCTCGGGCGGCAGCCACGGCTACGACCACAAGGCGATGGGCATCACCGCCCGCGGCGCCTGGGTGTCGGTTCAGCGCCATTTCCGCGAGATGGGAATCAACGTCCAGAAGGAGACGATCCGCGTCATCGGTGTCGGCGACATGTCCGGCGACGTCTTCGGCAACGGCATGCTGCTCTCGCGCACGATCAAGCTCGTCGCCGCCTTCGATCACCGCCACATCTTCATCGACCCCGACCCCGATCCGAGGCTGAGCCATGCCGAGCGCAAACGCCTGTTCGCGAAGCCGCGCTCGAGCTGGGCGGACTATCGTGCGGAGCGCATCTCCAAGGGCGGCGGCGTCTGGCCGCGGACGCTCAAATCGATTCCGCTGACGCCGGAAATGAAGGCGCTGCTGGGCGTCGAGGACGATCGCATGTCCCCCAGCCGGCTCATCCACCATATCCTCAAGGCCGAAGCCGACCTCCTGTGGTTCGGCGGCATCGGCACCTATGTCAAGGCGAGCGAGGAAAGCCATGTCGAGGTCGGGGACCGCACCAACGACACTATCCGCGTCGATGCGATCGAGCTCCGCGTGAAGGTCGTGGGCGAGGGCGCCAATCTCGGCATGACGCAACGCGGGCGCATCGAATTCGCCCGTCACGGC
>CAZAEP010000186.1:0-5217 GCA_964484045.1 uncultured Sphingomonadales bacterium
TAAACAAAAGAGGTACAGCCATATTTCCAGTCTGCCCCGGCGTCCGCCGGCGCGCGCGCTGCTGCCGCCGCCGGCGCTTCGGCGGCGGTGTCCGTCGCTTCGCGGAAGGCCTCGTCGGGGATTTCGGTCGGCGCCACGTCTTCGGACGGATAACAGCCGAGCACCTTCAGGAACCGGGTGCGTCGCGCGATCTGGTCGAGCGCTTGCGCGACATTGGGGTCGCGGAGATTGCCGATGATGTCGATATAGAAGATCTCCTCCCACGGATTGCCGTGCAGCGGCCGTGATTCGAGCTTGAGCATGTTGATGCCGCGATCGCGGAAGACCATCAGCGCCTCGACGAGCGCGCCCGGCTTCTGCTCCACCGAGAGCACGAGCGCGGTCTTCGCCGGGATCGAGTCCGGCACCACCGCCGGCGTCCGTGCCACCACGATGAAGCGCGTGTGGTTCTGCCGCTGATTGGCGAGATCGCTCTCGATCACGTGCAGTCCCCACAAGGCGCCGGCTTCCGCGCTCGCGATCGCCGCCGCGCGCCCGCTTTCGTCACTGCCGGCACGCTCCATGGCGTGGCTCGTGCTCTCGCAATAGACGACGCGGACGGTGCCGAGCCGGGCGAGGAAGTGGCTGCACTGGGCATAGACCTGCGGGTGGACGAAAAGCGTCTCCACTTCCTCCGCGGCGAGGGCGGCATTGGCGGCGAGCAGGCAATGCTCGATTCGGTGCGTCACCTCGCCGACGATCGAGAGCCCGGTGTGCTGCAGCAGGTCATAGACCTCGTTGATGCTGCCCGAAGTCGTGTTCTCGATCGGCAGCACGGCGTAATCCGCCTCGCCGGCCTCGGCCTTCTGCACCGCTTCGTCGAAGGTCGCGCAACCGATCTCGACCAGCTTTCCCGGGCGCCGGCCGAAATATTTCTGCGCTGCCGCCTGACTGTAGGAGCCGGCGCCGCCGAGATAGGCGACACGGTGCAGGCGCGTCTTCTCGCGCGGATTGGCGCTCGCGTGCAGCGCCGCCTGCTGCAGCAGCACCGAATCCTCGATGATGCCCTGGAAAAGACGGGTGATGAGATGGGCATCGAGCCCCATCTCGTGGCCGCGCCGGATGAGCTCGACGAAGCTTTTCCGCTCGACATCGGTATCGCGCACGGGGAGTCCGCTGCGCTGTTTTTCCTGCGCCACCTTGAGGCTGAGCTCGCGCCGCTTGGCCAGCAGTTCCAGAAGCTTGCCGTCGAGCCCGGCGATCGCGTCGCGGATTTCGCTCAGTTCGCCGAGAACCGGTTTCGTGTCCATGTCGTCACCCACACATAAAAAAACCTCCCGAGATGTCGGGAGGTCCACCACTTGCTCTGTCCGCGATGTCCAGACGTCAGCGACCGGTGCGACCTCCCTTCGGAAAGCCGGCAAAATAAAAGCCGAAAAGGCCGTATGTCGCTCGCGTCTGCATCGCCGCCAAGGATTAGGGATCGGCTGGCGGCCTGTCAAGCCGGACCTGTGCGATTTTTTCTTTTTTCGCTTTCATTTGAAACCGTTTAGCTCCTCGATCGCCCCTTGCTCCGGCGTCGGGAGCGGATTCATGGTTGCAAGCGGCGCAGCGGCGCTGCATGGAAGAGGAGGGGGACGGCGACCACGACGGTCCCCGCGCCCTTGGGGCAGAGGAGAGAAGCTCGCGAGAGGCAGCAGCGAGGTGATGGAAACGCCACATGTGACCGCCACTCCCGAGGGGCGGGAGCACCGCACGCTCTATCCGCCGATCGAGCCCGATCGCGTCGGTCATCTCGCCGTCGGCGACGGCCACGAGATCTATTACGAGCTTTCCGGTCGCCGCGACGGCATTCCGGTCGTCTTTCTGCACGGCGGCCCCGGCGGCGGCACCGCTCCCGTGCAGCGCCGCTTCTTCGACCCCGATCGCTATCGCATCGTCCTCTTCGATCAGCGCGGCTGCGGCCGCTCGCGCCCGCATGCGAGTCTCGATGCGAACACCACGGCGCATCTCGTCAGCGACATCGAGAGGCTGCGGCGGCATCTCGGCTTCGAGCGCTGGCTCGTGTTCGGCGGAAGCTGGGGCAGCACGCTGGCACTGCTTTACGCCGAGCGCTTTCCCGAACGCGTGAGCGGGCTCATCCTGCGCGGCATCTTCCTCATGCGCCAACGGGAGATCGACTGGTTCTATCGCCGCGGCACGAACGCCATCTTCCCCGAAGCCTGGGCGGATTTCGTCTCCGTCATTCCCGCGGCCGAGCGCGACGACCTGATCGCCGCCTTCTACCGCCGCCTGACCGGGGACGACGAGGAAGAGCGCCTGAGGGCGGCGCGGGCCTGGAGCCGCTGGGAGAGCCATTGCGTGACGCTGGTGCCCGAGGAGGCGCAGATCAGGCAGGCTGACGCAAGCCGTTTTGCGCTCGCCTTCGCGCGCATCGAGTGCCACTATTTCCATCATCGCGGCTTTCTTGAGAGCGACGACGAAATCCTCGCGAACTGCCACCGCATCCGGCACATCCCGACGGTGATCGTGCAGGGACGCTATGACGTCATATGCCCTCCGGTCTCGGCCTTCGAGCTCAAGCAGGCGCTGCCCGATGCGCGCCTGCATATCGTTCCCGTGGCCGGCCATTCCGCCTTCGAGCCCGGGATCGTGCACGAGCTGGTGACCGCCACCGACGCCTTCGCGGACCGGCTGGCGTCATAAATCCCTTCTCGCGAAAGCCCGCCCCCGCTACCATCGCCGCACCCGCCGTCGGCGGGTCCGTGCGAACCGATCGGGAGGTTGGGGGACATGTCGCGTTTTCGCATCAAGCCGCTTGCCGATATTCTCGCGCATGCGGAAAAAAAGAGGCTCAGGCGTCAGCTCGGAGCGGGGGACCTCGTCCTGCTCGGGATCGGCTGCACCATCGGCACCGGCATCTTCGTCCTCACCGGCGTCGGGGCGGCGAAGGCCGGTCCGGGGCTCACCATCGCCTTCATCGTCGCCGGCCTGGCCTGCGCCTTCGCGGCGCTCGCCTATGCCGAGCTGACCGCGATGGTGCCGGTGTCGGGCTCCGCCTACACCTATACCTATGCGGTGCTCGGCGAGGCCGTCGCCTGGCTCGTCGGCTGGAACCTGGTGCTCGAATATGCGGTTTCGGCGGGCGCCGTCGCGGCCGGCTGGTCGGGCTATGTGACGGGCATTCTGGCGCAGGCCGGGATTCACATCCCGCCCGACTGGATGACCGCCACCCGCAATGGCGGGATCATGGACCTGCCGGCGGTCCTCATCGTCGCCTTCATCACGCTCCTTCTCGTGCGCGGCACGCATCAGAGCGCCGTCGTCAACCGCATTCTGGTGGCCGTGAAGCTTGCCGTGCTGGGGATCTTCATCGCGCTTGCCGCGCCCAAGGTGGATGTCGGCAACTGGGATCCGTTCCTGCCCTTCGGCTGGTTCGAGCGCGTCGGGTTCGGCGAGAATGTCGGCGTGCTCGCCGCCGCGGCGATCATCTTCTTCGCCTATATCGGCTTCGATGCCGTCTCGACGGCGGCCGAAGAGACGCGCAACCCCAATCGCGACCTGCCGATCGGGCTCATCGGATCTCTGGCCATTGCGACGCTGATCTATGTCGCCGTGACCCTGGTCGCCACCGGAGCGCTCAACTACACCGAGCTCGCCGACAGCAAGGAGCCGCTGGCGCTCGTTCTGCGGCGGACGGGCTTCGTCGCCGGTTCGACGGTGCTCGCGCTCGGCGCCATCGCCGGCATCACCACCGTGCTTCTGGTCCTCATGTACGGACAGACCCGGATCTTCTTCGTCATGTCGCGCGACGGGCTCCTGCCGGACGTCGTCAGCCGGCTGCACCCGCGCTATCACACGCCGCATGTGGTGACCATCCTCACCGGGCTCTTCATCGCCTTCATCGCCGGCTTCTTTCCGCTCGACGAACTGGCGGCGTTATCGAACATCGGGACGCTTTTCGCCTTCGTCGCGGTCGCCGGCGGGGTGATGGTCCTGCGCGTCACCGACCCCGACCGGCATCGGCCCTTCCGCACCCCCTGGGTCTGGGTCGTCGGGCCGCTGGCGATCCTGAGCTGCGGGGCGCTGATGTACTTCCTGCCCACCGAGACCTGGCTGCGCTTCCTCATGTGGAGCCTCCTCGGCATGCTGATCTACGCCTTCTATGGTTACCGCCACAGCCCGCTGCATCCCGCCCGGGCGGCCGCGCCGGCGGCCGATGGCGACATCCCGCCGGCTCCGGAGCTGTAAGTCGCGAAGGAGACTTGTCTGGGTCACGCCGCTGGGCTAGAGCGGCGTGGCCCTTTTCTAGCAGGTGACCTCGCAGATCATGCCCAAACGGACCGACATCGGCAGCATCCTCGTCATCGGCGCCGGTCCCATCGTCATCGGTCAGGCCTGCGAATTCGATTATTCCGGGACGCAGGCGGTGAAGGCCCTCAAGGAGGAGGGCTACCGCGTGATCCTCGTCAATTCCAATCCGGCGACGATCATGACCGACCCGGAGCTTGCCGACGCCACCTATGTCGAGCCGATCACGCCCGATTTCGTCGCCGGAATCATCGCCCGCGAGACGCCGGACGCCCTGCTGCCGACCATGGGCGGGCAGACGGCGCTGAACACCGCGCTCGAACTCGCAAGAAGCGGCGTTCTTGCCGCCCACGGGGTCGAACTCATCGGCGCCGATGCGGCGGCGATCGCCAAGGCCGAGGACCGTGAGCTCTTCCGCGAGGCGATGGCCCGCATCGGACTCGAAACGCCGCGCGCGCGGGTCGTGCACGGCGTCGAGGCGGCGCGACAGGCGCTCGAGCATGTGGGACTGCCCGCGATCATCCGGCCATCGTTCACGCTCGGCGGCAGCGGCGGCGGCATCGCCTACAATCGCGAGGAGTTCGAGCAGATCGTGCGCGGCGGACTTGACGCCTCCCCGGTTTCGGAAGTCCTCGTCGAGGAATCGGTGCTCGGCTGGAAGGAATTCGAGATGGAGGTGATCCGCGATCGCGCGGACAACTGCATCATCGTCTGCTCGATCGAGAACATCGATCCCATGGGCATCCACACCGGCGATTCGGTCACCGTCGCTCCGGCGCTGACGCTCACCGACAAGGAATATCAGGGGATGCGCAATGCGGCGATCGCGGTGTTGCGCGAGATCGGGGTCGAGACCGGCGGCTCGAACGTGCAGTTCGCGGTCAATCCCGCCGACGGGCGGATGGTGGTGATCGAGATGAACCCGCG
>CAZAEP010000187.1:0-5198 GCA_964484045.1 uncultured Sphingomonadales bacterium
TTCCTTCTCCTCATGGCTCTGCCAGGAATGGTTGCAACGGGAACATCTGGTGAGTGGGCGTTTCTTGAATCTGCCAAGAACGCAGTCGACGCCCCGGAACCGGAGAGCGGTGACATACGCCTTATGTCGTTCGAGTTTGGAGTCGTCCTCCAGATGGGTTGGAAATGCTGAACAATACACGACGCGGACGATCCGCTCACCGCATTTCCCACTGATGCGTTCAGCCAAGGAGAACAGGTCGAGCCACTTTAGGTGGGGCACGCTCAGATCATTGAGTGCGTGATAGAGGTTGAAGCCGTCGACATAGAAACCGGCACGTCGTCTGGATTCGTGCACGCTGTTCATAAAGAAATCCCCACGGGCCGAGACCCGTGGGGGGCCTATCGGTCATGCCGATAGGGTGGCTCGACCCTCATATAGCCATTTTCCGAGTCGTCGTCAATAGCTAGATCAACTCGATCACAGGTTGTCAAGGCACAAAGGGCCATGATCCGTCCTCAGTCCGATGTCCATGAGACCCCCGGCGGCTGACCGGTCTTCACCGCATGGAGAGCGATGCCGAGCGCGGCGGCGAATTCGGCCCGCTCCGCGGGCGAGAGGAAGGACGCGAGCTCGATGCGATGACGGCGCTCGCACAGACGCACGGCGGGCGCCTGCTCGAGCCGCACCCAGTGCGGATTGAGCGCGGCTCGCCGCACGCGATGTCGCCAGTCGACCTGAGCCACATCGAGGACATGGCGCGCGAGACGCACCGTCTCGAAACTGCGCGCGCGGGCATAGGAGAGGCGGAACGCGCCATAAAGAAGCACCGCATCAAGGAGGAAGAAGGCCGCGACCGGTGAGGCGCCGAGCAGAAGGAACCGCCCCGCTGCGAGGGCGCTGACGAGCGCCACCGCGACCATCAGGGCGACAAATCCGCGTCCCCCGAGCGAGCGATGCGGGCGCAGAACCGCATCGAACCACAATCTTCCCTTCGGTGCCGGTCCCACCAGCCGGGCTTCCGCCGGACTCAGGGCCAATGTCGACGCCTCGTGCATGGACAATCCCCTTCTCGCAGCTTTAGAACCCCTTCATAGCATATCCTGCCGCCGGAGGGCCCGCACGCGATGACACCCGCCGAAGTCGAAGAGCTCTTTCGCCGCTTCGAAGCCGCCAATCCGGCGCCGAAAAGCGAGCTCGAATACAGCAATCCCTATACCCTCCTCGTCGCCGTGGTGCTCTCGGCGCAGGCCACGGACGTCGGGGTGAACAAGGCGACACGCAAGCTTTTCGCCGTCGCCGACACACCCGAGAAGATGCTCGCGCTGGGTATCGACGGGATCCGGGAGCACATCAGAACGATCGGCCTTTTCAACAGCAAAGCCAAGCATATCTACGATCTTTCGAAGATTCTGGTGGAGAAATACGAGGGCAAGGTGCCGCGCGATCGCAAGGCGCTCGAAGCGTTGCCCGGGGTCGGGCGCAAGACCGCGAACGTGGTGCTGAACGTCGCCTTCGGCGAGCCGGTGATCGCCGTCGACACCCATATCTTCCGCGTCGCCAACCGCCTCGGCCTTGCGCCCGGCAGGACTCCGCGCGAGGTCGAGGACAAGCTCATGCAGGTGGTGCCGCCGCGCTATCGCCGCCACGCCCATCACTGGTTGATCCTGCACGGCCGCTATGTCTGCAAGGCGCGCCGGCCGCTGTGTCGCGCCTGCATCGTCGCCGACCTCTGTCCCTATCCCGGCAAGTCGGCCTGAGTCTCCGGAACAGCCCGCGGCCAGCGGTCCTTCGGCACCAGGTCCGCAAGGCAGGTCGCGGTGTCGAGCGTCGCGCCCGCCGGCGTTCGCGCCGCAAGGTGGCGGGCGCGGAAATGCGCGCCCGGCGCGGGCGGATAGAGAACGACATCGAGCACACAGACGGGATCCGCGAACTGCATCATCTGCGCCCCGTCCTCGCGCCGCACCAGCGTCGGGTGCCCGAGGATCGCCTGCACCTCGGCCGCGGTCCGGTCGAGAATCATGGCCGCGGTCGGCGGCACGGGCACGGGCGGCGGCGGCAGCGGCGGACCGGCCTCGGGGGCGAGCACGGGTTCAGGGGCCGGGGCGGGCGGCGGCGGCGGTGCGGGCAGGCTGCAGCCGCCGAGCGGCAAGAGGAGCGCGAGGCGCCACGGGCGTTTCATGTGCCGCGCTCCGCGCTCCGCGAACGGACCCCGTGAAAGAGGTGCGTCATCATCGCCGCTCCGACCACCGGCGCGGCGAGATTGACGATCGGGATCATGAACAGCGCGGCGAGGGCGACCCCGGCGAGAAAGACCTCGCCCCTCTGCGCCTTGCGGCGGCGTGCGGCATCGCGCAGCCCGCCGTGCCGGACCGCCACCATCTCGAAATATTCCCGGCCCAGAAGATAGCCGTTGAGAAGAAGATAGAGCACGAAGCTGCCGACCCCGGTGACGAGAAGGGCCACATAGAAGGGCAGCGCCAGGAGGTTGAGGATCGCCACCATGAGAGACAGGCGGACCGCCAGCCAGACCGCCTCGTGGAGCGGGGCGCGCCGCCGTCCGCGCGCTCCGACATAGTGACGCGCCTCGACGGCGTCGATGACGCGATCGAGAAACAGACTCATGACCGAGGTCATCACGGCGGGAAAGAGGAGCCACAGGGCGAGGAGGAAGATCGGCACGACCGAAAGCCCGGCGGCCCAGTCGACGGCGCCGTCGAGCCAGCCGATGCCGCTGTCCGGAACGAGCGGGACGAGTGCGACGAGAGCGGCGAGCAGCAGGAGAAAGACGATCCCGGAAAGGACCAGCCCGAGCAGGAAGACGCCGCGAAAGGCGGGATCGTTCAATTGGGCGAATGCCAGTCGTGCTGCGGTCAGAATGCGCATGGCGCTCCTCGTCCTGCCGTCCATCGTGCCGCGGCCTCGAAGCATAACGGCTCGCGCGGAAAAGTCAGCGGCTTGTGAGCGTCGCCGCGAAGGTTATACTCGCCGCCGATTTCGACC
The DNA here is from genome assembly GCA_964484045.1 of uncultured Sphingomonadales bacterium. GTDB lineage: Bacteria > Pseudomonadota > Alphaproteobacteria > Sphingomonadales > Rhodothalassiaceae > J134. Next base: position 2,983 of record CAZAEP010000187.1, read on the forward strand.
CCGGATGGACAGGAAAGGAGCGTTCCGTGGGCGACAAGCCGCTCGAACTCGTCGGCATCGGCAATGCCATCGTCGATGTGCTGAGCCGAACCGACGACGACTTTCTCAGGACCCATGGCATCGCCAAGGGCGCGATGACCCTGATCGACGCCGACCGTGCCGAGGCGCTCTACGAGGCCATGGGCCCCGGCGTCGAGGTGTCGGGCGGCTCGCTCGCCAATGCCACCGCCGGCTTCGCCGCTCTCGGCGGCCGTGCGGCCTATATCGGCAAGGTGAAGGACGATCAGCTCGGACGCGTCTTCGCCCACGATCTCCGCGCCGCGGGCGTTCGCTTCACGACGCCGATGGCCGCCGACGGCGATGCCACCGCACGCTGCCTCGTCCTTGTCACGGCCGACGGCCAGCGCAGTATGAACACCTATCTCGGCGCCTGCGTGCAGCTCTCGGAAGCCGATATCGACCCCGATCTCGTCGCGGCCGCGAAGATCGTCTATCTCGAGGGCTATCTGTGGGACCCGCCGGAGGCGAAGAAGGCCTTCCGCAAGGCGATGGCGCTCGCCCATGAGGCGGGAGGCGAGGTCGCGCTCACCCTCTCCGATTCCTTCTGCGTCGAGCGCTGGCGCGCCGAGTTCCGCGAGCTTGTCGATCATCATGTCGACATCCTGTTCGCGAACGAGGCGGAGCTGCTCGCGCTCTTCGAGACGCCGGACTTCGAGGTCGCGCTCGGGGCGCTCCACGGTCGCGTCAAGGTGGCGGCGGTGACCCGTTCCGAGCAGGGCTCGGTGATCCTGCACGACGGCGCCGCGCACCGGATCGACGCCGAGCCGGTGACGCGCGTGGTCGACGCCACCGGGGCCGGCGATCTCTATTCGGCGGGCTTCCTCTACGGCTATGCGCGCGGATACGACCTGCCCACCGCGGGACGCATCGCCTCGATCTGCGCCGCGGAGGTGATCTCGCATTACGGCGCGCGGCCCGAAAGCGATCTGAAAGAGCTCGTCGCGGAGGCGCTCGGAACATGAAGCACCGCCTGTTTGCCGTCACCCTCGGCCTCGCCGCCGCTCTTCTGCCGCAGGCGGCGGGTGCGCAGGCGCTTTCGCGCGGCGAGTGCCGCATCCCCGCGGCGGAACGGACACGCCTGCTCGCGCTCCCTTATGCGGCCTTCGACCAGGACGGCACGGGCGGCTGGCGGCCCTGGTTCGAGGCCGGCTGTCTCGCCGACACGGCGGCGCTGATCGAGGCCTATATCGCGGCCCATCCCGACATCGCCGAAGCCGAGCCCGAGCTTCGTTTCCACGCCGCACAGGTCCACGCCTTTCGCGGCGACTATGCCGCCGCACGGGCGCATCTGGCGCATGCGCTGTATCCGGAAGGTCCGTCCGTCCGCGCGCGCCCGAGCGAATGGAATGCCTATGTGCGGGCGACCGACGCCTTTCTCGCCCGCGACCGGGCGGCGCTCGAGGAGATCTACGAGGAGATGGGCGGCGGGCCCCCGCCGGCGCCGCGCACGCTCTTCGACCCGCCGCCCGCGCGCCGGCATCGCATGGCCAATCTCGATATCGTGGCGGGACTTCGCGCCTGCTTCGACCGCCCCTATCGCGAGGCCTATGGGGCGGCGTGCCGCGCGCGGCGCTGAGGTTCAGGCGAAGGCCGGCAGCAGGAAGAGGCCGATCACGGCGAGAAAGCCGACCGCCCAGACGGCGGTGCGGCCGTAGCCCCAGTCATTGAGATAGGCCGGGTAGTAGACAAGCCGCGCGGCGATGAAGACGAGCGCCAGACCGTCGCGCCAGAGGGGGTCGCTCGGCAGGATGTGGTTCAGCAGCACCGCCGCGGCGAAGGGCGCGAAGGCCTCCGTCATGTTCTGATGCGCGGCCTGCGCCCGCGCCGCCCGACCGGTGAGCCGCGCCTGCTGCGCCCGCGGCTCCAGGATGTCGTAGCGCCCTTCGGCCCGGATGGCGCCGCGGATGGCGCGCCCGCGCGGCAGATAGACGAGCAGGAAGGCGACGAGCAACCACCGTGCTCCCCTCGGAGGCATCAGTCGCCCGGGCCCCAGGCGTCCGCCGGGCAGCGGTACTACAGCGGCAGCCACTGCCCCTATCCCACAGATCAAGCCCCCCGCCACCAGGATCCCCTCCAAGGGGAGTCCAACTCGATCCAACGCTTGCCTCCATGAGCCCCACTCCGCAAGGCTCACATCCGTGTAGCCGATCTGCACA
>CAZAEP010000188.1:0-5071 GCA_964484045.1 uncultured Sphingomonadales bacterium
TCTGCTCGACCCGCTGGCCGACCGCCTCCAGGCGAGGGGTGTGCCGCGGGGGCTGGCGGCAGGGCTCATCATCGGCTTCTTCTTCCTCGTCGCGGCCGCCGTCATCGGCGCTCTCCTGCCGCTCGTGCAGACACAGATCGGCGAACTTTTCCATGCCCTGCCGGGACTCCTCGCGACACTTCGGGCGAAGACGGAGTCGCTGCTCTCCGTGGTCACGTCGGAATTCGGGCAGGGCGTCCGACAGGAGGCCGAAGGCGTTCTGACGGCTGCCGCCGAAAAGGGATTTGCCGCCGCCGGCGGATTCATTCGCGGGCTTTTCGCCGGCGGCCTCGCGTTCTTCAATCTGCTGTCGCTGATCCTCATCTCGCCGGTGGTCGCATTCTACCTCCTGCGCGACTATGACCGCATCATGGTGCAGCTCGAGACCCTTCTGCCGCCCGCCGAGGCGCCGACGATCAAGGCGGCATTGCGCGACATCGACACCGTGTTGTCGGGATTCGTGCGCGGGCAGTTGAGCGTCGTCTTCGTGATGGCCGTACTCTACGCCGCGGGATGGACCGCGATCGGTCTCAATTACGGACTTCTGCTCGGACTGCTCGCCGGTGTTCTCACCATCATTCCTTTCGTCGGCATGGTCTTTGCCGCGGCGCTGGCGCTGGCGGTGGGATTCGTTCAGTGGGGACCGGACTGGGGGCAGCTCGGGCTCGTCGCCGCGATATGGGGGATCGCACAGGCCCTCGAGGGCACGGTGCTGACACCGCGGCTGGTCGGACGTCATGTGCGGCTGCATCCCTTGTGGGTGCTGTTCGCGGTTTTCGCTGGCGGAGAGATCGCCGGTTTCGTCGGCGTTCTGATCGCCATCCCGGCGGCTGCCGTGATCGCCGTGCTGGTGCGGACGACCCTCGCCCGCTACCGTGCGGACGAGACGGGCGAACGGATGCAGGAGCCGGAATGAGCCAACTGGCCTTCGATCTTCCCCACCGCGCGAGCAATGAAGGGGCCGACTTTCTCGTCGCGGAGCCCAATGCGGCGGCGGTGGCGATGATCGATCGCTGGCCGCACTGGCCGAGCCACGCGCTCGCCCTTGCAGGCCCTGCCGGTGCAGGCAAGTCGCATCTCGCCGCGGTATGGCAGACGCGTGCGTGCGCAAGGCGGCTGGTGCCGGAGGCGGTCGCGGAGGCGCTTCGCCGCGCGTCCTTCGAAGAGGCGCCGGCGATCATTCTCGAGGATGCGCCCGTCGCCCTCGAGGCGGGCCGTCTCGCCGAGGCCGATCTTCTGCATCTCTACAACTGGGTCGGCGAGCGCGGCGGCTGGCTGCTTCTCACCGCCCGCCGCTCCCCGGCACGCTGGCCGGTGACGCTCGCCGATCTGCGCTCGCGGCTCGCAGCCATGCCGGTGGCCGGCATCGAGGGGCCCGACGACGACCTTCTCGCCGCGGTGTTGGTCAAGCAACTGGCGGACCGGCAGCTCATCGTCGCTCCCAATGTCGTGGCGTTTCTTCTGCCGCGGATCGAACGCTCCTTTGCCGCGGTTCGCGAGGCAGTCGCGGCGCTCGATCGGGAATCCCTGAGGCGCGGCCGGGCGATCACCGTTGCTCTCGCGCGGGAGGTCCTGACACGGCACGTACCGCGTTGAGCTTCTGTCAGGCTTCCGGTGTTAAAATCCTGCCGGCCATCTTATATTCCCGAACGGGGTGGCCGGGACGAACGGGCGAATGATGGACGAGCGCGCGCAGATCAGGAAAAACGGGAAATCGGCAAGGGACGTCGTCGCCCTGACGCCGGCGCGCGAGAAATATGTCAATCGCGAGCTTTCCTGGCTGAAGTTCAATACGCGGGTTCTCGAAGAGGCGGACAACCCCAACCACCCGCTGCTCGAGCGGGTGCGGTTTCTCTCGATCTCGGGGAGCAATCTCGATGAGTTCTACATGGTCCGCGTGGCGGGTCTGCGCGGCCTCATCGATTCCGGCCTCGATGTCGTCTCCGATGACGGACTGACGCCGGCGCAGCAACTGGTACGCATCAACGAGACGGCGGATCAGTTGATGTCCGCACAGCAGCGCTCCTGGCGGCAATTGCGTCGCGAGCTGTGCGATGCCGGGATCGCGGTTCTCGACGCCGGGGAGATCTCCGGAAAGGAGCGGGAGTGGCTCGAGGACTTCTTTCTCGCCAACGTTTTTCCCGTCCTCACGCCGCTTGCCATCGATCCGGCGCATCCCTTTCCCTTCCTCCCCAATCTCGGCTTCTCGCTCGTCCTTGCGCTCGAACGGGTCGGGGACGGCCGCGAGATCAACGCTCTGCTGCCGATCCCCGATCAGGTGGAACGTTTCGTTCGCCTGCCGGGGCGCGCGATCCGCTTCCTGCCGCTGGAGGGGCTGATCTCGCTCTTCCTCGATCAGATCTTTCCCGGCTACCGGGTCAGGGGAAGCGGTGTCTTTCGCATCATCCGCGACAGCGACGTGGAGATCGAGGAGGAGGCCGAAGACCTTATCCGCCTCTTTGAGACGGCGCTCAAACGCCGCCGTCGGGGGCGCGTGATCCGGCTCAAGATGAACCGCGGCATGCCGCCGGAACTGGCCGCGCTGGTCATCGAGCAGCTCGATGTCGACCAGGATTCGGTGACCTGCGTCGACGGGATTCTGGGCATCTGCGACACCAGGCAGCTCATCATCGACGATCTGCCCGAACTTCGCTTCAAGCCTTATAATCCGCGCTATCCCGAGCGCGTGCGCGATCATGGCGGCGATATTTTCAAGGCCATACGGGCCAAGGACTTCGTCGTCCACCATCCATATGAATCCTTCGACGTGGTGCATCAGTTCCTGCGTCAGGCGGCCCGCGATCCCGAGGTCGTGGCGATCAAGCAGACGCTTTATCGCGCCGGTTCGCAATCGGCGATCATCGATGCCCTGAAGGAAGCCGCGGAGGCGGGCAAGTCGGTGACCGCGGTGGTCGAGCTCAAGGCCCGCTTCGACGAGGCGCAGAACATCAAATGGGCGCGCGACCTCGAACGCTCCGGCGCCCAGGTCGTGTTCGGTTTTCTCGATCTCAAGACCCACGCCAAGGTGACCATGATCGTGCGCCGGGAGGGACGCGCACTGGCCACCTACGTCCATTACGGCACCGGCAATTACCATCCGGTGACGGCGCGCTACTATACCGACCTCAGTTTCTTCACTGCCGATGCCGCCCTCGGTCGCGATGCAGCGCGTCTGTTCAACTACGTCACCGGCTATGCGCGGCCGCACGATATGGAAAAGCTCGCCATGTCGCCCTTCGATATCCGCGATCATCTGGTCGCGCTCATCGACGAGGAGATCGCCCACGCGCGGGCCGGGCGGCCGGCGGCGATCTGGGCCAAGCTGAATGCGCTGGTGGATGCGCAGATCATCGACAAGCTCTACGAAGCCTCGATCGAGGGCGTCGAGATCGATCTCGTGGTGCGCGGCATCTGCTGCCTGCGCCCGGGGGTGCCGGGGCTGTCCGAGACGATCCGGGTAAAAAGCATCATCGGCCGCTTTCTCGAACATTCGCGCATCGCCTGTTTCGGCAGTGGCCATGGGCTGCCGTCGCGGCAGGCGCGGGTCTTCATTTCCTCGGCCGACTGGATGCCGCGCAATTTCGATCGTCGCGTCGAAACCCTGGTGCCGATCGAGAACCCGACCGTCCACGAGCAGATCACGGGTCAGGTGATGGTCGCCAATCTCAAGGACAATGTACAAAGCTGGGTGCTCGGGCCGGAGGGCGAATATCTCCGTATCCGTCCGCAGGGCGATGAGACGCCCTTCTCGGCGCACGAATATTTCATGAACAATCCGAGTCTGTCCGGACGCGGTCGGGCGCTCGAGGAGGCACGGCCGGCGAAGCTCGTCGTGGCGCGGCACGCGCCTGCGGCGGATGGCGAAGGCGGACGGTAGGGAGCGTGAGCCGGACGCGCGAGAGCAGGGCGGACTCGACGACTCGAACGCCCTTTGCGGTGATCGACGTCGGATCCAACTCGGTGCGGCTCGTGGTCTATGACGGATTGCGCCGCGATCCGCACGTCCTTTTCAACGAGAAGGTTCTTTGCGGTCTCGGTGCTGCGGTCGCCGAGAGCGGCGGGATGGGCGACGCGGCGATGGAACGGGCTCTGGGGACCCTGCGCCGCTTCGCCCTGCTTGTCGCGGCGATGCGGGTCGGCGAGATCGAGGCGGTGGCGACCGCCGCCGTGCGCGAGGCCCGGAACGGCGCTGCGTTCCTGCGTCGGATCGAGGCCGAGACGGGGATCGTCGTGCGCCTCCTCGATGGCGGCGAGGAAGCGCGTCTCTCGGCTCTCGGCGTCATATCCGGCATTCCGGAGGCCGACGGCATCGTGGGAGATCTCGGTGGCGGCAGTCTGGAGCTCGTTCGGGTCGGCGGCGGCGAGATCGCCGAGCGCGCGACGATTCCCATCGGCACCCTGGCGCTTCTCGGGCGTTTCGGGGACGATCGCCGGGCGATGGCCCATGCCGTTCGCGATGCGCTTGAGGAGGTATCCTGGCTTCGGCAGGGGCGGGGCAAGGATTTCTATATCGTCGGGGGAAACTGGCGGGCGCTCTCGCGGCTCCACATGGTGCAGGAACGCGCGTCCCTGCCGGTCCTGCACGGCTACCGTCTGCCGGGTGGACGCGCCCGCACGCTGGCCAGGCTGGTATCGCGTCAGCATCCCGAGAGCCTCGCCGGCGTGGCCGACATTTCGGCCGGGCGCCTGGCGACCGTGCCCACCGCCGCTCTGGTTCTGCACAAGCTGCTGGCGCGCATGCGGCCGCGTGCCGTCGTGACGTCCGCGCTGGGCCTGCGCGAGGGCCTCGTTTTCGATCGCCTTTCACCTGCGGAGCGGGCGGAGGATCCGTTTCTTGCCGCTGCGACCGAGATCGCCCGCGACCACGGCCGCTTTCCCGAACATGGCGAAGCGCTGATGCGGTGGAGCGACCCTCTTTTCGACGACACGGAAACGCCGGCAATGCGACGTCTGCGCCATGGAGCCTGCCTGCTTGCCGATATCGCCTGGCGCGGACATCCCGATTTCCGGGCCGAGCGGGCGATGATGGAGG
>CAZAEP010000189.1:0-5057 GCA_964484045.1 uncultured Sphingomonadales bacterium
ATGGCGGCGATCTACAGTTGCATCATGGCCCATATGCAGCCCGGCGAGGTGCTCATCTATTCGCAGCCGATCTACGGCGGCACCGAGACCCTGCTTCTCAATCTCCTGCCCAAATGGGGGATCCGGACGGTCGGTTTCCCCGCCAACGAAACCCGGCATGCCGTCGATGCCGCCTTCGCGAAGGCGAAAGAGCTCGGCCCCGACGGCCTCGTCCTCATCGAGACCCCGGCCAATCCGACGAACGGTCTCGTCGACCTCGCCCATGTCGCCGAGAAGCGCCGTCAAGTCCGCAACGGCGCCGGCGCGCCGCCGCCGCTCGCGGTCGACAACACCTTTCTCGGACCGGTCTATCAGCAGCCGCTCGAACACGGCGCCGACATCGTGCTCTATTCGATGACCAAATATATCGGCGGCCATTCCGATCTCGTCGCTGGGGCGGCCACCGGATCGCACGAGTTTCTCAAGCCGATGCGCATGTTCCGCGGTGCGGTCGGCAACCAGATCGACCCGCACACCTGCTGGATGGTCCTGCGCAGCCTCGAGACGCTCAAGATCCGCTTCGAGCGGGCGGTGGAGAACGCGCGGCGCGTCGCCGAGTATCTCCGGGACCACCCCAAGATCGAGGCCGTCCACTATCTCGGCTTTCTCACGCCGGACGATCCGGACTACGAGGTCTACCGCCGCCAGTGCCTGTCGCCGGGCTCGACCTTCGCCTTCGAGGTCAAGGGCGGGGAGGCGGGGGCCTTCCGCTTCCTCAACGCGCTCCGGGTGCTCAAGCTCGCGGTCAGCCTCGGCGGCACCGAGACGCTGATCAGCCACCCCGCGAGCACGACCCATTCCGGCGTGCCGAAGGAGCTGCGCGCAATCGCCGGGGTCACCGATTCGCTGTGCCGGGTGTCGATCGGCATCGAGGACGCCGGGGACCTCATCGCCGATCTCGAGCAGGCTCTGGAAAAGGCGTAGGCGCGACCCGGCTATTGCGCGCTGCGCAGCAGGCGGAAAAGCTGACCGAGCCGCGGCGGCTTGCCCGAGAACAGGATGGCGATGCGGAAGATTCGTGCCGCCCCCCACAAAAGTCCGGCGATGGTGAGAAGCTGCACCGCGACCGAGCCCAGGATCTCAAGGAGCGGCGGGTTCGCCGCGGCCCGCGCCATCATCATGAAGGGGCCGAAGAAGGGCAGGAAGGAGAGCACCTTGGCGCTGGTCCCGTCGGGATCGTCGGCGAAGGCGACGACGACGATCGGCATCATCGCCATGAAGAGAACCACCGGCAGCGAAAGATTCTGCACGTCCTTGCTCGATTCGGCGAAGGCGCCGAGCGTGAGGAAGATGCCGGCGAAGAGGAAATAGCCGAGGATGAAATAGAGAAAGAGCGCCGGCAGGATCGGCGAGCCCTTGAGAATCCCGAGCACGATGCCGGCGAACTCGACGAGCGCGCTGTCGCCCGCGACCGAGAAGATGCCGAGGAAGGCCAGCACCGAGAAGCCGAACATGGCGACGGCGACGAGCGAGGAGCCGAGAAGCTTGCCGATCATCAGCGCCTGCGGCGTGACCGAGGAGATCAGCACCTCGACGATGCGGTTGGAGCGCTCCTCCATGGTGTTCGACATCAGCATGAACATGTTGATGTAGAGGAAGTAGACGAGCAGCACCGAGAGAGCGCGCGGCAGGATGCGGCGCACCGTGTCCGCCATGGTCAGGGCGCGGCCGCCGGGTGCGGAGATGTCGAGCGCCAGCACCGGGGCCCGGATGCGGTCGGCGGCGAGAATGTCGGGATTGCCGGCGACGGCGATGAGCGCATCATGGCGGAAAATGCGGTCGAGAATGTCGCCGAGCGTGCGCGAGACGCCCCGCGGCAGGGCGCCGGCGCTCCAGATCTGCACGCTTTCCCGCGGCTGTCCGCGACCGAGCGCGGCGGGCGACCCGGCAGGCGCGCCCCGCACACCGGGCGGAATGACGACGACGGCATCGACCGCCACCCTCGCGCCATCATGCGACACCGTTCGCCCGCCGTCGAGCCAGGGACGCAGGGCCTCCGCCGGATCGGCCAGCAGGACGTCCGGCGGCGGCGGGTCGGGCAGCGCGATGGCGCGCAGCGTGCGCGGCGGCAGTTTCGGTTCCGGCGCCTCGGCGCGCAGATAGGGCCGCGCCAGATCGAGCGCCCACCGGGCCCCGCCGGCGGCAAGGAAGCGGTCGGCCTCGGCATCGGAGATGTCGTCGCCACGCTTGAGCAGCAGCGCCGGGACCTTGGCCATGTCGAGACCGCGCGCGGTCCTGTAGGCCGGATCGGCATAGGCGCGGACATGGGCGTGGAGCGCCGCCAGCACCCTGCGCGCATACCGGCGCTCGACAGCGGCGCGGATGCGCGGGCCGTAGCCGCCGGCGAGATCGACCACGGCGATCGTCCGCGTGACCGCGGTCTGGCGCTCGATCCATGTCGGGATCACGATCCCGAGGCCGAGCATGAGCGGGATCAGAAGCAGCGAGACGAGAAAGCTCTTGGTCTTCACCGTTTCGATGAACTCGTGCTGGGCGATGAGGAAGATGCCGCGCATCAGGTCGTCGCCTCCCTGCCGGCCGGCGCGTCCTCGGCCCGCACGAGGCGCACGAAGACGTCATGCAGGCTGGGCTCGAGCATGGTGAAATGGCGGATCGGAATCCTGTGGCGGATACAGGTCTCGATCATGCGCTCGACCGAGAAGCTGCGCGCGGCGCGGAACTCCCATTCCGCCACATCGCCCTCGCTCCGGCGCCTGAAGACGCGCTTGATCGCGGGCAGGGCTCTGAGCGGCGCGATATCGCCCTCGGTGCGCAGACGCAGGCGGATGTCAAGACGCGCCTTGGCCTCGTCGACGGTCCCCGAGAAGATGTCGCGGCCCTTCGCGATCAGCAGGATGCGGTCGCACAGGCGCTCGGCATGCTGCATCACATGGGTCGAGAAGATGACCGTCTTGCCCGCCGCCTTCAGGTCGCGCAGCACCTGCTCGAGCACCTGCTGATTGACCGGATCGAGCCCCGAGAAGGGCTCGTCGAGAATGAGCAGGTCGGGGTCGTGGGCAAGCGTCGAGAGCACCTGTACCTTCTGCGCCATGCCCTTGGACAACTGCTTGACGCGGCGGCGGGCGACGTCGCCGAGGCCGTAGCGTTCGAGCAGGTCGCGGGCGCGCCGGCGGGCGGTACGCGCGTCGAGGCCCTTGAGGCGCGCAAGATAGGTGATCACGCCTTCCGCCGTCATGTTCCTGTAGAGCCCGCGTTCCTCGGGCAGATAGCCGACGCGATCGGCGACCGCGAGGGCGGAGCGCGCGCCGAGAACCGATACCGTGCCGCGATCGGGGGAGAGAATGTCGAGCAGAATGCGGATCGAGGTGGTCTTGCCGGCCCCGTTGGGACCGAGAAAACCGAACACCTCGCCGGGCGCGACCGCGAAGGAGAGGCCGTCCACCGCCAGATGATCGCCGAAGCGCTTTTCGATGTCGACGAGGCGGACGAACGGCTCCATAGATCCCCTGCTCACTCGGCGCAACCGCGGCACGTTCACACGCTGGCGCTCGCCCCCGTGACAGGCTATATCGCTCGCCATGGGAAAGACAACCCGATTCGGCGACGACCGCACGGTCCTGCGTGCCTGATCATGAGAGTGCTCCATCACAGTTGGCTCGACGCCGGTTCAAGGCTGGTCCGCATCGTGCTCGGCGAGAAGCGACTGGAGGCGCAACTGGTGCTCGAGAAGCCCTGGGAGCGACGCCCCGATTTTCTGCGCCTCAATCCGGCGGGCACCGTCCCGGTGCTGGTCGAGGACCGGCGGCCGTTCGCGGATGCGGTGGCGATCGCGGAATATCTCGACGAGACCCATGCCGAGCCGCCTCTCATCGGCGGCGAGCCCGCCGCCCGCGCCGAGGTGCGACGGCTGGTGGGCTGGTTCATGGGCAAGTGCGAGCGCGAGGTCACCCGCCTTCTCGTCGGCGAGAAGCTCTATCGTCGCTTCCTGCGCATGGGCGAGACGAACAGCGAGTGCATTCGCTCGGCGCATCACAATCTCAGGACCCATCTCGAATATGTCGGGCACCTCGCCGAGCGCCGGCACTATCTCGCCGGGCCGCAATTCAGCCTTGCCGATGCCGCCGCCGCCGCCCATCTCTCGATCGTCGACTATTTCGGCGATATCGCCTGGGAACGCTATCCGGCGGCGAAGGACTGGTACATGCGGGTGAAATCGCGCCGCGCGGTGCGCCTCGTGCTGGCCGATCGCATCGCCGGACTGGCGCCGCCCAGACACTATGAAAAGCTCGACTTTTGACTGCCCGCGCCGCCATCGAGGAACGGATCAAGCGCGAAGCCCGGCGGCTCGGCTTCGATGCCGTGGGCTTCGCCGCGCCCGATGCCGTGCCGGCGGCGGGGCTGCGTTTGGAGCGCTTTCTCGCCCTCGACCGGCATGGCGACATGGACTGGCTCGCGGCCAAGCTGGACCGGCGGCGCGACCCGCGCACGCTGTGGCCGGCGGTGCGCGCGATCGTCATGCTGGGGGTGAACTACGGCCCCGCCGAGGACCCTCTCGCGCCGCTCGCGCGGCCCGCGCGCGGCACGATCTCGGTCTATGCCCGCAATCGTGACTATCATGAGGTGGTCAAGAAGCGCCTCAAGGCGCTGGCGCGCTGGATGGCGGCGGAATTCGCCGCCGGCGTGAAGGTCTTCGTCGACACCGCGCCGGTGATGGAAAAGCCGCTCGCCGCCGCCGCAGGGCTCGGCTGGCAGGGCAAGCACACGAACCTCGTCAGCCGTGACTTCGGTTCCTGGCTCTTTCTCGGCGCCGTCTTCACCACCCTCGCGCTCGCGCCCGATGCGCCGCATCGGGACCGCTGCGGGGCCTGCCGGCGCTGCCTCGACATCTGCCCCACCGATGCCTTCCCCGCGCCCTACGAGCTCGATGCCCGGCGCTGCATCTCCTATCTCACCATCGAGCACAAGGGGCATATCCGGCGCGACCTGCGCCCCGCCATGGGCAACCGCATCTACGGCTGCGACGACTGTCTCGCCGTCTGCCCGTGGAACAAGTTCGC